>JAUNMP010000003.1:47061-58919 GCA_030537465.1 bacterium
CCTGTACTGCCGCGATGTCGAGATGGACGACTGGTGGGTCGCCTACGTGGTGCCGCCTGAAGAGGGTGCTATTGATCCATCATTACCGCCAATCGGGGATGACATCTCTGTCGAGGATGACTATCTCTCCATCGAGGTGGGAGAGATGGAACTCGATGTTGACGAGGACTTCGAAGAGATGGCCGAGAACTGTATTTCTCTTGAATCCGGAAGCAAAGTGACGTTGAAGGTGGCGGGACTTCCCGCAGGACTGAAGTATGATGTAAAGACGGGGATCGTGAAGGGGAAGACAACAAAAGCCAGTGCCTACTGGGTGACGTGGACGGCGACGAATGCCAACGGTTATAAGTTCACGGCTATGCAGAAGTGGGTGGTCGGCGGCGTTGATGTGGGAGACTACGACGACATCGGTATCTCCGAGTACCTTGATGAGGTCGATTTCTGTACGGGGCTTCCCCTGGAGGAATTCTGTCTGAACGCAGGTCTAAAATCCGTCAGTGGGCTTCCCGTCGGAGTCAAGTTTCAAGCTGGCGGCAAGTGCTCGGGAGATGTCTGCTCCGCGTGTGGCGATTTCATTTCTGGCATGCCGACAAAAGTTGGGAAATATACGGTTACATTCATAGACTCGTGGCGACAGAAGACCGTAAAGACAATTGTCGTCAGGGATGGAGGTTCTCACTACGTGAATGTGAAATGCGGGAATGGTCAGAACAATCGCGGCGCGGTAACGGGCACCGGTGTCTATTCGGCGGGCGCAAAAGTAAAGTTGACCGCAAAGCCAGCGGCGGGCTACTATTTCGCAGGGTGGTATCTAGATGAGGACTGCACGGAACCCTATGAGGGAGATTCTGACTATCGGACGCAGAATTTGACCTTCGTGCAATCGGCTGACGAAGACGGCGGGGCCTTCTATGCGCGTTTCGTGTCAAAGGCTGAAGATATGTCCCTGGAATTCGTAGGAGGCGGTTTAGGCTCTTGGAACTGGGATGTAGATACGGAGTCCACTCAAGATTCCTATTGGTTCGAGGTGACAAGCGAAACCCTGCCCAAAGTCACGGCGAAAGGCCTGCCGTCGGGTGTGAAGCTCGCTTTTGTGGATGGATATTATGCTTTGCAGGTGACGGATGTCTCGAAGCTCAAGCCTGGCACCTCGCTTGTGACGCTGACAGCGAAGAACCTCTCGGGTGCGACTGCTCAACAGGTGGTGCGCGTGGTAGTCCCAAACATCCAGAACTCGTTCTTCGAGGGGCTGGTCTATAATGATTCCGCCTATTCCTTCCGGGTGGGGGAATCTTTTGCATGCAGGGCGGACCTTTGGTTGTTCGATTGTCCGCCTGGAGCGACCGTTTCGGCGACAGGAGTTCCGCCGGGACTCAGGTTTGTCTATGACAAGAGCTGGGGATCCGCGTCCCTTATGGGAATGGCGACGAAGGCGGGTGTCTATACCGTGACACTGACGGCGAAGAACGGTGCGCTGACGGCGAAGGCGACGTTTACGGTCGAGGTTAAGGCATTTCCGACGGAGGCCGTTGGATCCTATGGTGGCGATATCGGGTATGATTTCTCCGAAGACGACTCGGAGGACGGTATTGGCTATGGAATCTACAATGTAGGAGGATCTTTCTCGTTGACAGTTGCAAAGGATGGCAAAATCAGCGTGAAGTATCCTGCGAATGGTGGAATGGTTAGCTTGTCCGGCTATTCCTGTTATGTGACCGAGGAGGAGATCTACGTCTATCTGTCCGATGCCAAAGGCAATTGGTGCGATTTACTTGTCTATCCGGGGGGTGGTCTCGGAACATATCAGGTCGAGGGGTCGTTTGGCGACCTCTGGTCTGAGTGGTCGGCGCTCGGGCAGCGGAACGTGGCAAAGACCGATCCGCAGATGAAGGAGATGGTGACAAGCCTTTCCAAGATTGGGAAGATTCAGGGTGTGGTGCTTGGTTCCGACAAGATTGCCTGTCCTGGCTGCGTTTATGGGTATGTTTCACCTTCCTTGACGTTTACTGTCGGTTTAGACGGCATGGTGAAGGCTTCGGGCAAGATCAATGGTCGTTCGGTCAGCGGAGCGGCTCTGCTGCAAGTGCTTCAGACTGAAGATGATTATATTCTTTATGCGGACTTCTACGACTACAAGTCAACTACGGGACTTCTCGTCTACCGTGCGGTATTCTACTGGTCGTTGCTGAGGGATTATCATCCCTTGGGGTGGAGTGCGTTGTGCGATGGATCCTATTACAGTACTCGGGGAGCGGTCGCATGCAAGCCGGTGATTTATCTCTATCCAGAAGAGGAAACGGTTTGCGGCGTCAAGTTGGAGCTGAACGGAAAGCTGACCTGTACCTATCCCGACTACGCGTTGAATGGATGGCTTGATTTTGTTGCTGCTCCGGATGGAACGCTGACATTTCAGGATGCCCGGCAGTTCTACTGTCTGTATTGGGAGGGACAGATGAATACGTCTTGGGACTTTTCGCGGGGATATTGCGTCAAGGGGTCGGAGACCGCGTCTTTCCTTTCGGACGTGCTTCTACGGATGGGACTCTCCTTCCGTGAGGCGAATGAGTTCATCATCTACTGGTTGCCGCAGATGCAGGACAATCCCTATAATGTCATCTCCTTCCAGGGTGAGAACTATATGAAGGCCGCCAAACTTCAGATTGAACCACAGCCGGAGAGTGTGCTGCGCGTCTTCATGGCATGGCGACCGAGTCGATATTTGGTTTCCATCCCTGCACCTGACATCAAGCCCTTTGAACGGCGGGGGTTCACCGTTGTTGAGTGGGGTGGTGCAAAAGTTTGCGATTGAACGACAAAAGTATGTCCGAAATTAATGGATTAAGGCAGGAGAGTCCTATGGCCACTAAGACGAAGAGATTGATCGAGGTTCTGTTGGTGAACTGCGAGATGACGGGGGTGCCGGAGAGGGGGCTGCTGAAGAGCCGTAATCTCGGGTCCGTCGACATGATCTGGCCGCGGGCGAGCATCGCCAAGAAGAGCGCGGCGCGCGAATTCGTTTTCAGGAAGGGCAAGGTCGACTTCACGTCTGAGCCTTGGGCGAAGCGCGTCCTCTTCCGCGAGGAGGTGGAGGGGCATACGGCTTTCACAGCTGCCATCACCGAGCCCGTCACGGTGCAGAAGGTCCGCAAGTTCATGAAGCTCACCGCGAAGTATGCACTCAAGCAGGGAGCGGACTTCGTCGAGAAGGCGATGTTGGGTTTTGGCGACCTGGCTTCTTCCCCCGTGGATGCGTTGGCCGCGATGGTGGGTGAGAACGACGCGCCGAAGATCATCGCTCAGGGCGTGGTCGATCTTGAGGAGTTGCCGGCGGAGGGCGAGGAGATTCTGGTGACGGTGCCGCTCTTTCGTCCAAAGTTGCTCAAGGGACAGACCGGCTCCTTGACGCTCGCCGTGCGCGGTTGAGCGTCGATTGAATATAAGATTAGTCCCCCCGTCGCCGTTTCTTCAGCGGAGAACCCTCATGCAGAAGAGAATATACCTGGATTCGAAGCTGAAACTCGTCGACGCGGTTGCAGATGAACTGGCATCACGCGTCCGGTCGACCACATGTGGTACGCCGTCGCTCGCGCATCTGATGGTCATCGTGCCGACTGCCCAGGCGGGGCGCCGTCTGCGTCTGGCATTGGCGGCGCGCTTCGACCACGGCGTCATCCCGCCCGTCGTGAAGATGCCGGCGCATCTCCTGGAACCCGCCGCGGCGGATCTGCCGGTGGCGGATGCGGTGACGGAACTCGCGGTGCTGGCGGAGACGCTCTGTGCGTCGTCGTCGGAAGACTATCCAGTCCTCTTCCCGCACGCCCCGGAGCGGCGGACCTTCGCGGACGCCGTCGACGTGGCGCAGGGGCTTCTTCGCGTCTGGAGCATCATCGGCGAGAATGGTCTCCTGATGCGGGACGTCGCCGCGCGGGCCTCCGATCTTTTGAAGGGTGACAACCTGGATCTCGAGGTCGCGCGGTGGCAGGATCTTTCGCGGTTGGAGGAGGTCTTCCTCGAGGCGTTGCATGCCAGGAAACTCCGCTTCCGCGGCGAGTCCGCGTCCATGGCCGTGGTGGCGCCGCCGGTCTTCCCGGGCGTGGAGGAGATCGTGCTGCCGGTGCTGCTCTCGCCGATCCCCGCGATGTACAGAGTGGTCGAGGCGATTGGACTGCCCGTGACGGTGCTCATCCACGCAGACGAGGCCGATGGAGGGAACTTTGATCCCTGGGGCCGCGCGCTTGATGTCGAGGGGGGCATTCTCGAAGATCTCGGCCTTCAGGACGAGCAGGTGTCCGTCTTCGCGACGACGGGCGTGGAAGCGGAGTCCGTCGCGGACTGGTTTGCGGGCGTGAAGCCCGACGAGGCGCTGCCTGCTCTGACGCTGGTGGACGGAGAGCTGTTTCCCGAGATGCAGGGCTCATTCCAGGCGAAGGGGCTCACGCTGCACAATCCCGCCCGTCTGGCGGTGGCGACGAGCTCGCTGGGACACCTGCTGGGTCAGCTTGTCGCGTTGTCGGGGGAGGCGCGCTACGACGTGTTCAGCGCGTTCATCCGCCAGGGCGATGTCCAGCGCTGGATCGCCGAATCGTTGAAGATGGCGCGCGCCACCGTGGTGAAGACGCTCGCCGCGCTGGACGACCTGAAGGCAGACCATCTGCCCGAGACGCTGGACGATGTCCGTGTCTTTGCGGAAGGAGATCTGCTCCGCGTGGTCGAGTTCGTGAAGAATCGACTTGAACGATCGAACGACCTGGAGAACGTGCGTGCGCTCCTCGAGGAGATTTTCGCGTCCCATATGCTTGACGAGGCGCGTCCAGAGGATCGCGAATTCGCCGCGGCGGCTGAGGCGGTGAAGGAGATGTTCGACGAATTCGCGGCGCTGTCCCTGCCTCCCGAGAAGGCACGCGTGCTGTTCTCGAAGCGGCTCGCCTCCGCGACCTATTCCCTCGAGCCGGACGCCGGCGACGTGATTCAGACGGATGGATGGCTGGAGGTCCCGTGGCTCGCGGAGGAGGAACTGGTGATCGCGGGCTTTCAGGAGGGGTATGTGCCCGAGAGCGTGGTGGGCCACGCCTTTCTGCCGGATGCCCTGCGGACGGGTCTTGGACTTCTTACGAACGAGATGCGCACGGCTCGTGACGCGTTCATCCTGAAGGAGGCGCTCGCGTGCCGGAGGAAGGAGGGCGTCCGCATCTCCTTCCACATGCTTGCGGCCGATTCCTCGACGCTGAAACCGTCCCGTCTGCTGCTGTGCACACGTGACGACGCGGCCCTTGCCACACGGGCGAAGCGGTACTATGCCGACGTGGTGGGAACGGGCGAGACGCCCGCCCGAACGCTGCCGCCCGAGTGGCTGCTTGACTTGCCGATTCCTCCCGCCGAGTCGCCCGTGGAACATATTTCCCCCTCGAGCCTCGACTGGTATCTGCAGTGCCCGTTCACCTACTATCTGAAGAGGCAGTTCGGCGAGTCGGTGGACGATTCCGCGGAGGAGCTGGATGCGGCACGGTTCGGGACGCTCTGCCATGACGCGCTGGATGCCTGGGCGAAGGGGCCGCTTGCGGACTCGACGGATGCGCAGGCGATTGCGGAAGAACTGTCCCACCAGGTGGACCAGCTTCTGGTCGCATGGTTTGGTCTCTCCACACCGGCGATCGTCGCGTTGCAGGCCGACTCCGTCAAGCGCCGTCTGGCGGCCTTCGCCGAGTGCCAGGTGGCCTGGCGCTTCGAGGGCTGGAAGATCGTCGCCACGGAGGAAGCCCTCCAGGTCGTCTACGACGGCACGACGATCCATGGTCGCTGCGACCGTGTGGACGTGAACGAGCGGACCGGCGAATGGCGGGTCGTCGACTACAAGACCTGGGATACGATGGATCGAGCCTCTCCCTTCGACACGACGAAGCCGGCGGTGGAGTTCGCGAAGCTCCGTAGGCTCCCGATTGCCACCCAGGTCGACGACAGGGGCAAGGTGAAGGAGATGGCCTGGAAGAGCCTGCAGCTGCCGCTCTACTGCGCCATGCTCGAGGCGAGTGACGATCCACGGTTCGCCGCCGCGAAAACGGCGTCGCGCAGCGCGTGCTACTGCATTCTGGGCAAGACGGCCGAGGAGACGGGTTTCGCGGAGGCCATGGCTTCAGCTTCCTGGCAGGCTGATGCCGAAAAGCTGGTTCGGCAGCTGCTGGGCGAGATTCGCCGCGGCGTGTTCTGGCCACCGTCTCCCGCGGACAAATGGCAATACGACTACTCGGGCATTCTCTACGATCAGCCCGAGTTCAGCGTCAACCTTGATTGGCTCGCGGATCAGAAGGAGAGGGGGGGGCTGGCATGACGAATCAATTGATTGAGGCCAGCGCCGGGACGGGCAAGACCTTCACGCTCGTGGAGCGCATGGTGCAGGCGTTGAAGGAAGGGGCGAGTCCACGCGAAATCGTGGCGCTGACGTTCTCAAGGGCTGCCGCGGGGGAGATCTTCGCGCGTTTCGTCACGCGTCTCGCGGAGGATGCGGCGGCGAATCCGGAGGATGCGGACCTTCTGCGGAAGGTGGTGGAGACGCAGCACCTCACGCTGATTGGCACGCTCGACAGCTTCCTCATGCGGTTTGTCCAGATGTTTCCACTGGAACTGGGGCTCGCGGGCGACATCTCCGTGCTGGGTGATTTCAACGAAGGTGGCGAGCGCACGGGAGTTTCGCTCTCGATTCTCCGCCGCAGCGACGACGACACGAAACGTGCGCTTGCCACGGCTTTCCGCAAAGCCATGAACCGCGAGGCGTCGCGCTCGTTCCTCGAAACCTATTCTGAATTGATCAAGGGTTGGCATCGTCTGTACCTGGACCACCCGGACGGCGCGGGTTGGGGCGACGCGGCGCGGATCTGGAACGAGCCTCCCGAGGAACTTTCGGCGACAATCGAGCAGATTCGCGCCTGTGCCGATGGACTTGCTTCCTTTACTGGAAAGCGAGGGGCGGACACTTTCATCAAGGGAGTTCGCGAGTTCAAAGGGAAGGTCCCGAAGATCCCGAAGGTTCTGGAGGGTGACCCCATGACGATTCGGATCGTACGGTTGATGCGGGGATTCAATCTCAGGCGGAAGATTGAGACAGCCGAGGGACTCCACGCGCTTCTCGAGGCGTTCGAGAAGGAGTATGCGCGGAAGGTTCGCTCTCGTGGCCGCCTGACCTTCGGTGATGTGCCGCGCCTGGTTTCCGCGCTGCCGTCGGATGCGCGGCTCGCGCTGGAATACCGTATGGACGCCCGCATCCGTCATTGGGCATTGGACGAGTTCCAGGATACGAGCCATGAACAGTGGGATGCTCTGGGCAATCTCATTGACGAGGCGGTGCAGTCCGATGGTGAGAAAAGCGTCTTTGTCGTCGGCGACTGCAAGCAGGCGATCTATGGCTGGCGCAACGGCGACGTCGCCATCTTCGCGGGGCAGCGGGAGAGCAGGAAATACGAGCTGGGCGAATTGAACGAATCCTACCGCTACACGCAGGAGATCGCCGACGCCGTCAACCGGGTGTTCGGCGCGGAGACAATGGCTCAGTTCGGCAAGTGGCGGTGCCCGGATCATGTTGCCCACGATCAGGAGACACGGGGATTCGTGCATCTGGTCGAGACTGCTGACCGGTCCAGAGAGAGCTTCGTTGAACCGTTGGTGAATGAACTCCTGACCATTCGCCCCTGGAAGAAGGGGATTTCATGCGCTATCCTAGTGCGGTCCAATGGGTTTGGCGAACTGCTGGGCGCGGAACTGCGTCGTGCGGGTATTCCCGCGACATGGGAGGGCGAGAGCGCTGTGCTCGACACGCCGGTTCTGCGGGCGTTCACGGCATATGTCCAACTGGCGGAGCACCCAGGCGATACGTTGAGCTACAACCATCTACGGACCACGCCGTTGGGGCGTGCCCTGTATCCCCATGGACTTCCTCGTGCAGAACAGGTCTCCCAGGATGCCCTGACGATGTTGACGACGCGGGGACTCGTGCGGACCTTCCAGGAGCTGCGCGCGAAGTTGTCGGCCACTAGTTTCGACGCCTTCACCGAACAGCGGTTCGCGGACATGCTGCGCGCGGCTGTGGCCTTTGAACTCTCGCTGGAGCCGGGGACGCGTCTCGCCTCGTTCGTGGACTACCTCATGGCCGAGAAGCGCCGCGATCTGGCCGATCCCGCCAGCGTGAAGATCATGACGATCCACCGCTCGAAGGGATTGGGGTTCGACTACGTGCTCCTACCGCTCTACGAGCCCTGGGGGCTTGATCACGCCGTGGACGATCCGCTCGTGGGGACGGATTCGGAATGGGTTCTTCCGGGACCGGGCGAGGAAATCGCCTTGGCGTATCCAGAGCTGGCGAGGGCCTACAATGTTGTCAAGGACGCCAGCGTCTACGAGGGGTTGTGTGTTTACTATGTGGCGATGACGCGGGCGAAGCGCGCGTTGACGCTGGTTCTGCCGCCGGCGCCGAAGACGTCGGGAAAGACAACGAAGTTCTCTGGATTCGTCCGGGAGAGTGGCCTTGTCGATTCGGGTGACCCGTCCTGGTACGAGAAGATGGCATGCTCAACGCGGAACACGGACGCGGAGGTTTGCTCGATGAAGTCACCCGTACGGGGAACGCGTTTTCGCGTGGCGCGGCGGATGCCGTCTTTGAATTTCCATTCAGGCATGAGCGCTGGCTCCCTATTCGCTGCTGATGGGGGGCGTGCTGCCGCGCTGAAGCGGGGAACTGAGATTCATGCCGCCTTCGAGCAGATAGAATGGATGGATCCTGGCCGGGCTGCGACGGACATTGAGCGTGCGCTCGTGAAGCCGGACGGCGTCGTGGAGCTCTGGCGGGAACGGCCGTATGAGCTGTTTAGAGATGGCATCTGGGAGTCTGGCCAGTTCGACCGTGTCGTCTTCACGGGAGAGGGTACTGAACGTCGTGCGGTCGTCTATGATTTCAAGACCAACGAGCCGCGTGATGAGACAAATGAGACCTTCGCCGCGCGTATGCGGGCGACCTATGCCGGTCAGATGTCATCTTATCGCCATGCCGTTCATGAGTTGACGGGAATCCCGCAGGATCGAATCTCCTCCGTTCTTCTCCTCCTCGCGACCGGCCATGTCGTCAAACTCGACGCACTCGGTCAGTGAGGGTGGTTTCTCCCTCTTCTCCATGGGAATCTTTGATCTCACACATAGTTCTCATTGGTTATGCTCGGGTGGACCATTGAGAATTATGTTTGAGCTCCGTGACTGATTGTAGGGGCCGGGGAACTCCGTCCCACCATTTTTCGCGTATGCTCAGAATCTTCCCAATCTGTTCCCAGAGTGTCAGCATGGTCATTTTTCGGTGATTGCGTCGAGTATGGGATGCGATGTCGGCCTCCGCGGCAGTGGTCAGAACTTCGCGTACCGTTCTTCGTGCCGACTCCAGAAGTGCTCCGAGGCGTTGGACGGCATCTGGTCCCGTCTGGTCGGATTCGGCGAAACTTTGTCCTTTCATTGCAGAAAGGGAGAGGGCGACAGTCCGAGATGAGTTCCTGTAGTTGTCGTTGGTCAGAAAAGTCCGTCCATCGGCGTCGACGCGAGGTTCGCCATGTTCCCATGCGAAACGCTCGACGCGTCCGCCTCCTGCATGGGACTGAACTGTCGCCGTGTGTGAGAGGAGGTCCTTGGCAGAGACGACATTGGCGAGAATAGCAGATGTTGGTACGGGATCTACGATTTCAGTCGCCTGACGGAGTCTTCTGGCAAGTGCCTTGTAGCGCATGAGGGTCTTGTATTTCCCGATCAGTTCAGGACAGTTTTCCCGGATCCATCCGCGAATGCCTGCAGAGCGTCCGACGATCTTGGGTCTTCGTTTGATCCACATCACCTGGAGCTCGTTCTGGAGAAAGCACTCGAGGTCATGGAGCATCCCTCCAAGGTGAAGCATGTTCGCATGAGATTCCCGTGCGAACGCCCATGCCACGCGGATGTCGGTTGCGGTTGGATGTGTTGCGAGGGTTGATCGTGCGCAGAGTTTACGACGTTCGTTCCGTAGACGGCTACATCGTGTTCCTGCCTCTACATTCCTTCGTCTCTGTGCGAGAAGTCGGCGCCCGCGGCGAACGAATCCCCAGGTGGTTATGCCGCCGTCCACGATTAGCTCTAGAGGGGTCCTGCCGCCAGGGAACGGATAGGCAAATGGGTCATTTCGAAGTCCATAAGTCTTTTGGTAGCTGACTTGGCGTTTTTGACCGTTGACGGTCTCGACAACGGCGGTTCGTCCTGTGAGACGGGACTGTACCCATGCCGGTCGTCCCACAAAGCTCCGTTCGAATGCTTCGAAGGTGGCGAGGACCATCCGGCGTTCGCGTCGTCTGCGGTTTCGGTCTTTCCGTCGGTTGAGTGCCGCGAGATAACGTTCTCGTTCTTCCAGGGAGGACTCTGATCCAAACCATCGGTCGCCCACGAGGACACACTTTCCACCATCGAGGATTCTCCTAAGTTCATTTTCCCGGCCTTGAATGTCTGTGTTTTGCATCTTTTTGAAGTTCTTTCGTCATTGTGAGTTTCATAGTCCTTCATAGTTCTCAATGGTCATCCTGTGTGTCATTGAGAACTATGGGAGAGCACGGTGAAAGTAAAGCATTTTCTCGGGAATAAATCCTTACGAGAAAATGACAAGAAAATGACAAAATGTCATAATTGGAGTGGCAATAGTTCTCAATGGTCATCATCGGTGTGACCATTGAGAACTATGTCAGGGGAGAAAAGTAGCGTGGAGAAGGGATGGGCCATCCACGTGTCAGTAAAACTTATGAACCTGAGACTTGCAAAAAGGCACGGAATGCGGTATCTTTATTTGGCTATGAAATTGAGGAAGATCACGGATTGGATTGACGACGCGTTGAATGTTAAGGCGTTCTCCGATGTCTCTAACAACGGCCTCCAGATTGCCCGTGTCGGCGACGAGGTGACGAAGATCGCCTTTGGCGTCGATGCGAGCGTGCGGACCGTTCAGGCCGCGGCCGCGGCCGGTGCGCAGTTGCTGGTGGTCCACCACGGCATCTCGTGGGGCGGCGGTATCCAGCGCCTCACCGGGGCCATGTTCAATGTGGTGAAGGCGGCGATGGACGCCAATCTCGCGCTCTACGCCGTGCATCTGCCGTTGGACGCGAATCACCAGTACGGTAACAACTACGAGCTTGCCCGTTACCTCAAGCTGAAGAACCTGAAGCCGGCCTTCGTCTATCATGGCGAGACGATTGGTTGCATTGGAACTCTGCCGAATGGGAAGAAGGTCGGCGTCTGTAGTGGTGGTGCTGGATGCTTCGCGGCAGATGCAAAGGATCTCGGCTGTGATCTCTACATCACCGGCGAGGCGGACTGGGGCGAGACGATCGCCGCCGAGAACGTCGGCATGAAGATGATCTGCGCCGGACACTACCAGACCGAGACATTTGGCGTGAAGGCCCTCGCCAAGGGCCTGAAGAAAGCCCTGAAGGTCGAAACGGAGTTTCTTCCCCGTTAACATTTGCCTAACAGCCGCATGCTAGACTTGCGGCGACAGTTTCAACAAGGAGAATCAGAATGGATCTGCAGAATGCGACAAACCGCATCGCCGCCCAGGGCGAGCTGGTGACGAAGATCAAGAACGAGGTCGGCAAGGTGATCGTCGGCCAGGAGAAGCTGGTCGACCGTCTGGTGCTGGCGCTCGTTTCGGACGGTCATATCCTGCTCGAGGGCGTGCCGGGCCTCGCGAAAACCCTGAGCGTGAATACGCTCGCGAAGGTGCTGGGCCTCGACTTCAAGCGCGTCTCCTTCACGCCGGACCTCCTGCCGGCTGATGTGGTCGGCACGCTCATCTACTCCCCCAAGACGGGCGAGTTCGC
>JAUNMP010000139.1 GCA_030537465.1 bacterium
AGAACGCGGCCATGTTGTGGCAGTCGACCGGCTTGCCGTAGCTGTCGAGCACCTGAATCTCGTAGATGCCGCGCAGGTAGACGCCGGAGTTGCAGCCGGGGAGGACCTTGACGTCATACGAGAGCTTGAAGTCGAAGAAGTCCGCCCGCTTCGTCTTCAGATTGGCGCTCGAGCCATCGCGCTTGCCGTCGGCAGTGCGCTTGATGCGGTTCGAGAGCACACCGTCCTTCACGCTCCAGCCGAAGTAGTTCTTCGGGTTCATCGACTCCCACCCACCAATGCCGTCGGCAAGCAGGTCGACTGGCTCGCCAAACACGGCCTTCGAGCGGTCGGGTGCCGGCGGAAGCGCGGGAATGCGCTTGGCCTTGGCCGTTTCGGTTCCCAGCTCTTTTCCGTTTCCATCCGTCGTCGTGAACGTGACGTCTGCGAGGGCTCCATTCGCCCTGAGCGTCGTCAGACGGAAACGCGTCTTGGCAGGGTCCTTGTCTTTCTTCGTGCACTGCTTCATCGAGGCGTTCACGCCGTCAAGCTTGACTTCGGTCTGGTCGACCGGAGAGCCGCCGCCCCAAAGCAACTTGGCCTTGGGCTGGCCGGTCTGATTGCAGATCCCCAGCCAGAAGGCCCCGGGCCTCTGAATCGCCCAGCGTCCTTCGGCACCCCGGCAGGTGCAGTCGGAACAAGCGCAGGGTTTCGATTCGCAGCCACAGTCGTTGGACATGGGACTGCAGGAACAGGTCGTCGCACAGCCAGAAAGCATAGCCGCGCCCATCGAAAGCAGGCCCGGCATCACAAGAGATTTCAGCAGATATTTCATTTCATGTCCTCGTTGTAGCGTCAAGAAAACATCTTCGGCCTACTTGCGGTGCTGCGCGCAATAGTTGTAACCGGCATCCGGCTTGCGCGTGCAGCGCTTGCCCTCATAGGTCATGGCGCGGCACTGCTCGGGAGACGCCTTGACCTTGACCGAGGCGGCATGCTGCCTGCAGTAGTCCTTATTGCCATCCTTCTTGTGCTTGCAGCGGGTACCAGCCTGCGTGACGGCCCAGCACTGGCCGTCATCCTTTTCCTTTGCTACGGTGGACGCCTTCGCCTGGTCCGCATGTCCAATGCAGAACTTCTTTCCCTCAGCAGCCTCCCGCTTGCAGCGAGCTCCCGCCTGCGTCTGACCCTCGCACTGCGCACCATAAGAGACAACCACTCCCAACGCCACCACAACAACCATCAACAATCTCTTCATAGCCAGAAATCTCCTTTTGGGGAAATTATCGCACAGATTCATGACGCGGTCAACCCATTACATGCCGACGTGCAGGGCTGAGTAGGGCATTTCCAAAACCGGTCCAATGAGACAATATGTGCGCTATGAGATTCGAAGTGTATATTGGGTTTATCGAAGTTTTTAGTGGCGAATTGCATATTCAGAACGCAGACCTCTTGGCGAAAGAAGACCCACAGTTATGCCTGAAGCCCCACCTTTTTCATGTCAGATCGGCATTTCGGATATGCTAACCCGACAGAAACCTACCCCCGCCGCACGACGCCCTCGACGAAGCGGCGCGTGTCACGCTCGAACGAGAGGCCCACGAGCCACACGGGCTTGTCGGGCGCGAGGTACGGCTCGGCGTAGGCCTTCGCCGTCGCCTGGTCCATCGCAATTGCGGCAGGGCGATCCACCTTCAGCTCGAAGATGTAGGTGCCGCACGGATGGTCCGCCACGAGGTCGATGCGGCCGTCGGACGTCGTCCGCTCCGGCTCCATGCGGAAGCCCTGCCCCGCGAGGAGGAACTGGAGGTTCCGCGCGAAGGACGCCTCGTGCACCGTCTCCTCGGTCGAGCCGTAGGGAGCGCCGGCGTAGAGCGACTTGAGTCCCCGGAAGAAATTGTCCCACTCGCCGATGCGCAGCTGGTTGCCGAGCCGCACCGCCCAGGCCGTGTCCTTGTCGGCGATGAGTCCGGTCATCAGCTTGGAGAGGTCGCGCCGCACCTCGTCGTCGGGGACGCAGAGAGAAAAGAGTCCGTCCCGATAGCTCTGAATCGTCAGGTAGCCCGTCTGATACAGCATCGGCACCGCGCGGAGATTGTCGAGGTCGCTCACGTCGAAGTCGTCGTCCGAGACGGCCGTGACGCGCTCCGGGTCGATCGCCAGGAGGTCGCCGCGCTTCAGCATATTCATCAGCGTCGACGCGCGTCCCGTCTTCGACCAGTAGTACTCGAACTCAGGCCCCGCCTTCGCGAGATCGAGGTTGATCGACACCGGGTTGTACACGTTCTCGCCCTCCAACTTCCAGAACCGGTAGCCATTGTAGAGCCGCCGCAGTTCCGCGCGGTAGGCGTCGTAGGAGAGCCCCATCTTCTCGGCCTGCAGGTGCATGCGGTCGGAGAAGTACTCGTCCAGTTCCGCCTCGGTGTAGCCGAGCATCATCGCGTAGTCGTCGTCGAAGGAGATGTCGATCAGGTTCGACAGCGTCGAGAAGATCGACATCTTCGTGAACTTCGAGACGCCCGTGATCATCAGGAAGCGGTACTTCTCGGTGCGGTCCTTGAGCTGGCCGTAGAAGGTCGCCAGGAGCGCGCGCACCTTCTCCGCGAACGGCACGTCATGGAGCACCTTCGCGACCGGATCGTCGTACTCGTCGACGAGGATGACCGGCAGCTCCCCCTCCCCGCGCATCGCCTTCGCCGCGAGCGCGTCGATCGCGCGGGCGAAGTTGGATCCAGGCGCTCGCATCGGGTCGAATTCGCATCCGACCTCGCCAAGGACACGCTCGATCTCGTCGTTCAGCATGCCCTCGAACTGTTCGTAATTCGTCGCCGCCGCGGCAAAGCCGAAGTTGAAGTGCAGGACGGGGTGCTTCTTCCAGTCGTAGTCGGTCTTCGCGATCGCGAGCCCCTCGAAGAGATCCTTGCGCCCGTTGAAGATCTCCTTCAGCGTGGTGATCATCAGCGACTTGCCAAAGCGCCGCGGACGCGCGAGGAAAACGCACGAACGCCCGGACGTCACCAGCCGATGCAGGTACGCGGTCTTGTCCACGTACAGCATCTGCGGGTTCGCGGTGCGAATCTTGAGAAAGCTCCCGGTGTCCTCTGGTATCGGCTTCATTGCGGTGTATTATACCATAGTTTCGATTTGCCGAGTACGCATCGCCTTGACGGCCCAGGTTTCGGTGAGACGCATTTGAAATCCCAACCTCTCAATTTCACACCCTTGGCGCGTCGAACCAACGAATAGTGAAGAGTGAAGAGTGAAGAACTCCTTCAGCCCCTTGAATCCCCTGCCTTCGCCTTCTTCGCGTCCTGCGATATCTCCCTGATCGTCCGGGCCGTCATCTCGTCGACGAACGACTCGAAGAGTTCGCGAAGCCCGCGTAGGCCGCCGTGGCCTCCTCGTACGCGGCCAGCTCCGCCGCGCAGAACCTGAACGTCATACGCAAGGTCGCCGTGGACCTTCAGAGAAGAGACCGCACGACGCGCCACTCGTTCAGGAAGAAGCGCCAGATCATGATGTGGAAGGACGAGATGCTCCAGCACATCATCGTCGGCAGATAGGCGGCCGCAGGCCCAGACAGACGACCGGCAGGGCCATCCGGAGCGGTCTGTCCGTAAAACGCCCGCAACCAGGGTCGTGTGACGGCGTCACTCCTGGTCGTTCACGTTATTCACTATTCACTATTCATTCAGGGACGACGCCCACATTCCAAGTCGCTTCAAGTTAATGGAAATCGAAATGCGTCGGCCCTGTTTGACGGCCAGGGCTGACTAATTTAACCTAAATTCGACAATTGGAAATGGCAAATCCACACGACATGCCGACACTCATTGGATAGAATAGCATTCGGACGTCTCACCTTTTAGATGACGGCAGAGACAACAACGGGAGGGCCGCGCTCTGTCGCGGCCGCACTGGTTCTGCGGGCGTATCTGCCGAATACGGACGCGACGGAGCGCGTCCCTCCCATTGCTCAGCTGCCGAATTTAGGTTTAAATTGAGTTCCCTTCTGAAAGGCGTTGCGTCGCAACTGGCGAAGCGCCTCTTCCCCTGGCCGCACCCCATGCCAACTGGAGTCTGCGAGGCGAGAGTCTCCGCCTTAGGGACAGGGAATGACGAACATCGTCAGATCGTTCGACAGACGAACTTCTCCGTCGCCGGACGAACCTGCGGCCGAACACCCGTCGCGTTCCTCAGATTGAGCTGCGGCGCCGCCCCCTTCCAATTGAGCAGAATGGGTCCCTCCACGCCCTCGACGACCACATCCGAGAAATCCAGCTCGCCCATGTGCGCGCCACGGATCAACTCCCGAACGGGTTCGCGGAACGAGAGCCTGCACGCGTCCACCGCGAGGCGGAGCGGCGATTCCGCCACGCCATAGGCGACCAGCGGCACGGAGAGCCCCTCGACCGAAACGCGCTCGAACGTCACGTCCGCGAGGCCCCGTCCCTGCTGCCAGCGCTCGTTGCCCGAAAGATTATAGTGAATCAACCGCTCGATGCCCGTGAATCGGCAGTTCCGGAAGACGATCTTCCGGGACGCCTCCTCCACGCGCTTCGACGTGAAGAACGTGAAGACGGAGAGAGTCGTGCGCCGCCCCGACGCGGGAGGCGTCATCTCCATCCGCTTCTCCTCGGGCGACAGCGACCAGCGGTGGGGATTCTCGGCCGGCGCCGTCCCGTGGCAGTCCTCGATCAGGACGTCCTCACCGCCCAGCCGAAAATAGCTGCAGGCGGAATTGACCTCGCAGCCCCGAACCGTCAAACGCCGATTCCCAAAACCGGCCACGCAGTCGTCCCCGGAGAAGATGCGGCAATTCTCGACGCGGACATCCTCGCAGAAGAAGAAGTCGAAGCCGTCGTGTCCGCCCCGGACCTCGACATTCTGCGCCGTGATCTTCGCACACCCGCGCGCGAAGAATCCGTAGTTGCCCGCATCCCGAACCGAATAGCCACGCAGGAGCAGATTAGTCGAGTTGAAGACCGTGATCGCATGCGGACCGCGGAACCCCTCCTCGCCTGACGCGTCGAAGCAGTTGCGTCCGCAGATCTCGCTTCCCTGCTCTCCTGTAATCGCCACATTCTTCGCGCCGATGACGCGAATCATCGCGCGGCTCCAACGCTTTATGATGTTCGTGGAGTATCCGTGTCCCGAAAGATCCAGCGCATAGTCGTCCGGATTACGGCTCCCGAGCAGCCGCGCGCCCTTCTCCAGATGAAGTTCGACGCCGCTCTTCAGAAGCAGGGATCCGATGAGGTGATCGCCCGCCGGCAGACTGACGCGGCCACCGCCAACCGCAGCCATTGCGTCGATTCGAGACTGGATCTGCTTCGTCTCGTCCGCGCGCAGACCGGGAACACCTACCACAGCCCCTAGAAGAATGAGAGCCAACAGATGCTTCATGCGTCAATCTCCCTCAACCACCCTTTTCCCGCCGCAACCTCACTTGAAGAGGATGCAGAGGCCCTTCTGGCGGACAAACCAGTAACCGGACACGTTCCCGCGCGTCGCCTTGCGGACGGCACCGTCCGCCCTCGCGCCGACGAGCTTCACATCCGCGAAGTCGCCACTCACCTGCGCGGCCGACACGAGCGGGAACCAGGTCGTTCCATTCGTCTCGGACAGTTCCGTCGCATCCACGTCCAGCGTCGCCCCCGCACCGATGACAACCGCTCCATCCGCGACAACCTCCTTCGTCGTCGTATCGCGACGTCCCGCGACCAGACGTCCCGTACCGTTGGGTCCGAACGTGAACTTCACCTTTGCGACGTTCGACACCCCCGCCGCCACGTCGGCGGAATTGGAGAGGATGACGTTCCGGGCGAGGACAAGGGCGTCCGCGTTCGGCCCAAGCGCCAGCGTGCCCGCGCCGTCCGCCGAGACGATGATGTCCGACTTGGCCTCGAACGCTCCGCCCACGACGTCCAGAAGTCCCTTCGCGCAGTGGTTCGTCACCGGACAGCACGCGGCGAGCTTCACTGGATCGTGGTTCTTGTTCCACTGGCTGTACCAGGTAAAGCCCTCCAGACTGTTGGTCGGGCATCCGCCGACGTAGACCAGGCTCTGGGATATCTTCGCCGTGCCGTTCGACATCACGTAGGTTCCCTCGCCGCCATAGGCGCCGAGGATCATCTGCCAGCGCGCGCCATGCTCAAACGATCCTCCCGCCTGGACGACACGGCCTTCGGCCGCGCCCAGCCCCACGCCGAAATATCCCTGAGACCGACAGCCCTTGACCGTCGCCCGCTCGCCGATGTAGAGTCGGCCCTTCACCCGACCCGGGTTCGTCAGGCTGCACTCCGTGCCGTCGCCGACGATGAAACCGCCAAGATCCGTCTCGCCATAGGTCGACTCGTTGCTGTCGTAGATGCCCGTGCCGACCACGATCAGCTCGCCCTCGGAACAGGCGCCGGGCTGGACCCGGCTGCTGCTGTCCCGTCCAAGACGGGCGATGCGCGTGCCAGAGCACTCGACGTTCACGGTGGCGTTGGACACCACCATTCGTCCGCGCTGCAGCTTTCCGCAGCCGATCTGGACACCCTGGAATCGCGCGTATTTCGTATAGCCGACGGACGGCGTCGCCGCCACGTCGGGATAGGTTTCCGACGTGGTGAACGCCAGTGTCGAATCGCCGAAATACGAGCCATTGACCTTCAGCTGATGCCGTCTGCGGATGACGCACTTGGCACGATCCGCGAATTCAAGACGCGCAACCGCATTCGACGCAGCATTGACGCTGATCGACGATCCTTCGGCATCCACGACAAATTCAAGCAGAGAATCGTCCGCAAAGCGAAGTGTCCCGCCGTTGACCGTAATCGACGACTTGTCCATCTGGAGACGCGACGTATCCGAGAACGTCGCCGATCCGTTCTGGACGGAAAAGCCCGTCTGCGTCCAGTCATCGACGTTCTGATAAGTCGTACTGCCGGTTTTGACGATGCGGCCCGTGCCCGAAACATCCAACGTGCCACCGTTCACGTCCAAACCCGCGCTGTAGTACGTCGAGCCGACCGTGAACGTCGAACCATTCCCGACGGACAGCGTCGACCCCTTGCCGACCTTGATCCGGCCCATGTAGTTGGCGGTGGTGAACGTCCCGCCGTCCGTGATGTTCCACGCGCCGCCCTCGAGATCGATCGGGAAGGAGTTGCGGCTGTGCGTCGTCAGCGAGCCCGTCCCGTCGAACGTCACCGCCGCGCCCGCGCCGACAGTAAGCGCGGAGCCGAGTCCAAAGAGCAGACTCTTGACGCCCGAGAACGGCAGCGTCGTTCCGGAGGCGACGTCAATTGCCGTTGTTCCACCAAGATTGAAGACGGAGACGTTCTTCGTCACCGTCGGTGTCGTGCCCGAGACAGTGATCGACTTCGTCCCCTCCGCATCGCCGATCAGAACCGGAACGGTGGATGCCGGCACGCCCACCGTCCAGTTGGCGGCATCGTTCCAGTCCCCCTCGCCATCGGCCTTCCATTCCGTCGTTCCCGGTCCGGACGCGGACGGGCAGACCAGATCGCCGCCCTCGGGGAAGTAGATCTTCTCCTCGCAGACATCGTACAGCGCGCCCTTTCCTCCCGACCTGCACGGACGGAAATCGCGTACAAGCTGCCAGTCGGCCGTCTCGTTCTCGCGGTCCCAGATCCGCAGACGGAAGAGCTTCGCCTTGACGAAGCCGTCCGCCACGCCCTTCCAGTTGCAGGCGAAGAGATAGAGTTCGCCTCCGTAATACAGATTCGCGAAACCTGCCAGATCCTGCGTGTACGCCTGCCCGACCGTACTGACCCTCTGCGTCGCCAGACCCGTCTCGGTGTGCGACACGTCGATCATGTACCGCGTATTGGCAACCCATTTCGGACCTGCGCTCCAACCACCCTGGAACCGCATCCAGAAACTGCCATAGGCCAGGTTGATCGGGCGATACTGCACATAGTACTGCTTGCTGGAGAAGGACCCCAGAAGCGCATATTCCTCGCATGCGCTCTTCGAACCGACGCCAACCGGAGTGAAGTCGGCGACGTAGCGCCGACCGCGCAGCTGCACGGCATCGATCCCCGTCTTGACGTACTGCGTTCCCGTCGACTCGACGTACTCGACGAATTCGTCCGGCGTATCCGCCAGAGTCCCGAGCGACCCAAGTGCCGCGAGAACCGCCACGACCAGCTGCCTACCGTTCATAGTCCATGCCTTTCCAGGGAACGTCCCCTTGTGATCAGAATCCTCTCACGACACCGTTTCGGGAATTTTGAGCGTCTCGCCGTCTTTCATCGCGCTCATGTGCGCGTAGACGCCGGCGATCGTCGTGTCGAGGGCCGTCTTCAGATCGACGCAGACCTTGTGGTCCTTGACGAGGATGCCCCGGAGAAAATCGTCCGTGAGATAGCCGTGGCTGCCGCCGTGGGCTCCGTACGGCATGCCGGGCGGCAGCTGCGGCTTGAGCCACTCCTGCGCGCGGTCCTTGACCTCCTTCTCGAACCAGCCCCGGTAGGGATTGCCGTAACGGCGGTCGTAGCTGCCCTTCTGTCCCCAGATGCGACCCTGTTCGCCTCCGTACGAGGGCGTATCCCACTGCACGATCATACGCGCCGTCGCGCCGTCCTCGCAGCGCAGGAACGCGTACTCGGCGCCATACGGATTGTTGTAGCGGTTCTTGTGATAGCGCTCCTTGAGGGAGGGGAGTCCACGGCAGGTGACGTCCAGAAATCGCTTGTGCGTGACACAGGTGAAGTAACCGTTCGAGTGCGTCGGATAGAACTGCGGCGGCAGACCTTCCCGCCAGCCGTTGTAGGAACCATGGCCCTTCCCCTTCGTCGTGTAGGGGGGATCGCCGTGGATGTACTCGCCCTCGCAGTAGGTGATCATGCCGAAGTAGCCGGCCTCGTAGAGCTTGCGCATCTTGTAGTTGTCGGCGCGGAAGGCCGAAGTCTCGTTCATCATGTAGAGCTTGCCGGACTTCTTCACCGTCTCGACGAGCTTCGGAACGAGTTCGAGCTGATCCGTCCCGAAAAATGCCGGCACGGCCGTCACGACGTGCAGCCCGTGCTCGAGCGCCATGATCGCAAGGCGCGCATGGCTCGGCGCATCCGTCGCGAGGTACACTGCGTCGAGCTCCTTGTCCTTTTCGATCATCTCCTCGCAGCTCGCGTATGCGCGCTTGGCCTTCGTGCGCTCCTGTAGCAATTTGAGACGGTCGGGACGAACCTCCGCGCACGCGACGACCTCGCTGTTCGGGTGGTCCTGAAAGCCGAACGCCGAACCGAAGCTGCACAGCCCCTCGCCGGCGATGCCAATGCGGACCTTCTTCTCCGAGAACGGCCGCCACGGCTCGTCCTTGAGCGTCCCCGGGTGGAGATCGGTGAATCCTTCGATCGGCTTGCCGTTCTTGTCCTTGGGTACAAACCCCAACGTGGACCCTGCCAGGAGCGCCGCACCGGCGCCCAGAAAACCTTTGCGTGTCAGATTCATATTGCTCCTTTTAAAACTCCCAACTCCCAAACGGCGCAAGTATATCAAAACCATGACAAGAATGATCTCTTTTGCGAAACGATTTAATTGCAGATTGCGAAATATGGTTTGATTCCAAATCAGATTCCTGCTACAATCACCAGAAATGAAAGTCATTCTCTCCTTTCCACGCGTGAATTCGCCCAATCCCGAAATGGCGCGTCTTCAACTGTCAAAGATCTACGCGGAACACGAATTTGCGCTCAAGTCCGCCGACACCAACGTCTCAGTCGCTGCCGCACGCGAATTCATCGACTTCTGGCACCCTGCCGGCTGCATCGTCAACAACGACCGACTCCCTGTCGAGCTCTTCCGCGGAATTCCAACCGTCTACCTCCATCGTTCAATTCAGAAACTTCCCCCGCGTGCGGCTCTGGTATCCTATGACGAAAACGCCATCGCCAAACTTGCAGCCCGTGAACTGCTGTCCCACGGATACGCCTCCTACGTCTACATCCCCCACAACATGACCGCGACCTGGGACAATCGCCGCATGAAGGGCTTTATCCGCGCCATGGACATCAATTTTAGCGAAGTGTCCGTCTATCCATCCCCTCCCATGTTCCCACACACCGTCCGCGCACAGAAGAAACTCGCCTCATGGCTGAAGATGCTTCCGCGTCCGATCGGTATCTTCGCCGCCTGCGATCGAGTGGCGGCACTTGTTCTGGACGCCTGTATCTTCGCCGAACTGAAGGTCCCTGGCGATGCGGCGATAATCGGCGTCGACAATGACGAGACGATCTGCGAGACGACACATCCGGCTTTGACCAGCGTCTATTTTGACCATGAAGCCGATCGACGCCGGACTCTGGATCTCTTGATGAACCTCATTGGAAACCTTCCCCAGAGACAAAACATCATCCATTATCAGCCCTCCGGCATTGTCCATCGCGGGTCATCAATGCAGCTCAAACGCCCTGACGCCACCGTCGTCGCAGCACGCGATCTCATTCGCCAGCGTGCAACCCAGGGTCTCAAGGCACGGGACGTACTCGCGACCTTTGACTGTGGTCGTCGGATGGCCGAGATTCGTTTCCGGGCGGCAACAGGTCATTCCGTCCTCGAGGAAATTCTCGCCGAACGCCGCAGACAGGCCGAAGCACTCATAGCGAGCAGTTCCCTGAAGACAGTCGGAATCGCCGCCCGATGCGGCTACGCATCCTGGAGTTCGGTCCATCGTCTCCTGCACAGGTCTCGAGGGTCTTTGACTTAGGATACGGACTCCTCCGCGGCGGCCCCGCCGCGATGGGTCATCTGCGGGAGGCTTGGAGTTTCGCCGTGCGAAGCGCCGCGAAGATCGACTTGAGCTCTTCGTGAAGATCGTAATCCGGTGTGCGCCGGTAGTTTTCACCGTCGTTCAGCAGGGCGCTGTTGAAGGACTGGAACGTGAGCACGACGAGCTTCAGATCCACGATGATGTTCTTGAAGTTCCCTTGCTTCTGGTTTACGAAGCATGGACTCGGCGCGTATGAGTTCCTCGGCCGTCAGCGCGGGAAAACCGAGGGCGTCGAGTTTGGCTGACGTCACATAGGATCGATTCGCGGACAGGTCCGAAGTCGGCACGAGACGGAACTCGTCGAACGCGCGTCCCGAAACGAAGACGAACGCGTCGCTCTTCCGTTCGCCTCCACGAATGGGTATCTTGAATCGAATCGCCTCCGTGCCATTGGCGTATCGAACGATCTCCGATCCATATTTAACCTCGAGCCGCAGTCCATGCACGGAATCGACATCCCAATCGGCCCATGTGGCGCGGCGAAGTGTCCGCCGGCCAATCAGGCACATGACTCTCCATTCCGCGAAACGTCCCGAATTGAAAGCCGCATGAACGTCACCATAGGCCCAGGTGAAAAAGGCCAGGCGAAGAGACAGTTTCGCGGCTGCGGAACGATGGGGTGGAAAATCAACCCTCCACTCCTCGGCTCCCATCCTCTGCAACGTCGACTCGCCGATCCAGGCCTTCACGCCGCTGTCCCGTACGCTTTTCCCCGAGACGGCCCACGCCGTCCACCAGCGTGAATCAAAGACGTCGAAGAACCGGCGCTTCCCGGCTGTACCCGGGAAGTCCGCCTTCAGGAAGATCCACTTGTCGGCAAGAGGCCCCCTTCCCTCGAGCGAATCGCGTTCCTCGCCGACCGTCCATCGCCAGCGGGGCTTTCCACGAGGCGTGGGCTTTGGCTTGAACGTCGTCTTGACCTCAATGGTCTCGTCGTCGATCACCAGATCCCACGGAGCCTTTTCGGAACGCCGGGCACGAAGTCCATACCCCGCCGTCCGCCAGCCCAGTCTCGACAGGAGAACCACGAACTCGCCCAGGGGACCCGCATCCGAATCCGCCTCGGCCAAATGTCCATAAGCCCATTCGTAGAAGGCCAGCTTTTCGACAAGGGTCATTCGATTTCACTGCGGATGAGGTGGTAGCTCCGCGTACCATCCGGATGAAGGACGATCGCGGCGGAATCCAGGAACTTGACCCAGGTCTCAACGGTGAAGTGGTCGACGACTCCACGGGCCTTGAGGAAGGCCCCATTGTAGAGGTCATGCGTGGTGAAGATGCCGAGGCGACCCGTGAACCTGTCCAGCGCCCACGCCTCGAGGGCATCCGTCGCCCAAGCCAGGTCGGCAAAGCCCGTTTGGTGGCCGGACTCAAGATACTCGAAGACCTTTTCGAAGAACGATCCATCCCGAAAAATCTCGAACACGGCATAGGAGTCGGCGAAATAGAATGTCTCGTTCCCCAGACGTCCTTCCGTTGGAATCTCGACGTCGGGAATCCCCATCCCCTTCGCAATGCAGGAGGCCGTCATCCGTGTGCGTCGAAGAGGACTCGCGACAAGCTGGACCTCGTTGGCGAATTCACGTAGGCGAGAACCAAACTCTACCGCCATCTGTTCACCATGCACCGTGAGCGGCAACGCGGCCCCGAAAGACGGGTCCTCGTGGTCGATGTGCGGACGCTCCGAGTGCCGCGTCATCAGAAGGACCCGATTTCCCCTTTGAAGGAGATCTTTAACATCTTCAAGATTCATGGCTGCATTATACCATAGA
>JAUNMP010000140.1 GCA_030537465.1 bacterium
AGGCGACGGAGTCGCCGGAATGTTCAACTGAGGAGGGTTTTGCAATTACCTCATGCTGAAGCGTCCGGTCACCATCGTGACGGCGGAAACGCAGTCGCTCATCACCTTCGACCGCGACCTGGGCACGAACCAGCCGCTCACGGGCGAGCCGATTGTCATCTACTACACCCGCGGCCAGTCCGGCTACGGCCACTTCCGCGCCGTGGAGTGACGAAAAAATTGGTAGAATGTAACCGAGGCTTCGGTTCGTTCGTAGGCAGGGCGAACTGAACATGAACGACGGCAACGGAGGAATACGACATGGCTTTTGATGTGACAGGACTTGGCGCGCAGGACGCGCTTGCGCAGATCGCGAAGATGGCCTATGGCTCGGGCCGCAATGAAGGCGTCACCGGCGGCAAGGGCAACATCGGCCTTGTGGACGGCCAGGTCGTCAAGTTCAACACGCACTGGACCGAGCGCCTCAAGTCGACGACCGACGAGATGCGGGCGAGCTGCGACGAGCTGCGCCGCAAGCTCGGCACGATCGCCGGCGAGCTGCTCGCCTCGCCCGGCGAGGAGAATCCGGATGTGGCCGCGGCGAAGCGCGAGACGCTTGCGAACATCCGCCGGCAGCTCGGGCTCGACCCCGAGGGTCAGCAGGTCGTCTCGACGCGGCTGCTCGACCGCAAGATTGTCGCCGCGGTGGTCACCCAGCTGGCCGAGGCGAGCGGACGGAACGTCTGGAACGAAGCCGAGAACGCGGCCGACACGCTCTCCTCGCGCGGCGTGGACACGACGTTCGAGGCCGTGAGTGTGCCGATCCTGATCACCCGTGTGCGGGCCAACCGGATGTCCGCCGAGCAGTCGATCCCGCGGGCCGCCATGAACACCCACCAGCTGAAGGCTTTCGCCGACAGTCTCTGTACGTTCGGCGAGAAATCGGTCCAGGAGTTTTTCAAGGGTTCGCTCGAAAGGTCCTACTCGGCGGCGGAGAAGGATCTGCCGCGGGGTCAGAAGACGGTTCTCGGCGGTGTCGCGTTCGGCGGAGAGGATGGGTTCGAGCCGCAGCAGTCCGGCGCGTACCGACAGTCTGTGGCGCAGATGTTCGCCGGCCACGAGGGTCTGCATCGCCTGTTCAACGGCATCGCCCACCAGGGATTCCTCATGAGTGCGTTCAATGGGCGCATGGCGGCTTTCGACAACGTGACGTCCGCGATCATGCAGAACTGCTGCGCGCCGTTCGGGGCGCAGGTCGACCAGGACTATACGTTCTCCGTGAACAGGACGGCGGACGGCCAGTACGAGATCGACTTCTCGTTCACCCGCCGCGGCGATCGGCATGTGACGCCGACGGGCCAGGTGCGCGCGCTCGACAAGGACCGGACACTCGACCATGTCGAGGCGAAGGTCGTCTTCGGCCTCGCGCGGCCCGACGACCCCAACGCCCGCACGCTGACGTACACGGACGCGGAGGGGAAGGACCAGACGCTGACCTTCCATCTGGAGGTCGTTTCGGCCCAGTCGGAAGTCACGCTGGCCTTCAAGCCTTTCTGAAGCAACCACGCAAGAGAAGCGAGTGAAACATGGACGATGTGAAGAACGTGTTGAGGGGAATCGGCGCGGCGAACGGCGTCGAGATCGAGTTTGACGAAGCCGGCGCCTGCGCGCTGCCGCTGGCGGATGGACGCTTCCTGCAGATCCAGGTCCGCGAGGGGCTGGGCGAGGTCGACCTCGTGGCAACCCTGGGCGAGGTGCCGGAGAACGTCCGTGGTCCTGTCTTCCAGGCGCTGCTGGCGGCGAACTACTACTGGAAGGAGACGCTCGGGGCGACGCTCTCGTGGCATCTCGAGCTCGAGCAGGCGATCCTCTCCTACCCGATTCCCTACGAGACGACGGACGAGGCGACCCTCGGCACGGTCTTTGGCAACTTCCTGAAGCTGCAGGAGGAGTGGGCGAAGCGCTTGCGGGACGATATCGCCGAGGCGCAGGCCTCGAAGACCGAAGAGAATGAGGAAAACGACGAACTCGAGGAGGACGGGCCATCCACCAGACCCGAGGTCCGAATCGAGGGATGAGATGTAACCTCTGGCGGGAATCCTCGTATACAGGGTACTGTGGGGCTTAACCCCGCGGGAAAGGAATGTTTCCATGCCTCTGAACATCGACAACTACTCCACCTGGGCCAACGCGCGCCTCGGCGACAGCGGCGACGTGGCCGCTTCGCTCAATCCGGCGGGGCAGGGTCTGGCCGACATCCGCACGACGACGAGCGGCTGGGCGCGCTTCTTCGGGACCTCTTCCTTCCGTGCCGCCCGCGACGCGGTGCGCGCGGATTTCCAGCGCGCGCTCGGCGAGCGGTTCGGCTCGCGCATCGCGTCCGCCGTGATGAAGGGTGTTGGTCCCGATCTGACGGCCGGGACAATCCGCAACGCCGTCGCCATGGCCACGCGCGTCGCGATGCAGACCGCGCTGACGCCGACGAACGGTCGGTGCTTCAAGCTGACGGACGGCGACCTCACGATCACGCAGACGACGATCAACGGCATGACGCACGAAGGTCGTGCGGCGCTGACGAAGTTCCTGAGGGCGTCCAACGACGCCAACGGAATCCTGGGCGACACCCCGACGGGGGCTGCGCAGCTCGACGACATGGCGCAGCGGACGGACGCGGCCGTGCGGACGCTCATTGACGCCAAGGTGTCCGTGCTGAAGGCTCTGGCGGACGATCCGGCCGCGCATGACGAGACGTCGTTCCGCCGGGTTGCGGCCCACTGCGACGCCCTCGTGCGGCAGCTGCAGACCCACCTTGCGCACGTGCGGGACCTCAACGCCGCCGGGCCGATGTCCCAGGCCTCCCAGGACCGTTTCCGCGACACGTGGTTCGACGCCTTCAAGGGCGCCTGCATCGCGCTCAAGGCGAAGGTGCCGGGGAACGACGCCGCGCTGCGCGCGCTGGACGACCTCGCCCTCGTCTCGCACGACCAGTTCAATTCGACCTTCAGGATGTCCAAGGACTTCGGCAAGTTCCTGGGGGCTGTCATCGACCAGGCGCTCAAGGACGCCTGCGGGAGGAATCCGCTGCCGAAGGACGCGGCGAAGAAGGCGATCGCCAAGAGCTACGAGCAGGTGCTCAATGCGCGCCCGTGGACGCCGATTGCGAAGACGTTCGACGCCTCCCAGGCGGGACAGACCTTCTCGCTGACGAGCACGATCACCCCCGGCAAGCACGTGGCGGGCGTCGGCGAGAGCTATCCGGCGGGCGTCAACGGCTTCATGTGCCACAGCGCCGCCGAGAAGAACCACGCCGTCAACCTTGCGGTCTCGTCCCTTACGGTCACCGACGGTCCGGGCGCGCCACGCACGGTGTTCACCGGCGTGCGCCACGGTGTGCACTGCGCGTGGGAGATCCCCGACGCGGGGCAGCGTGCCGAGGCCAACAAGAACCGCGCGACGGATGCGGTGAAGGCGGCCTTCACGGCGTATCTCTCGGCGCATCCGAACCTCGCGCCCGGATCGTCCGTCACGTTGCCGATGACGTCCGTCTCGCTGCTCACGCCGGATTTCGCACGCGACCTGTTCAGCGGCGACAAGGACAACGAGAAGCGGATGCTGCGCGAGCAGACCGCGGCCTGGAACGCCGTGAACAACCAGCCGTTGCAGGTCACCGTCAACGGCAACACCTACACGGTGACGCCGCAGATCGCGACCTTCAACTTCGGCGTCAACCAGGGCGGTGTGGGCAAGTTCAGCGGCCTGTTCGGCGGCTGGGGAGTGTCGGAGCCGATGAACAAGGCCGCCTTCCAGACGCTGAGAGTCCGCGCAGAGGCGTTCTGCCACGATGCGAACCAGCCGGTGGCCAAGCGCCTCGCGGCACAGAAGCTCTTCAACCAGCTCTCGGATATTCTCGCCAACAAGGCGGAGCGCAGCGATGGACACGACGCCTACAAGGCGGCGGCGCGCGTGGCGGTGCTCACGAGCCTGATGGACGGCGTGCCGTGCTGGAACTGCAAGAGCGGCAAGGACCGCACGGGCGAGCTCGACGTCGAATGCAAGTTCCTGGCGACGCTGATCGACCGCGGCCTCGACATCCCCGATCCTGGCGCCGAGCTCACCACCGACCAGAAGACGCTTTTCCGCACGATTGCGCTCGAGGGTGGCAACCACGAGATGCAGGAGTACAACACCGGTATCGGCGGATTCAAGACGGGCGGCGTCGACTCGATCCCCGAACGCCTCGGCGGCTCCGAGGCCCGCGCGTTCCACAAGGGCGCGGCAGACTTCGTCGCCGTCTGACGGAAAAGAGTAACCGCCTAGGTCTTTTTTTCGTATACTGTGTGAACACGAACACGGAGGATTGACCCATGGCGATTGAACTTCAGACATTCAGGGCCTTTGTCGCGGGCGACATCGGCAACGGAAAGACGGTCACGGTCGGCAGCGCGGACAAGACGCAGCTGGCGCAGACGCGGTACACGGACGGCCGTCCGCTCGCGTCGCGGGCGATCGCGCAGGTCGAGACGTCGCAGGACAACATCTACGTCCGCAGCCAGCTCCTCTCGGTCGTGCGCGACGCACTCGGCGGCGAGGACGACGCATACTTCAGTCAGCTGCAGGAGAAGCTCCTCGGCATCTCGGCGTCGACGCCGCAGGCGGACCTCAAGACGGCCTCGAAGGAACTGACGGTACGCGACGTGCGGGCGGTCCTCGCCGGACTCGACGCGCGCCTCGCGCAGAAGGCCGTGAAGAACTTCTTCGACCAGCAGGTCACGGCGTCGTTCAGCGCGCTGCACGACCGCAAGTTCTCCCCTCGCAACCTCGAACTCGTGCGCGGAATCCTGCAGAGGGAGTACGACCGCGTCGTCGCGGAGAATCCACGCGTGGACCTTGGAACGCTGACGGGGCCCGGTTCGCTTTACGCGCTCCTCCTCGACCGCTGTCGCCGGTCGACGGGGAACAACTCGATCCTGCTGGCGACGCACTCGTTGCCGCCGGAGCGGGCGAAGGCGTTCCTCCGGGCCTGCTCGGTCCTCGTCCCGACGACCCTGGGCCACGGCTTCGACATGCGGCTGCTCTCCCTGGGCGACCAGCTGGAGAAGATCACCGACTTCTCGCCGGCGGGACTCCTCAAGCTCCTCTATCCCGAAGCCAAGTTTCCTTCCGGTCATATCCCGAAGAACGCCGTCGTGCTGGACGAACAGCAGCACAGCACGCTGATGCACGACCTCCAGGACGCAGTGTCGGCCGATATCCGGACGCGGATCGACACCTCCCGCGATCTCAACGAGCAGCGCCGGCTGGTTGGACGCCTCACGACTCTCACGCTGCTGTTCGACCTCGGCCTTTCCATCTCCGAGATCCGGGAGGTCGCGCAGGATCCCACCCGCTTCAACCCCGCGCACTTGCCTGCGGCCGCGTTCCTCGTGGGCGTGCAGGGAATCGACCGGGGTCTCGATGCGGCCTTCGAGCAGACGGTCATGGACCTGACGCGCTGTCCCTGCACGGTGTCCATCCCGCAGCCGGATGGACGGCCCTGGACCCTGCCGGCGGCGTCGATGGTCGTCAACCACCCGTTCGCGGCGATCGCGCAGGCTCAGCTCCGCACGGCGGTCGAGGCGTTCTGCGGACCGCACGCGAGCGAATCGATGAAGGCGAACATCTTCCTGTTCATGTCCCAGAGCGCGCAATCCCTCGACGGCATCTGCAACGGTCTGATGAACACGGACCGGCCGGCGGCGACGAAGGGCTATCACTACGCGTTCGCGTCCGAGCCCGACGGTTCGGTGGTTGTGACGCGCAGCGCGCAGGGGCCGCACACCTTTGAAATCGGCCTGTCCATCCGCTTCCGTCCCGACGGCAGTCAGGAACTGGCCGCGCCCGTCAGCCTCAAGCTCAATCCCGACGTGACGACGCAGGACATGGAGTACGAGGAGACACGTGTCCTCAATATGAACAGGCAGCGGGCCGATGCCGAGATGGATGCCTATCTCGAGCAGCACCTCTACACGCCGATGAAGGCGCTGCTCGACGGGGAGATCGCCGAAATCCAGCGACAGTACCCGGCTGTCCAGGACGGGCGTCACATGCTGGAGATGCGGGCGCGGAACATCCTGTCGATCGCCGTCAAAGAAGACGCGGCCCTGTGTGCGCGTTTTCTGGAGCAGACGCCGGAGGAGCGTGCGGCGAGCCTGCCGGAAATCAAGGCGCGGTATCTGGACAAGATGGTCAAGAACATGACGGCCTACGCGCTCCAGAAGCAGATGCTGGCCGAGGCGGAGACGGCGCTGCGCCAGGCTGCCGGCGAAGGCACGGAGAGACTGTCCGTCGATCTTGGTGACCTGCAGTCGAAAATCGGCTATATCAAGCACGATGAGATGTCCATAGACGAGATGCGGACGCGCTTCCAGGAGGTCAAGGAGCGCTTCGTGGCGCGGCGCATGGCCGCCATTGCCTATGTCCGGAACCTGCAGGGCGTCGGCGACGCGTTCCGGGCGACGCTGCTCGAGGAGGTGTTGACGCGTCCGCGCGTCGGCGTCGAGGGGCTGCAGATCGCGATGGAACTGGCGCGGGGGGTGAATCTGCCGCCGGTCACGTGGAAGCACGATCCCGACAGCGCCAAGCTGACCTGCTACAGCATCGCACGCACCATCATGGACCGGTTCGCCTCGCTGGACGGCGACGTCTACGCGGCCGAGCAGAAGGGGCACATGACCTCGCTCGTCATGCTCTACCTGATGGTCGAGCATCGCGCGGAGATGCAGAACCTGCTTCAGGCGTGCACGCTCGAGTCGCTCCAGCAGATTAAGGACGAATTCTCAGCCGGTCCGGATCCCGACCTGGCCCTCTACGTGCGTCTCGTCGCCAACGTTCTGCAGGAGGAGCTGGTGATCGCCGCCGACGCCTGAACAGTCAGAAGAAATGGTATAATGTCCGCAGGAGAAAGAGGTTGAAATGACGTTTGACGAACTGATTCGGGATTTTGGCGGACAGATCGGCGTGGAGCTGACGCCGCGGGACGGGATGGTCGCGCTGGACATCGATGGCATGTCCGTGCTCATCCAGGAACTGCACGAACTCGACGCGGTCGTCGTGCTCGGCGAGATTGGCGAGCCGCCGCCGCAGGGGCTCGAGGCGCTGCTTTCGTCGATGCTGAATGCGAACCACCTCTTCGCGGGAACGAGTGGCGGCACGCTGTCGCGCGATCCGGAGAGCGGCAAGTTCTACCTCTGCCGGTGGAAGCCGCTGGCGCTGGCCGACGCCACGTCCTTTGCCGCGATGATGGACCGGTTCCTGAACGTGCTCGAGACCTGGCGGAAGCTCGTCGCGGACTATCGTCCCGTGGCGGCCTCGGCGGCAACCGAAGTCGAGGAGCCGGCCTTTGGTAATGGGGACTTCCTGAAGATCTGATGAGCTACCTTGCGTTCCATCGTCTGATACTTGTGTTCGCGTTGTCTGCCGTGCGGATTGGTGCGGCGTTCATGATGTGTCCCGCCCTGGGCGAGTCGATGATCATGGGCACGGCACGGCGGGCGGCGATTCTCGGGTTCTCCGTGCTGGTGGTGCCGCATGTGCTGGCGACGATGCCCCCGGGGGAGCCGAACGTGTGGATGATGGCGGTCGTCGGAGCCAAGGAAGTCGTCATCGGCATGCTGATTGGTTTCTTCGCGGGGATTCCGTTCTGGATCGCGGAAAACGTTGGAAACCTGATCGACAACCAGCGTGGCGCGACGATGGGCGAGGTTTACTCGCCGCTGTCGGGGTCGCAGGAGTCGACGACGGGCATCTTCTTCTCGCAGATTGTCTCGACGATTTTCTTCGTGTCGGGGGCGGTGCTTCTTCTGCTGGGGGCGCTTTACAGCAGTTTCGACATCTGGCCTGTCTTCGGCAGCGGCGTGTCGTTCACAGGCGCGGCCCCGACGCAGGTGCTGGGGGCTCTAGACGGCATGCTGAAGACGACCGTCGTCATCGCGGCGCCGATCGTCATCCTCATGTTCCTGGCGACGATCGGCCTCGGCTTCGTGAATCGCACGGCGCCGCAGCTGAACGTCTTCTTCCTGTCGATGCCGGTCAAGTCCGCGCTCGGCATCGCCATGCTCGTCATCTACCTGCCCTACATCATGGACATGCTGATGTACACGAAGGAAGGGGAGATCCTCGGTCCTGTGATGAAGGTCATCGCGCCGGCCAACTAGCTTTGTCTCTTGAAAGTTTTTAGCGGAACGCGGATGCCTTCGGCATGCACAGATTTTGGCGAAATCCAATCCGGCTACGACGCCCGCGCCTTGAACAATCCTATGACAATCATGGACGATCCACTGACGCGCGGGCTACGCCGGAATCGGATTTCGCCAATATGTCTACATCGTCGGCGAGATCATGTCATGAAAGGATTGACTCACCGATGTACGAACTTGCCGAAAACCGTTTGTGGCGTAGCTTCGGCCTTGAAAGGGATGAGACCGGTTTCATCAATGAGAAGCCTAAGGGCCGAAGCGTTGTAGCCACAACGGATTTCGGCAAATGCCGCGTATGCCGAAGGCATTTGCGTTATGAATGTGTCCCCCACCACTAAAACCTTTGACGAGCTTAGTTTTTCGCCTTGGGGCGATGGATTCTGTGTAACCTAGACGCCAGGATTCCGTATACGGGATAAAGAATTAGAAAGAGGAGATGCCCATGTCGCCGATCAAACTTGATGGATTGAACGAGACTCTGCAGAGCTTCGCCACGTTCGCGAATGCGAACGAGACGAACGAGTCCCGCGTCGCCCTGCTGGGGGCGACGGAACGGCACATCTCCGTCGTCGCCGGGAATGGAAATTCCGCCGGGCGCGAAATCAACGATTTGGTGCGCGACACGTTCATCAACGCCGTCGTCGCCCAGTACGGCGGAAAGCTGGAGAACGTGCCGGTGGCCGTTCGCTCGGCGTTGAATCTCGGGGACTACGGGCAAGGGAAGCCGTTGACGGCACGCAACATCCGAGCCGTCTTCCAGGCCGTTGAAGGGAAGGCGCCTGCCGCATCTCCGGCCGACGTCCGCGCGGCCGAGGCCTACAGTCTTGAACTTCCGCAGTCGGCGCCTGCGGTGAAGGATCCGCCCTGGACGAGTTTCTTCGCCGTGAAGGAGGACAACACGTCCGACCACACGGCCCAGTCCCTCCCCCCGGAAGATGGTTCTGCGGTCGACAAAGGCGTCCACGAGTCCTTTGTCGCCGCGGGCGGCAAGATCAACGATGCGGGCTCGAACGAGGAGCGTGGGGTCGTCGCCCGGAAGTACTACAATCCGACGGATGGACGCGATTACCGTTTCAACGAATACGAACAGGGCGGGGCGGGCGGCAACCACTGCTTCTTCCTCTCCGCGCTCCGGCACATGGGCATCACTCCGTCCGCGGCCAACGCGAAGAGCCTGCGCAGGATGATGCGCGACATCGTCGACCAGGCGATTGCATCCGCCGGCACGTCTCCGTCGCCGCTTACGCGCAACGAGAAGGGCGAGCTTTTCTTCGGAACCGTCTCGCTCGCCCATCTCGAGGAGACCTTCAACGCGGGCATCTTCGACGAGACGTCCAAAGACCAGGCGGATCTCGCGACGGGCGTTGTGCTCGCGCACGTCCTGAAACGCCCCGTCGTCATGGTCTCGACCAACAACCAGGGTGTGTCGTCGTTCCAGACCTTCGACCGGGATCTTCTGACGGGAGAGACGTTCGAGCGGAAGGATCTGGCGTACATCCACTATGTGCCGGGACATTTCCAGGCACTTGAGATGGTGTCGGCGGATCCGCTCCAGCCCCAGCGCCCCGTCGACAGGATGTGCGAGAAGCTCTTTCCGCAGGATGTCGCGCCGAACGTCCGCACGCGGCTTGCACAGGCCGTCCTGCAGGGCCTCGATGCACAGCTGCCGGCGCAGTGCCGGGCCTCCGACCGCTACCTCGCGAGCCGCATCGACGAAATCGCCCAGGATCCTGCGCGTCTGGAGTCCTTCCGGGAGGCCGCCAGCAACGTGGCGCAGGCCGTGGATGCGTTGAATACGGAAGACATTCAGCAGGTTCTTCTTTCTTATTTCATCTGATTCTCGTCTCGCGGTTGATATTTCGCCAAGAACCGGACCTTTGGAGGGTGAGATTTGTTATAATCTCGAGGTAATTTCAAAACCTCGATGCGCTGGGTCCGGGAGGTCATGTGACGGGAGCCGGGCGGAGCGATTGCGCCATCTTTCGTGACGTGCGGGGGCTGGCAGGTTTTTCAGACAATGCGGCGGCGGGCGATACGGCCTTCTGACGCCGTCGCCACAAGGGTTTCCGCCCATTTCCGGGCATGCGCCGTCAGCAGACCATGCGGAGACCATGCGGAGCATCTGCTCGACGGCGACGACGATCGTGCCCAGCAGCAGATGGAGCGCGACCTTCGCGGGCGCGCGGACGCGCACGGTCCTTCCGCCGTGCGATTCGAGCAGGTGGCTGAAGAAGCGTTCCGCCGCGCTGCGGTCCCTGTAGACCTCCCGTTCGAGTTCGCTCATGGCGTGCGCCTCGGCGGACCTGCGGGGATTCGCGTCGATGACGGCGACTGTGCCGAGCTCCGCGCACGCCGCGCGGATGGGCTCCGCGTCGTAGGCCGCGTCGGCGAGGTCGAAGAGGTGGGGCACGCGCGCGGACGCCTGCTGGGCGAGAGGGATCATGGCCTGCGAGTCGTGCAGGGACGCGGACGTGTACTTCACGGCGAGCGGCACGCCGTCGCGCGTCACCGCCGCGTGGATCTTGCCGCCTTTCCACTTCATCTTATTCCCCTGCGAGTCGCGCTTGCACCCCCATTCGCATTCGACGGGCAGTTCGGCCATGTTGGCTTCCGCCGTGCGCGCGCCCTGGACGGAGATCGGCGAGGGCGGCGGCGGCTGGTCGGGGTCGATCCGCGCGAGGCGGCGCTTCGCGTTCGCCGCGCGTGACCTCACCTCGACGGGCGCGGAGTCGTAGCTGACGGTCTCGGCGGGGATGTCGCCGTGGTGTTTGACGATCATTTCGGCGAACCACGCGTCCGTGAAGCCCCGTCCGGCGAACTCGCCGAACACGCGGCTGAAGCGCGACTGCGACGGGACGAGACCCGGACTGTCCCACCCGCAGAGTCTGCGCGACAGGGGCTCCGCCCGGAGCATCCGCACGAGCTCCTTCGTGTCCTTGACGTTCAGCACGGCCTTGAGGAGGAACGCCTTGAAGATCTTCAGGCGGCTGGCCGGCGGACGTCCGTTTCCCTTCCATTTCGCGTACTCGAACTCGCGGGGCTTGATCACCGCCTCGCAGACGGTCCTGAACAGCCTGTGCTTGGCGTCGAGCTCGCCGATGTTGTCGTCGATTCCGGGGAAGAGTCCCTGGTTGAGTTCGTCCCAGAGTCCGCGGATGGCGCCGGCGCATGAAGTTTTCATGACCGTATTGTACGATATAACAAAGAATAGTCAATGAATATCTATGAAAATACCAATTATCCACCCCGAAAAATTCAACTTGCCACTTGCCTTCGGACTGGAAAAATGCAATAATGGTTGCGCACGATTCCTCGTGGCGCGGAGGGTGTCGGTGGTGGGTTTCCTGTCGGGTGGCAGGACCATCGGCACGGTGTCAGAGGGTTTTTGAAATTACCTCTCTCGCCATTGGGTTCCAATCGGACTGTGTGGTGTCGTGAAGGAGCGTACGACAAATGGCGAATACGATACGCGAAGACAAGGTTTGGGGCGGGCATTCGGCAGAAGCCCGAATGCTGAAGTGTGTCCTTTGGGGGGTTAGTCTATTTGCATGTACGTCATATGCTCAAGTCGAACTCGCGGTAGGGACCCGTGGACTGAAATCGGTCGTGTTTTCTCCCTCCGGCACGCAGGCGGGCGAATGGATGCTCGGTCCAGAATCGTATCTTGGATTGTCGGTTGACGGTCTTTTGACACTTGACGCCTCGAAATTCCATACGGCATCGAATTCAGCGCTACGCGTTCATTCTGGAACCGTGCGCGTGACTGAGGCGGGCTCCACCCCTGTTCAGATGGCGGCACCGGCGATTCTCAACCAGGCGGCGCTCTGGATGGATGCCGGTAGCAATGTCGTTTTCGAGGAGAATGGGACGGATGTCAAGGAGTGGCACGACGTACGCGAACCCTTGGGGACGGCGGCGTCGGACTGTCGTTACGTTCGAGCCGTTGCGGATCATTCCTTTAAAACGGAGAGCCCCGTCTTCCAGATAATTGAGTCGGACAAGCCTTCGTTGTATTTCGGGGGTGCCCAGAGCGGTGTCGCCATGCACTTTTCAACGGCCGTCACCGCGGACGGCGTGTCGCTGACGAATGGGTTCTCGACCATCTGCCATGCCTTCTACGTGCACGGCGTCTACCGGGCCTATGGCTACGTGTTGGGCGGTGCGCGCAATGTCCAGCATTCCTTTGGCCTGTCCGCTTCCAATGGATCGCCCGACCAGAACATCGCCGGATACAATGCGACCGACTGTACCGAACTCTACCATTCGAGGTAATTGCAAAACCTCGGCGTTGACGGCTTGTCCGTCCGCCTGACGGCG
>JAUNMP010000141.1 GCA_030537465.1 bacterium
ATCCGCTAGAATGTGCGTCGGAGGAGCCCATCGAAAAAATGGGGTAATTCCAAATTCATTCCATCAGGAGAGAGGATCCATGACGAAAGCGAAAATGTCCCGACGCGCCTTCCTGTCCAAGGCCAGCGGAACGGTTGCCCTTCCGTGGCTCATCCCAGCATCCGCGCTCGGACGTAATGGCGCCGTCGCCCCGTCCAACCGCATCGTCATGGGGGCCATCGGCCTCGGCAACCGTGGCACAGGCGACCTGCGGAACTGGGTACTGCCCGAGAAGGACGTCCAGTTCGTCGCCATCTGCGATGTCCGCAAGGACCGTCGCGACGCCATCAAGGACCTCGTCGACAAACACTACGGAACCGCCGACTGCGCTCCGTACATCGACATGAGGGAGCTCCTGGCGCGTCCCGACATCGACGCCATCCTCACCGCCACCAGCGACCGCTGGCACGCCGGCGTCTCCATCATGTCCATGCGCGCCGGCAAGGACGTCTACACCGAGAAGCCCGCCTCCATGACCGTACAGGAGGGACAGGCCGTCGTCGCCGCCGCACGAAAGCACAATCGTGTCTACCAGGCCGGCATGCAGCGCCTGAGCGAGCCGAACTTCGTCGTCTGCAACGAGCTCCTCCGTCTCGGCCGTCTTGGCGACGTCAAGCTCGTCTATGCCCATCTCGCGCCCTGGGGCAACGTGAATCTCGAGCGCACCTGGCTGCCGGCCCAGCCCCAGCCGCCGCGCGAGATCGTGGACTGGGACGCCTGGCTCGGTCCCTGCGCCTGGCGTCCCTACAACGAACGCTACCTCCACGGCGGCTGGCACCGCGACCACGACCTCTACACGGGCGTGATCGGCGAATGGGGCTCCCACACCTTCGCCCAGTGCCACGACGCCATCGGCGCGGAGAACACGTCCCCCGTCTTCTACCCCTGCCTGCACAAGCCCCTTCCGGACGGTCTGCGCATGCATTTCGCGAATGGCGTCGACATGGTCACCTGCCAGCGAGGCTGGCGCGGCACCTGCGGCATCCGCTATGTCGGTTCGGAGGGATGGGTCTCCTGCGCAGACGGCTATTCGCGCCCGGAGGTCTCGCGCCCGTCCCTACTCGCGGACTACGAAAAGATCCTCTCGGACTACTTCGTCCGCACCGGCTACACCGGGCAGAACCACATGCGCCAGTTCCTCAACTCCGTCAAGACGCGCACGAAGACCATCGCGAACCCCGTCCTCATGCACCGCTCCATGACGACCGTCCACTGCGCCAACATCGCCCAGTGGCTCGGACGCGACCTGCAGTGGGATCCCGTCAAGGAACAGTTCGTCAATGATCCCGAGGCGAACCGCATGCTCTCCCGCGCACAGCGCGAGGGATGGGAATTCATTTAAAATTCAAATGACACAGGGAGAAGGAATTCCATGACGTTGAAGAAACTTCTTGTCTGCTCAATGGTTGCGGGGGCGTTCACGCTCCTCGCCGCGGAGCTTAAGACGCCGGCCTTTCAGATGACCGAGGCGGAACTCCTCGCGGTGCTGAAGGAGAACGGCGTCAACGACCAGATCACCGCCTGCCAGGAACTCTGCCACAAGGGCACGGCAGCCGCCGTCCCCGCGCTGGCCGCCCTGCTCACAGACCTGTCCGCGAAGGAACTCTTCCACGCCGCGCGCTACGGTCTCCAGAACATCCCTGGTCCCGAGGCCGAGACGGCCCTCCGATCCGCGCTCGCCAACGTCAAGGAGGCCCGGCGCCGCAAGGGACTCGAAACCTCGCTGCGTCTTCGCGCCACGCCCGTTCCTCCCGACTATGCGGGATCCTCCGAGATTCTGACGGCCTTCCCTGCGAAGACGCCTCTCCAGAACGGGGACCTCTCCGTGGTGCCCGCGCTGGTGGAGAAGGCGCTCGGTACGGGGGTCGAGGCCCAGCTCGCACGCCGCCAGCTGGTCGGGTTCCCAAACGACGGCATTGTCCAGAAGATGATGGAGCTCGTCACGGGGAGCGACGTCAAAAAGGCCAGGCTCGCGGTGACCGTTCTGGGGGACCGTCGCGTGCACAGCCTCCTTCCCAGATTCCGCGAAATCGCCCGCACGACGAAGGAGGCCGGCGTGCGCAACGAGATCTTCAAGTCCTTCGCGACCCTCTGCGAGATCAACGACCTGCCCCTTCTCCTCGACATTCTCAGGGAGACCCCAAAAGAGGAGCGCCTCATCGGCTCGCTCATCCGCCTCGCCACGCGCGAATTCGTGGCGGACAAGGTAGACGTGAAGATCCTCAAGGCCGAATACGGCTACTTTGGGACGGACGAGGTCAAGGACAACCAGAGCAAGACCATCGTCCATCCCGTCGCGAACGTGATGGACATGGTGACGGAACTCGTCAAGAATGGTTCGCACTCCATCATGGCCGGCAACCGCCTCGCGGGGCACGGCGGTTTCGCGCGTGATCCCGCTCCCGGGAAAGCCAAGGAGCTCCGTCTTTCCTATCAGGTCGGCAACGGACCGACAATCACCACCATCACGCGGGAAAACGGCGAGGCCGAACTCGCGGGATGCCGACTGCCCGATGCCGTCGCAAAGCCCCTTCTCGCGGCCTGCGCCAGCGCCGAGGGCGACTACCGCGTCGCCCTGGTGAAGGTGATCGACACACTGGAGAGGCGCGGATGCGTCCCCGGCGCCGACGCTGTGCTCTTCCGTCCGATCTTCAACGGGCAGGACCTCTCCGGCTGGAGCCAGCAGGACGGCTACTTCTCGGTCAAGGACGGCGTCATCACCGGCGAGTCCACGAAGAACCATCTCTGCAAACCCAACCACCACCTCGTCTACACCGCCGAACAGCTCGCGGACTTCGAGCTCCGCGCCGAGTTCTGGCTCTCCCGCAACGCGAACTCCGGCATCCAGCTCCGCTGCCTGCCGCAGTTCATCGGCGACAACGGCTACCAGGCGGACATGAACGGCGGCGGCAACTACGTCGGCTATCTCTACCACCCGAAGCAGCACCTCGTGGGCGAGCGCGGCGCGGATGTGACGATCGCCCCGGACGGACAAAAGCAAGTCGTCCGTTTCGCCGACAACAAGGATCTGCAGAAGCTCTACCGCACCGAGCAGTGGAACGACATCCGCATCGTCGTCAAGGGGCACACGATCAACGTGTGGATCAACGGCGTGCGGACGACCTCCATCGACGATCCGCGCGAGGCGTTCTTCCCCGCGAAAGGCCACCTCGCCCTCCAGCTCCATCAGGGGCCGGAGATGACGGTGAAGTTCAGGAACCTTCGCCTGCGGAAATGATCATTCGGCGAGTTTGAGGGCCGGCTGGTCCTTGGCGGACGCCTTCCTGAAGGAGAGCGCGCCAGGACAGTCGTCCTTCGGACCAAAGCCCGAGTACATCATGTTGCGCCATTCGACCTGTCCACACCCCTCGTAGACCTTGTAGTTCGGCGTCGTCTTCACGAAACCGCCATCCTCCACCAGCAGACGCCCGCGCGTGTGCTTGATGATGGTGATGCCGTCGAGCCTGAAGTGCTTGTTGTTGAAGTAGGAGCATCCCAGAAGGCGCGTATCCCAACCATTCACGAGATAGCCGATCTCCCCCGTGTCGGCGTAGCAGTCGCGCAGAATCGCCGACGAGCAGTCTATTTTGAAGTTGACGGACCCCTTCAGCATCTCGGGGAGTTCGCCCGGCGCGGGCGGCGGGATCGGTCCACCCCACACATGGCAGCGAGTCAGACGGTTCGAGCCGCCGCTCTTCAGATTGAAGCCGATCGTGTAGTCGACCACGATGCAGTCCACATAATGGCTGTCGCCGCCGTTCACGTAGAAGCCTGAATTGCCCGCGAGGCCGGGCTTCACGCACTTGCAGTAGACATTGTTCGCGATCATCTCGTAGCCGCCGTCGACGCGTAGGCCGTAGTCCTTGCCGTTCAGGAATGTGCAGTCCTTCATCGTGTAATGCGCGAACCCCTTCACACAGACGCAGGAGGCGAGTCCGTCGCCATCCACCACGCCGCCACGGAAGAAAACATTGTAGTCGTGTGAACGTACCGGGCTTGCACGGCGCCCGTCGATCATCATCACGAACTTCATCGGCTTGACTGCCCGCAGGATGGCGTTCTTGTTCAGGTCAAACGAGCAGCGGTTGTCCACGCGGATCATCGAGGAGATCAGATACTCACCGCGCGGAACGGTCAGCACACCCGCCGGCGTGGCGTTGACCGCGCGCTGGAACCGCGCTGTATCGTCCGTCTCGTCCGCAAGACGCGGGAATTCGCCGAGAGAGTGATCCTTCCCGTCGCCAAATGCCCCCGGGGGCAGGCGAACCAGCTTGATGGATTCAATCTCGAAACCATGCGGCTTGTCCAGCGAACCGCGGCAGAGCCAGGCTCCGTAGCAGAAGCGGATGGAGGTCAGGAGCTTCTCGTTCGGCAGGTCGTCCGGTCTCTTCGGCGGTAGATTTCCCCAGTGGCTGAAGTACTTCATCTCCGCGAACGGCAACAGCACATCCGCCCATTCACCGTCATCACCGATCGCAAGCCCGGCACATCCCCACACGCGTCCATCGCTCTGATGGAACGTGATCTCCAGGGCGTCCGTCTGCGGATCGGTCGCGCGCACGCGCAGCTTGATCGCCCCTTCCTTCCCGAGCGCGGGGAGATCCGCAAAACGCTTCGCGCCATCGACGGCGAATCCGAACGACCGCGCGTCCGGCTTGCCCGCGAACTCCTTCGGCCGGGACGCGAAGACATAGGGCGTCTTCGCATCGGGCGGTATGAGCTCATGTTCTTCGGCGGCCAGAGAACAAACAGAGAGAATCGCCAGAACGGCGGCAGCGGTGAACGAAATCTTGATTTTCATAGCGCCATTCTACCATAGAAGGCCTTCTGCGGACAAGGCACTACCTATGCTATACTAACAGAAACCGAAAGGACCAGAAATGAAGACTTTGAATTGCACACTTCTTGCAGCCTGTACATTCTTCTGCATGTCCGCCCAGGCGGCCCCTGCCCTCGTCGACACCTCCGACAACCGCGTGGAGACGCCGCTCAAGGTTCCGTTCAAGTATCTCGGCACGATCCGTCCCCGTGCGGCGAGCGAGATCAAGGCCTCGAACTGGACCGTCGGCTGCGAAGGCCTCGACCGCGACTTCGACGACTTCACCAAGTTCCGCGACTATCTCGAGCCCCTCGGCATCAAGACCATCCGTCTGCAGGCCGGTTGGGCGAAGACAGAGAAGGTCAAAGGCCAGCTCGACTTCACCTGGCTGGACGAGATCATCGACTATGCGGTCGGGCACGGTCTGAACGTTCTCCTCGAGACCGGCTATGGAAACCCCGCCTACGGAGAAGGCGGCGGCGGCATGTTGCTCGGCGCCGCATTCCCCTCCTCTCCCGAAGCCTGGGCGGCTTGGGACCACTGGGTGGACGAGCTCTCCAGGCGCTACAAGGGGAAGGTCCGCGACTGGGCCATGTGGAACGAGCCCGACGTCGGCATCCGCTACATGCCGGACGGAACTCGGAAGAACCTGACCAAAGACGAGCGCAAGAAGCCCGAAGAGATCGCCGCCCAGAACGTCCGCACGGCCCGCATCATCAAGCGCAACATCCCCGACGCCCGCATCGGCGCCCTTTCCCTCGCCCAGAACAACGCCGAGTTCCTCGAGAACTGCCTCAAGGCAATGGGGGAGGACGTCAATCTGTTCACCTGGGTGATCTACCACGGGTACATCTGGAATCCCGACCTCTCCTACGCCGAGGTCGAGAAGCAGAAGACCGTCGTGCAGAAGTACAACCCCAACTGCAGGATGCGCCAGGGCGAAAACGGCTGCCCGAGCGGATGGGTCGCCTCATCCGCGCTCGCGAAATATCCGTGGAGCGAATACTCGCAGGCGAAGTGGGACATGCGCCGCATGCTCGGCGACCTCGGCCACGACGTCGAATCCAGCGTCTTCACCATGATGGGCGGCGGCGAGAACAAGAGCCTCACGCGCCGCGCCAAGGACAAGACGGTCATCGACCTCAAGCTCGCCTACTACGCCGTCCAGAACGTGGCGTCGGTCTTCGACTGCACGCTCAAGCGCCGTCCCAAGGGCCTCACGATCTCCACCAACGACCAGACCATCGCGATGTACGAGTACCGGAAACCCGGCAAGGACGGCGCGAGTGTCTATGTGTTCTGGGACCATGGAGACCTCTCGACGTACCATGCGAAGAACAACCGTCTGTGCCCCACGGACAGCTTCGAGACGCGCCCCGCGGTCTTCACGCTGCGCCGTCCGCTCAAGGAGCCCGTCTGGGTGGACCTGATGACCGGAAAGGTCTACGAATTCCCGCGGAAGAACATCCTCAAGTTCGCCGACAACGACTGGTACATCTACAAGATGGTCCCCGTCTACGACTCCCCCTGCCTCCTCACCGAGCGTTCCGTGGTGCTCGGCGAGGGGCGATAAGTTTTGCTACGCTCAAGGAACGCGGGTGATCGTCACGCGGGAAACCGCGGGGCGCACCGCGTTCAGGCGCTCGCGAACATCTTCTTCCGCGGCGATCAGCTCGCCTTCGCGCGGCGCCCATTCACGATAGGTTTTCACCCAACTGCGATACGCGCCAATGTGGCGATTGTTTTCCGCCTCGCGCTTCGCGAGCCAAGCTTCGAGGCAAGCCAGAGCCGCCGCCTGATCCTTTGGATCGATTTTCGCCCCGCGAATGCGGATGCGGTTCAGTTCCAGCTGGCGACGCTTGAGGGCGATGTCCTGCAGCTGGGCGACGAGCGGCAGAAGCTCCTGCGCGCGTTTCTGGTTCGGCGTCGGCAACAGCGCCACGTTCACGCCCTTGAGGAATTCGTCGGCGGAAAACGTCCCCACCTTCGCGCCGTCGAACGCAAGATCATACGATCCGGCCACGAGATTCGTCACGATGATCCGTTCCTGATTGAGACGCGCCGTCAGCGGATAGTACTTCTCGGCCGTTTCGTAGTCCGGCGACATCGGGAACGGCAGCGCCTTCGGGGCGTAGGTGAACGCCAGTCCGTCCTTGAAGCGAGAGATGGATGAGACGACGGCGTTGCGCGTCTCCGGCATCTTCTGCCTGTTGGAGCGCGGATAGCACCTGCCCGTCTTGGCATCCAGCGAAACCTGGGCCACGATCGGCGTATAGCGCATCTGGTCGAGAATCTGTGCAGCCATGATCAGATGGCCAAAGGGACCGGGATGGACGCGGTCCTTGCAGAAATGCGCCGTCGGGTTCGCCTTGAAGATCTCCGTCATCGGGTTGAACATCTCGATGAGACCAAAGTGGTTCTCGCGGGCGATGTCGCGAACGATCTTGGCACAGGTCGAAAGGCCGGGTTCATTGCAGCCGGCCAAGTTTTCGGCCGGTGCATCCGCATACTGGTCATACGGCGATGGCGTGATGAAGACCGTTTTCACGCCAGCCGCAGGAAGACGTGCCGCCAGACTCCGCTGCTTTTCATTGTAGACATCAAGCCGCTTCTGGCGCGCGGCGGCCTGTTTCTCGTCCACGGGCTCGACCTTCTCGTAGTAGGGCCGTCCGACATCGTTCATGCCGAACATGATGAACGCGCGGTCGGGCTTCATCGCCAGCACGTCGTCCTTCAACCGCGCATCGCCGCCCTGGGCCGAATCGCCGCTGATGCCCGCGTTCATGATCCGCGTGCCGCAGCCGGGACGACGCAGGTTCTGGAAGAGCTGCAGATAGGCCTCGTACCAACCACCATGCGTGATGGAGTCGCCCACGAACACCACGCGCTCGCCATCCGCGAAGCGTCCGACGCCGTCCGCGTCGCACCATTTCATCACGAAGTCACGCAAGTAGCGGCTCGAAGGCTCGACGCCGCCACCATGACTGCCTTCCGTCTCGATGAAGGAGCAGTTCGTGTGCCCACACCTGCGCATGGAGATGCCGAGGAACTCGTTCTCCTCCACGCGGCACGGCATTTCGTTGTCGAGGCGCCCGCCAGTCAGAAAGAGCGACGGCGGAAATTCCTTCTCTCTCACCCAGTAGAGGGGCGACCAGGGGTCGATCTTCGGCGCATAGGTCGGATCCTTGTCCTTGAACGACACCGCACGCACGTTGAAGTGCTTGGTGACCTGCCCCGTCAGCGGGATGATACCCGCGAGGTCGGTCGTCTTGTACCCCCATGCGCCGAGCCACTGCGGATCCATGCCGATCATCGCCGTCAGGTACCCGCCGCCGGAGATACCCGTCACGAACACCTTCTTCGGGTCGCCACCGTATCTGGAGATGTTCTTCAACGTCCAGGCGACCGCGGCGGCCGCATCGGCGATGCAGTTCGTCGGCGTGGTCTCCGTGAGAAAGCGATACGCCACCGCCACGCCGGCGACAGGATCCTTGTCATTCGCCTCCTCCGGCCACGGCGCAAAGTGGCGGCCACCCTTCACAAGACCGCCACCGTGAATGTTGATCACGGTCGCGAAGTTCGTCACGCCGACCGGCCACTTGACGTCGAGCACGCACTTCTTCTGGGCGATTTCGCCCTCCTTGGCAAGCTTCTCCGAATCGTAGTAGGCGATGCCCTTCTCATACTTGAACTCATACGCCGAGGCGGCCAATCCGCCCAGTACCACTCCCCACAACAGCAGCTTCTTCATACTTAATTCTCCAACCCTTCAACCATTTAACACTTTAACCTTATTTCGCCGACGGCTTGTTCAGTTCGCCGATGCGAATCCAACAGCTACGACAGTCGCAGGCCGTACCCTTGCCACAGGTTCCCTGGATGTCCTCGCACTTGTTCGTCGAGGGGGATTCGATGCGGTTCCAGCTGTAGCCGCCGCCGTGCGAGAACTCGGGCACGTTGAAGTCCATCCAGAGAATAATCTTCTTCCATTCGTCGGGCGTCAGCTTCACGCCGCCATGGCCGGTCTGCAGACGCTTTGTGAGCGGCGACGCGGCCGCGTAGAAGTCGTACGGCGTCGAGATGTGCGTCTCCTTGTAGGAACTCAGGAACTTGACATGCTTCTTGTTGACCATGAAGCGCTGGCCGTCGAGTCCGCCCAGATACGGCGGCTTGCCCTCGCCGCCCGTGTGGCACGTCACGCACTTCGCCTCGAAAATCGGACGTACGCTGCGGTAGTAGCTGAACGGTCCCTCATAGCCGAGTTCGACTTCCTTGATCGGATCGATCACCGTGCGACCGGCGTACTTGGTCGGCGGCGCCGCCTGGTATTTCTGCTCGTGGCAGCCCGTGCAGCCCTGAACTTCGCCCTTCTGCGAATAGATGAAGCTGCGCATCGTGACGATCGCCATGCCGTTCGTGTCGAGAGCCTGCAGCTGGATCGGTTCGCCAACGGGGATGCGGAACGCGCAGGCGCCCTTCTCGTCCACGGGAACGATGCCAAGCGACTCCTTGTAGAGTTCGAGGTCGCGCCCCTGGTGCATCGTCTCGCGACGGCAGGCCGGCATGTTGTGGAGCTTGTTCACGCGAAGCGCCGTGATGGAGCCCTTCGGGATGTCCAGACGCGACTCGTAGACGTTCTCGACGTAGCAGACGCCCGTGGTGGGTGCCGTTTCGGCCGGCGGCAGAATGCTCGCCAGCACCGGCGGCTTCGTCCGCTTGACCATCGGAATCGGATTGAACGTGGAGCACTCCGCATCCTTGTAGATGAGCTCGCGGCCACCGAGCGTATCCACCAGCCAGATGCCAAATGCGGCGTGCGACGGCCAGGATGCACCGCAGGACCCCGTGTGGCGACGCATGTGTCCCTTCGGGAAGGACATCGGCTCCATTGAACGCGCGCAGAAGAAGAGCGTGTCGTTCACGGGCATCGGACTGCAGAACGTCGTACCCAGGTCCCAGCTCTCGGATTCCGGGAACGGGCTCTCCGGCGTGAGGCGCGTGATCGGCGCATCGCCGTCTTCGCCCTTCGAGACATCGAGCAGAAACAGCGAACCCTGCGTGATGGAATGATGGGCCGTGGCCGTCGCGACAATCCGCGAGGTGCCGGGAATCGCCTTCGCCTCGGTATCGACGCAGACGCGCTCGGAGTAGTTGCCGTAGTAGTGGGCGACGCCCGTGCCATCCGGACGCGTCGTCCAGAGGGACTGGTGCCAGACGGCGTTGCGGACGATGTAGTCCCAGCGTGTGTAGACAATGCGCCCGTCGTTCAGCACGGCGGGCTCCCACTCGTTCGCCTCGCCGAAGGAGAGCGGCGTGACCGCGTCGCCGTTGCCGTCACAGCGGTAGAGCAGGAATGAAGGCGTGTAACGGCCCCAGTGGCAGCGCCCGAAGTTCTGCCCGCGCGTCGACGTGAAGACAATGCCGCCGTCGGGGAGATAGCAGGGATCGACGTCCTCGATCACGACGGTCTGGCGCCCGTCGCGCGTCTCCATCTTGTCCCGCGCCGTGCCCGTGAGCTGGCGCACCCAGCTGCCGTCCGCCGCGCACTCGTAGAGAAAGTAGCGGCGGAAGGCCTGCTGCGCCTCGACGTCGGGATGTGCCTTGCCGTCCTTGAACAGCGGGTTCTCAGGATCGAGCTTCGAAATCCACGGGTTGCCGCCCGCATCGGGATGGAATCCGTACGTCCGCGGGTCGAATCCCTTCGGGGGCTTGCGCGTATGGTCGCAGAACGCGAAGACGATCTTGTCCGCATCCCAGTGCAGGTCGGGGTTGAGAACCGTGCCCTCGGGCAGCTTGTCGCCCAGAAGACGCGTCTTCTTCGGATTCGTCTTCCAGTCCGTGAGGACGATCAGTCCGGGGCCGGGACGCGAGAGCTTCCCGACATACTGGTCAACCATGTGCAGATCCCACGTGTAGGGCAGTCCGCGCTGGACGGCGAGCAGCTTGTCGAAGTTCAAGTCGGGGTGGAGAAAGAGAATCGCACGGCGCAGACGACGGATCTCGCGCTCAATCGACGCACGCATCTCGACATTCGTCGTCTTCGCGAGCCAATCCTTGTCCAGCTTGTATTCGTGGACGAGCTCCCCAAGCGCCTTCTGGTCGACACGGGCCTTCTCGACATAGGATATCGTGCGCTCGGCCAGGGCAACGGCATCGTCCGCCGAGTCGGCAAACGCGCTCCATCCAACTGCAAGCGCACAGACGGAGAAAAGAGTTTTCGCTTTCATAGACAGAGTAACCTTGATCGTGCGGCTTAATGATACCAAAAGAACACATCGGGCTTGTGGAAGTCAGGCTTTCGGAAATCGGGCATCGGAGCCGCGGAGCACCATGCGACCAACTTCCCGTCCGTATTGAAGTCGCCACGGAACACGCCGAGGCCAAACCTCTCGGGATTGATTCCCAGCTCCCTCAATTCCTGCTTTGACACGGAACCGGAGACCGCGTAACCACCAGGAATCGCGAAGGCCTGGGTCTTCATTGTCCGGAAAGCCCAGGACATGTCAAACTTGCGGTAGAGCTTCGCCTTGTAGTCCATCACGCGTCCTAGGGGATCAATCTCGGCGCAGTAGTAGTCGCCTTCCAAAAACGGCGTCGCGCAGAAGAACAGTTCCACGCGGTCGGTCCCTGCCACGACCCGCTTGGACGTGAACGTCTTAGCGGCGTAAACATGCTCGTCCTGAACTTCAAAGCGAAAGACGAATGCATCCTCGGTCATACCGCAGACAAACCGGGTCTTGTCAATCCCACCGAGAGACGAGTGGAGTCCCGTCACCCCCAGGCAGCACCCAGCGCCAATTGAACAGACACCGTCCACGGGTTTCAGAGGGGACTCCCGCATGGACGTGCAGCCCATGGCGAGCAGACCTCCCAGCATTCCCCACATCAACAAGTTCTTCAACAATTTCATGTTCCTATTCTACCATACCCTCCGCGCCACTGGCAAGCAACCCCGGCACCAGAAAGGGCCACCTCTGTCGTCCGATGACCAAAGCAGGGAATTCTGATATACTTTTACCCTAAGAAAGGATGTTTTACATGAAACTGATGTTTAGCGCGGCAATCTGCTCCGCCCTTCTGCTCCCAACTCTGGCATTGGACTTCGCCATCTCGACCGATCACGCCGACTGCATCTACAAGCTCGGCGAGAAGACCACCTTCACGGTCAAGGCCTCCGGCGCCCCAGGCGAGGACCTTTCGAAGGGGACAATCAAATGGCAACTCAACAACTTCGGCGACAAGAAGCTCGCCGAGGGTGAAGTCCAGCTGCCGCTCAAGGACGGCACCTTCACGGTGACGGGCGAACAGACGGAGCCAGGGTTCCTGCGTCTCGACGTCTGGAAACCCGCCAAGAGCGCCAAGAAGACGATGTGGGGTGTTCTCTACAACGGCAAGGACATCCTCCCCGGCACACCCTACCCGGAGGACTTCAACGACTTCTGGAAGAAGGCCATCGCCCAATACGACCGCGAGGTGACCGAGCCCATCAAGGTGACCGAGGTGGCAAAGGACGCGAAGACGACAGAGGTAATTGCAAAACCTCGGCGAAGTCGTGCCGGACGTCCGCCTGACGG
>JAUNMP010000142.1 GCA_030537465.1 bacterium
CTATTGTGTTGAATGGGGCTCGCCAGGTTGGAAAGACGGAAGCCGTCCGTCATTTCGCCCGAGCGAGCTATACGAATCTTATTGAGATCAACTTTGTCGAGCAGCCAGAATACAAGGGAATTCTCCTGGATGGATTTTCGGCAGATGCCATCATTAAGCGCATGTCCCTCGTCAATCCGTCGCTCAAGTTCATCCCTGGCGAGACATTGCTCTTCTTTGACGAGATTCAGGAGTTTCCGGATATCGCCACATCGCTTAAGTTCTTTAAGGAGGACGGACGGTTTGACGTTATCCTGAGCGGCAGTCTTCTGGGAATCCATTACAAGAGCATCAGCAGCGTGTCGGTCGGATTCAAGACGGAGATGAGGATGCATTCGTTTGATTTCGAGGAGTTCCTTCGTGCTCAGGGGTATGGAGATGAACTCGTCGAGCGTATCTATTCCCATATGGTCGAAGTGCGTCCGTTTGACGATATGGAAAAGAAACTGCTGGACGGCAAGTTTCTGGATTTTTGCGTTCTGGGAGGAATGCCGCGCGTCGTGGCGAGGTTTGTTGATACGGGAACGTTCGAAGGTTCGCTTGCGATGCAGCGGGAAATCCTCGAAGACTACCGTTCTGACGTCCGCAAGTACGCTGCCGGACCTGACCAGACGCGGATACTGAACGTCTTCGACAGCATTGCCGCGCAACTCGCAAAGGAGAACAAGAAGTTTCAGGTGACGAAGGTTGCGCGCGGGGCCCGGTTCGCAGACTATCGCGGCTGCGTCGAATGGCTGAATGACGCCGGGATCATCAATCTCTGTCATGCAATGCATTTCCCTTCTCTGCCGATCAAGGGCAATTACGACGCCGACAAGTTCAAAATCTACATGGCCGACACGGGATTGCTCGTTGCGCAGCTTGATGACGAGTCGCAGCAGGACTTGCGGGCTAATCGGAATCTCGGCGTCTACAAGGGCGGCCTTTACGAGAACATCGTCGGCGATGCCTTGGCGAAGCTCGGCTATGTCCTTGCCTACTACAAGAAGGACGACTCGACGCTTGAGCAGGATTTCTTCGTCAGGACAGCGACTCGGCTTCTGCCGGTCGAGGTCAAGGCGCGGGGTGGCAACGCGCAGAGCATGAAGACCCTCATCAAAAGCGATCATTACGAAGACATCTGCTGGGGTGTCAAATTACATGGTGGCAATGTTGGGTGGGCGGGTAAAGTTCTGACATTGCCGTACTTTACGGCGTTTCTGCTGCGGCGGTTCCTGACTGAACACGGCGAAGACCCGCGTTGGTGCGAAGGCTAAAATCGGCTACATAAAGCGCGTGACAGAGGCGCTCAAAGTGAAGGTGACGATCCAAAATTGCCGCGGAGGAATCGGTGGTCGTCTTTACGGACTCACGACGGACTCTGTCCTGTGTTCGTTGTGAATAGCGGATTGACAGGGGGACGGCTTGGGATTTCGGGGGCAGCCCCCAAAATAGGGGAATCCGGTTTCGTTCTTTACGTGAACGGCGACCCTGATCGGCCCAATACCGTCAAGGACAACGGCGAAGAGAAGACGATCAAGATCCGGTCCATCGAGGCGGACTTCAACCGGCTCATGTTTTTCATTAGACCTCTCAAAGTTCAAATTGACAACGGAAGGGTTGGATTGTAGACTATCGTTTAAGATTTTTATGAAGTTGTCTTAAGCGGGAGTTTGGAATGGCGAAATTAGCATGTGACCGGATGGTGCGCATTCGGATGACGGGTGTTGCGGCGGTTTGCGCGGCGCTTGCGACAGGCGGGCTGTGGGCTGCGGGCACGACGTACTATGCGGCCGGCGGCGGTACGAAGAACAGCTTCAGCTATAGCTGGCGGAGCGCGGACAACTGGCGCCTTGATGGCGCGAACGGCACGCAGATCCCGGAAACGCCGCCGCAGGAGGACGATATCGTCGTCTTCGACAAGAAGATCGACAACATGTCCGGCGCGCCGGATGGCGATCTGCTGCCCGCGCTGCACAAGCTCGTCTTCAACGTCGGCAATACCATCCACCAGGGTTATATCTGCCTCAAGGCCGGTGGCGAGGGGCTCGTCATGAAGGACGGCGTCAGCATGGGCTGGTGGGCGGGGGTGCGTCTCGTCGGGGACGGCGAGGTGCCGATCCACGTGCCTTCTGGCTGTTACTTCAACAATCAGAAGGGCGTGCTCTGCACCGCCACGGCGACGCTGGTCAAAACCGGTGGCGGAATCTTCACGACGGCAAACGAGGGCAAGAACCCGTACCAGCCGAAGAAGACGATTCTCCGGGGCGGCACGTTCCGTCCGCGCGTGAGTGGAACCTCCACGGGCCACGAGTTCGTGTGGGGCTCGAACGACGACGGCCTGCGGCTCGAGCTGGTGACGTCGAGCAAGGATTTGTCGGATCCCTCCTGGACCATCAAGGATGGTTCGATGGTCGAGTCCGCTGAAGTCGCGAATACGGCGCACGGCATCGGCAGCACGCATACGGAATGCTCCTATCTGCGGCTGACGGGTACGCCGAAGCTCGCGGAGCAGCGGTTCACGGGGCAGCTCTACGGCATGGGCGGCATTGACTTCGCGCCGGGCGTCCAGCAGGGCGATGGTTCCGACTTCCTCTTCACGATCGCGAAGTCCGTCTCCGCGGCCGGCGGCGGACTCAAGGTCGCGAACGGCACGCTGCGGCTCGTGGAGGGCGCCTCGTTCACGGGACTCAAACTCGTCTCCGTTGGTGCGGGTGGTACGTTCCAGGTCGCGTCCGGCAGTGGTGCGGGTTTCTTCTGCTCCCGTCTCGACGTGGCGGCGGATGCCCGCCTCGTGCTCGGGGACGGATGTCGCGTTGCAGTTCCAGAGCGTGTACGTCGATGGAACGCGTCTGCCGTGCGGCACGTACGCGCGCACGGCGGTGGGCGGCGCCACGGCGGTGGACTGGATTGCGGGCGACGGCCGCGTGACGATTGGCCCGGCCCGGATCGTCGACCCAATCGTGCTGACGGTGGCGGACGGCGCGACGCAGACTCTGGTGGAGGCGCTTGCGGCCTACAACGCGGCCCACGCAGGTGAGGACGGTTTTGTCGACGTCACGGAGGCGTCGATGAACGGCGGTGCGGACAAGACGCGCACGCTCGTGAAGGAGGGCTCCGGCACGCTGTTCATGGCGAACGCGATTGGGTCCTACGCCGGGTGCATTGACGTGCGGGCCGGCATTCTGAAATGCGGCTGCGCAAAGGCGTTCGGCGCGGACGTCGAAACCGCCATCGTCAATGTGCACGCGGGCGCGATGGTCCTCTGCGAGATGACGGCCGACAACAGGGATTTCAACGTGAACCGGACATTCCACATCGCGGGCACGGGCGTGAACAACCAGGGCGCGTTGCGGACGGGCCCTATGATTCCTGGCTCGTATAGTACGCAGAATGCCTTTGGCAAGCACCTCGTCCTCGAAGACGATGCACTCGTGCGGCATGGGCCGTGGCATGCCGTGCCGAATGCGGACGTCACGCTCAACGGTTTCACCCTCACCTACCAGCCGATCAGCGGGACCGATGTTGCCGTCTACTTCCAGACGGTGAACGACGATGGAAAGATCGTGCTGGACGGCAGCCAGTGCCGTTCCCCGGGTGTTGTCTGGAACGGCACGTCGCCGGACAATGTCTTCGAGTTCAAAAACAAGGGCGGCTGGCGTTTCTGGTCGAGCAATATCACCGGCGAAGGTCGAGACAAATGGACGTTCCGTTTCCTTGAGGGTGCATGCCGCGTCTACGGTGACACGACGCAGCAGGGACGCGAGGAGGCGAACGGCAACAACACGTTCTGGAACCCCTGGGAGATTGTGTCCGGCGCGACCGTCGAACTGCTGTCCCAGGGCAATACGGCCGGGTCGTCCATCTATCTGCGCGGCCCCGTTTCGGGTGGCGGCGACTTCAAGCTGCAGGACGGCAACAACACCAAGGAACCGCGGTATCTGCATCTGCTCAACCCGGCGAACACCTTCTCGGGAAGCGTGATCGTCGACCGTGGCATCGTGGACGTGTACGGTGCAGGTACGCTGCCGAAGGCGGCGAAGCTGGTGTTGAACCGCGCGGGTGCGCTCAACGAGGTGAACAAGGAGGCTACGCCGCCGGCCTACTACGGCGCGGCGTTTATGACGGCTGAGACGCAGGACCTTGGCGCGTGCGAGCTGAAGGGGACTCAGACGGGCCGTGTGCAGGGTGGTCTCGGCCGGTTCACGACGGTCGTGAAGAGCGGCGCGAACACAATCGAGTACTTCACGCAGCTCGGCGGCGCGAAGCTCGACGTCCAGGCGGGTACGCTGAAGCTGCCACGCGGTCCGGCGCCGGGACTCTGGGAAGGCACGAACTGGGTCGCCGACGCCGCGGCGGCGTTTGCGGGAACGGCGACGGGGACAAACCTCGTCATGCGCGGGCCGCATACGGCGAACGCGCTCTACACCGAGAACTTCACGCCCTCGGCGTCCACGCGCCTGATGACCTACACGGGCTACATCTGGAACCGGGGGAACGCGGACGCGACATGGACGTTCGTGAGTTCGGTGAACGGTCCGGTGAAGGTGAAGATCGACGGCGAGGAGGTGCTGGCGACGACGGGCGGGACGCTGAAGAAGGTCCAGAAGACGCTGACGCCGGGGGCGCACGCGTTCGAGTATCGGTCCTATAACGGTTCCCCGCGGACGACGGGCTGGGCGGAGAATCTGGGCTTCGCATACGACGTGACGGGGTCTGCGGATCCGGCGGCGGACGCCTGCGTGCGGTGCGTGGACCCGGGCGATGGTTCGCTCTTCACGCGCTCGACGGAGACGGCGGATCTGCCGGCGTTCAACGCGATCCACGTCGCCAACGGCGCGACGCTCGACATCAACGGCAACCGCTATGTGGCGGCGGACATCTCCGGCGCAGGCACGGTCGCAAGCACGGCGGCGGACGCCACGGCGGCGCCGGTCCTCGTGGCGGAGGGAATGACGGCGGACCTTTCGGTGGACGAGACGCTGAAGGTGGACGTGCCGTTGGCCTTTGGCAAGGATTTCCGCGTGCGGGTGACGAACGTGGCGCAGTCCATTCGTGGCGGCAAGCGGGTTCTGCTCGTCGCGCAGAAGGGCGTCGTGGAGGCGCCGGTGTCGATGACGGCCGAGTGCGTGGAAAGCGACAGCCGCTGGGCGGTTTCGCTGGCAGCGGATGGAAAGTCCGTCGTTCTCGCCCGCACGGGCATGATGGTGATCTTTCGATAATAACCTCGTTTAAATGGAAATGAATATGAAAAACTCCAAGTCCACTCTGGGCCTGGCCGGGTTGATGGGCCTGGCCGTGTCGGTGTTCACCCTTGTTGCGTCCGCGGCGGAGATCCGCGTCGACTTCAATTCCGTCGTCGGTCCGGTGAAACCGGTGAACGGCGTCGGCCAGCCGCCGATGCTGGGCGGTCCGGCCCACTTCCGGATGATGCACTACCTCAAGGAGGCGGGCATCCCCTATTCGCGTCTCCACGACGTGGGCGGCTGGCTCGGGCAGGGGCTCTGGGTGGATATCCCCAACCTCTTTCCGGACTTCGACGCGGACGAGACGGATCCGAAGAACTACCGCTTCGACATAACGGACGAGCTTCTCAAGGCGCTTGTGGCGAATGGCGTCGAGCCCTACTTCCGTCTGGGCATCACCATCGAGAACTTCGCCGAGCAGGGATTCGCCCCGCGGCGCAGTCAGCCGCCGAAGGACTTCGCCAAGTGGGGGCGCATCTGTGAGCATGTGATCCGCCACTACACCGAGGGCTGGGCGGAGGGGCACCGGATGAAGATCACCTACTGGGAGATCTGGAATGAGCCCGATAACAATCCCGACCTGTCGCGCAATCCGATGTTCCGCGCGCCGTTCTCGGAGTACATCCGCTTCTACGGGACTGTGGCGCCGTATCTCAAGGCCAAATTCCCGCATCTGAAGATCGGCGGCTATGGCAGCTGCGGCTACTATGCCGGCGTCGGTTCGGGACACGTGGCGGCGGCGCATTCGTCCCCGCGTATGGAGTACTTCGTCACCTGCTCGCATGAATTCCTCAAGGCGGTGAAGGCGAACGGCTGGCCGCTGGACTTCTTCTCCTTCCACTCCTATTCCGCGCCGGAGGAGGCGCTTCGCCAGATCCGCTTCGCCGACGAGCATCTGAACGAGTACGGGTTCACGGCGGACCGCACCGAGCGCCACTTCAACGAATGGCTGCCGTATGTGCACCACGACAACCTGGGCACGGCCAAGCAGGCGTCTGGTATCGCCACCGAGCTGATTGAACTGCAGAACGGACCCTGTGCCGTCGCCTGCATCTATGACGCCCGTTGCGGCCTCGGCAACTACTCCCCGCTCTTCAACCCGATGACCTACAAGCCGCACAGGGCCTACTACGCATTCAGGGCCTTCAACGAGCTGCGCAAGCTCGGCCAGGCGGTGAAGGCGACGACGGACGGCACGAAGGGCCTCTCCGTCTGTGCCGCGAAGAAGGGGAACGCCGCGGCCATCTTCTGCGCGAACGACACCGACCAGCCGATGCCCATCTCCTGCAAACTGGATGGCTACAGCGTCGTTTCGGTCCGTTATACGGACGGCGAGAAGACAGACGCCGTCGTCTCCGCGAACGACATTCCCGCCGATGCGGCTCTGCCGCCGCGTTCCTTCGCCGTGGTGTTGCTGAAGGCGAAGTAAACGCGCCCTCTGGATTGGCAGAGGAGTTGTACACCCTCGAATGAGGCTCTACGGCGGCGACAGAGCATGGTCGTTCTGTCAGAAAAGGAAAGAAATTGGGTTTGTCTATTGACGAGTATGGCCGCTGAGTGGTAAAGTGTACATACATTATTTTCAATGCCGTATGTATTGGAGTCTTATGAAGATGACTTTGAATATGCCGAGCGAGCTGTTGGAGGCCGCGATGGCAACAGGACATGGTTCCACCAAAACCGCGACCATCATCTATGCCTTGGAGCAGCTTGTCCGTCTTTCCAAGTTGGCAAAACTGCGTGCCATGCGTGGAACACTACCTGATTTCGGGCCTGATCTTGATATCACACGGGGACGGGCATGAGTGACGTGCTCGTGGATTCGTCTGTCTGGATTTCCTTTTTTCGGGGAACCAAGGGTGAGGAGCGGATCGCCGAGGCGCTTGATTATCTGCTGACGAGTGACGAAGCCGTCATCAACGAGGCGATTAAAAGTGAACTCGCGCCTTCAATGATTGCACATGATGAAGATGCCACGGTGCTGGATGTTGTTCGGTGTACGGTGCCAGGAATCGATTGGGAGTCAGTCCGGCAGCTTCAAGTCAAATGTCTGAAAAACGGCGTCAACAAAGTCGGCCTTGTCGACTTGATCATTGCGCGTGATGCCATCGACCGCAAGTTGCCGCTGTTCACGATAGACAGGCATTTCAAGTTGATTGCGGAAATTGAACCTGAGCTGGTACTTTGGCCCCACTGAGGGCAGGAGGGAGAGAGCCGATGGCTTCAAAGATGATTCTTCTGGCAGGATTGGCGAGTGTCATACTGACAGGATTGGCGGGGGAGTATCCGTTCATCGTCTTCCGTCTGACGGGGAGTCCGAACAACAAGCCGGAGTTCTTTCGCCAATCGTGTGCCGTGCATGCGAAGTACAAGGGTGCGTTCGATGATTTCTGGTACGGCGGTGGAAAGCCACTCTGCAAGTTCGAGTTCTGCCGCGAGGACCTGCGGACCTTTTCCGTGAACCGTCCGGCCATCGAGGTGGCGGGGATGACGCTCTCGTTTCAGCAGGGACTGACCACGATCCACGACTATTACTATGTCGGCAAGGCGGGGACGCCGGCGGCGGCGGGCGTCTACGATGCCGCCGAGGCGTATCCGTTCCCGGACGACGCCTGGATGGTGCGTCCGAACGGTGAAGTCGCGAAGGGGCGGTGCCTGTGCCCGCGCGCGCCGTCCGTGCTGGACTACGAATATCAGTACGTCAAGGAAGTCCTGCGCGAGCTCCGCCCCGTCACCTTCTGGCTGGACGACGATCTGCGTCTTGGCGTCGGAAAGGTGGGCTGCTTCTGTCCGCGCTGCGTCGCGGCGTTCAATGCGAAACACGGACTCAACCTCACGCGCGAGGCGCTGACGGCGCGACTCTTCGGCAAGACGCCGATCGACGGCCTGCGCGAGCAGTGGATCGCGTTCAACGAGGAGTCGCTCGCGCTCTACGGGGCGGCGGCGCGCCGGGCGGCGGACGAGGTGATGCCCGAATGCCGGCTGGCGCTGCAGACGGTGTCCGCCGATTGCCTGCTGAACGGTCGCGACTACGGTCCCATCCTCCAGACGCTTTCGGGCAATGGACGCGTTCCCTCGGGGCTGCGTCCCGGACACGGCTGCTACACCGAGGACAAGCCCTACGACTTCCTCGAGAAGGCGTTCTGGTGCACGCGCGAGGCTGAGCGGTCGCGCAAACTCGGCAAGATCTGCGGGACGATCTGCTACGAGCAGGAAACCTACACGCGTCGCGTCTTCCACAAGTCGCCGGGCGCAATCGTCACCGAGAGCGCGTTGGCGCTTGCGAGCGGCTGCGACACGCTGTCGCTCTATTGGGCGGACCGCGAACAGCCCGAGCGCATCGAGGACTATGAGCGTTTCGTGAAGACGGTTGCCGAGGCGCGGCCCTACTTTGACCGCCTCGCGGCGTCGACGCGCCGGACTTCGCTTGGCGGCGTGGCGCGCTATCTCGGCGGAAACGCCTTTAAGCAGGAGGGGTTCTCGCTGTCGGATGCGTCCGATCTCGCATTGATGCGCGCCGGCATTCCCGTGACCGTCGCCGAATCGTCCGCCGCCCACAAGGTCTGGCGCGTGACGCCGAAGTCGAAGGCCGCGATGACGGCGGCGGATTGGGCGCAGCTGAAGAAGACGGGCTATCTGGAGATCAAGGCGGAGGCGCGTCCGTTCGTCGCAACCCGCCAGGCGTGGCTGGACGAGATCGATCGTCTGACGAAGGGGCGTTTCCCCGTCCGCATCGAGCTTCCGCATGCGATGCGCGTGCTGCCGCGCGTCGACGCCCAGGGCAAGACGGATTCCGTGACGCTCCTGAATCTCTCGATGGGCGACACAGGGGCGTTCGAGGTGCGCATCCGCAATCCGCGTGGACAGAAGGTCGTCTACGAGACGCCGAAGGGGCCTGTCGCCGGCGTTACGGCGGTCTACGACGCGGTGAAGGACGAACTGCGCGTGACTTTGCCCGACCTCGTCGGCTGGCACATCGGCACGCTCTTCCTGGATTGACAAATGCAGATTGACAGTCACTAGGGCTTATGTTACAGTCTGATGGCAGAAGGCGGCCTGGCGATGGCGTTCCCTTGGTTTAATGGAGAAAATCCGATATGAAGAGACAGTTGGTTGGATTTATGTGCGGTGTGCTGGCCGTGTTGGTGACGAGTTCGACGGCGTGGGCGAAGACGGTGACGTGGACGGTCGCGGCCGGTGAGACGAAGACGTTCACCGACATGGTGAACGGCGGCGAGGATGTCGTCGCGGGCGACACGATCATCAAGAAGGGGCCGGGCATTCTCAAGGTCGATTCCGCCCATAAGATCAAGTGTACGGTCACCGTCGAGGAAGGCGTGTTCCACGTCACGGAACTCGTGATGGGTGATGGTGGCACGGTGACCGTCAAGAAGGGGGCCTGTCTCTATGTCTCGGGCAGTACGGGGCAGATGCTGAAAAGCTGGACGTACAATGTCGAGGGCGAGGGAACGGGCACGGATCCCTATCTCGGTGCAATCGTCGTCAATGGATCGAACGGCAACGGCCAGCTTGTCTACGGCACCTTCAACCTGACGGACGACGCGACATTCTACACGTGCAAGGGCATTATCAACTACATGTTCTCGGGCAATTCGAACAAGTCTGGTCCGACGCTCAACATGGACAGTCATACCTTGACGCTGAAGGGACCGGACACGTCCGCCAAGTTCCGTGCGCGCTGGGCGCTGAACATCAGCAAATCCGGTCCGATTGTCGTGGATGGCATGGTCTATTCGCGGCACGCCAATTCCGCCTCGACCATGGACGTCTACACGCCCAACATCCCCGTGATGAAGATGGTCAACGGGGCGATTGTCTCGCTGGACGGCTACTACTTCGAGAAGGTCAATGCGTTTGATGCCGCGGCGGGGACGTCCTTCGGTTATTCGTCGGAAACGACTCCGAAACTCGGCACGGCGGGTGCGTTCAAAGGAACGGTCCAGAAGGTCATCGGCTGCCCGAACGTGCTCTCGGATACGGTGCTGACGATCGACAAGGCGTTCGTCGTGCGCGGCAGCGACCTGGCGGCGGGTAATAAGTTGTCGTCCGTCAATGCGCTCACGTTCACGGACGGTTGCACGCTCGACGTGACGGAACTGGGCGAGCTGGACTACACGCCGGGGACCGTCTACACGGTCGCCGAGTCCCAGACGTCGGTCGTCGGTACGCCGACCCTGGTCGGTGACGCGGCGAACCTCTTCACGGTTGCGAACACGGGCACGGCGATCACGATCACGGCGAAGCCGAATGCGGGCGGCGTGTTCCTGCCGGGTGAAGAAAACGCGGCGGCGAATACGGCTACGCTGGCGACGTTCTGTGCGAACGCGACGGACGGCATGAACGTGCTCCTCTCGAAGGGCGACTACTATTTTACGGAAGATTTCGACCTCTCGGCGATGACGGCGAAGAACGTGAGGATTCAGTCGATCGACAATGCGGCGACGATCCATGCGGCGCTCAAGCTCGGCGCGGCCGAGGCCGTAACGGTGTCGAAGGTCAACTTCATGGGAACTGCGGGGCCGGCCGTTGTGGCGAACGGGACGGCCGGGCTCACGATCGCCGACTGCAAACTGACGGATGTCGCAGGCGCGTGGACGGACGACAAGAAATATCCGTACGCGGTGACGGGCGTGACGGACTTCGAGCTGCTGCGTCCGACCTACGCTTTCACGGGTGACGACAAGCATCCGTGGAACGGCGCGGCCTTCTTCGACGGTGGCACGCAGACGGAGAAGAGCCAGGCTCGTACGGGCGAGTGGGTCGTGTTCATCGATCCGAACGCCACGGACACGGGCGGAGCGACGGGCTGGGCGGGGCTCGATTACGTCACGAACAAGAACGGGCTCGCGGCGAGCGCCTACAACGGACTCAAGCTGCGCAAGACCGGCGGTGGCACGTTCGACCCGGGCAATGCCCTCTCCCTGGTTGGGGTCGCAGGGGTTGAAATCGTCGAAGGCCAGTATGTCGAGCGTGGGGACGACCACCTGGGCGTGGCGAAAGGGGCTGTGACTGTGAAGAACGGTGCGAATCTGACGATTGCGGGGGGCGGGAAGTCGATTGACCAGCGTACGGTCTACATCGAAGGTACGGGCATCAAGGCCGACCAGCCGGCCGTTCGCTTCACGGGCAGCAGCAGCTGGAACAAGGCACCGAACATCACGTGGAACCTGACGGGCGACGCGACGATGTACGACAATATCGGTAACGATGGCAACGGCAGTTTCCTGTGGAGTACGTTCGTGATGAACGATCATGTGCTCACGCTGACGGGCAAGGCGGGTGGCGTCTTCCGCATCGGGCGCTGGTGCACGTGGTCCGGTGGCGGTCAGATGGTGGTGAGCGGTGTGAAGCTTTCGTCGACGCCGTCGTCGAATACCGTGAAGGCACCCAGCAAGACGGCGTTTTCGTACAAGGATGGCAAACGACCGAAGTTCGTCTTCCAGAACGAGGGTGGCAAAGCCGCGATCTTCGCGCCCGAGTCGTGCGAGATCCAGTATCTCGTCACGGACATCGATTTCGCGACGGACGGCTGCCAGTTCACGCCGGGGGTGAACACCGATGCCAAGGATCTGCCGCATGCGCTCGCGTTCTCGTTTGACCGCTTCGCCGGTGCGCCGGAGATCGGCACAAACCTCGAATCGTTGACGATCGAGAACAACTACACGATCCACGTGGCGCAGCTCAAGGCCGGCAAGCCGCTGACGCTCCCGTGCCCGCTGACGTTCAAGGACGGCGCGACGGTGACGCTGGACGACCTCTCGGCCTACGAGAAGCCGGTGAAGACGCTCTTTGCGACGGCCTCGGAGATCAACGGAAAGCCGAAGCCGGATGCCGCCGCCGCGGAGGCCGGCTGGCGCGTTACGAAGGAGAAGAACGCGACTGGGACCGTCTCGCTCTACCTCGGCCCGATTTCCAGCCTGATGATCATCGTGCGTTGATCTTCTCGTCAACTTGCCACTTGTTTTTCCGCTGGATAAATGCGATAATTGCTGTGCTTGATTCCTCGTGGCGCGGAGAGTGTCGGTGATGGACTTCATGTCGGGTGGCATGGTCGTCGACACGGTGTCAGAGGTTTTCTGCAATTACCGAGGTAATTGCAAAACCTCGGTGTATCGGGGCCGGGAGGTCGCTTGACGGGG
>JAUNMP010000398.1 GCA_030537465.1 bacterium
ATTTTGTCTGAAATTCGCGTTGTTTTGGCAATAATCGCGACGACGAATGGGAATGGATAAAAAAATGTGTAATGCACTGCACAATCGCCCACAGACGGTGGCGGCGGTGTACAATGTCTCCCGTAACCCAAGAAAGGTACTCGGTTATGCGTGACTCATATTTGAAGATTCTAGTTGGCAAGGTGGTTCTCACTGCGGTTCTTGCCTTTTCGTCCATTGTGTCGGCGGATGCCGTCTCGGATCGTCATCTGGTTTTCTGGACGAACGGTCCTGATCGTTATGCGGATGGCTCTTCCGTGCTTGATGGGGAATGCTACGCGCTCGTGTGCACGAAGGCGGGGGCGACCTTCGCGGGCTTCAACGCCGACTGCACGCTTGTTGACGCGCAGACGAGCACGCTCGTGCACGTGGCGCCGCTCGCGGTGAAGGGGCACTGCCGCTACACCGACTTCATTGTCGACGGCGCCTTGTCCGCCGCACACGCGGGCGACGTGTGGAAGGTCTATCTGCTCGACACGCGCCGCCGCGGCGGTGCACTGGCGGAACTGGACGAGAACGGCCGGCCCACGCGCGTCAACGGCTACGGGCTGGCGGACGGCGAGGTTCGGTTTGGTTCGTCCGGGATGACGGCGACCGCGGCGCTCCAGTCGGAGAATCCGGGTTCGGTGACGGACAGTCGCTCCTCCGACGCCTTCGCGCCCACGCCGCGCATCACGGGCATGCGCCTCGAGGGCGGCAAGGTTGTCCTGACGGTCGCGGGCACGGTGCCGAGCCTCGACTACGACCTCGCGGGCGGAACGACCCCCGACGCGCTCGCGGCCGGCGTGGCCGCCGAGCCGGTGGAGGGTGCCGCCGAGCGCACGATCACCCTGCGGGCCGAGGCGGTCGCCGGGGCGGGATTCTTCAAGGTGATTCGCGCGAAGTGAGAAAAAGGAGGAATGACAAGATGAAGAAATTCGCATTTGTTTCCGCTTTTCTCGCCGTTTCCGGCGCTTTCGCCGGGGCGACGAGCGTAAACGCGTTCGGCATCCTGAAGGTGCTTTCCACGACGACGAACACGATCGTGACGATTCCGTGGACGGCCTACAGCCAGGAGCAGACGAACGCGGCCGCGATCTTCTCGCCCAAGCTCGTCAAGCCCACGAATCTCACGGTCGGCGACACGATCATGTGGCTACGGGGCGATGATCGGTTCGACGTGTGGGTGCTGAACGGCCGCGGCGAATGGGAGGGCGCGGCTGCCGTGTCGAGTCTGCCGTTCGGGGGAGGATCCCAGATGGACGTGACGCCGGACAACGTGCGGATCGCGCGTGGGTACGGCTTCTGGCTGCAGCGCCAGCATCCCTACGACGTCGTGGACGGCAGGAAAGTCCCCGTGCCGTTCTGGCTGTTCGGGCAGGCCGTCACCAACAAGGCGACCTCCGTGATCGGAGGCGGCACGGTGGAGACCCCCTGCTGCACAATGCTCGCGAATCCCTGGGCGGGTGCGGTGAAGGTGAACGAACTGCCGTGGAAGGACGTCAACGAGGGCACGGGAATCTCCGACTGCGACACGCTGGTTCTCCCAAACGGGGGCAACGGATCGGACTACGTCTACCGCAGGAACGGCAAATGGACGTTTTCGCAGATCGAGACCTACACGGACGCGAAAGGACGCGTCCGTTCGCGCACGACGTACACCGAGGACATCACGATTCCCGCGGGGCAGGGCTTCTGGTACGTGCGCCGCAAGCCCGAACCCACGACGATCGACTGGCCGGAGGATCTCGTGCCGACGCCGGAATCCGCATCGGCGATTCCCTGAACGGATGTCGAACGGCGTGCAGAATGAAATAGAATTGGCATTGGCGGACGAATGAGAGCGAAGATGAAGGGCGTCTTTTGCGCATTGATCCTGGGACTGGTCCTGGTCGGGCGCGGCGAAGATCTGGAGAACTGTCTGCTGTGGATGGTCGAAGACGGTCTGGTACAGGAGATCGGAGGCGGGAGCGTTCGCGTGAGCGAGCTGAGGTCCCGCCCGGACGGTCTGGGCGTGAACTACGCCCGCGTGCTGGCGGTCGGAAGCGAGGGATCCCTCCTCGCACCAGTCTACCTCGATCTGTTCTTCAAGGATGGGCAGAACACGCGGATCGACGCGGGCAATTTCACGGACGTGACGGACGGGATGGCGGGCCCTCTCTGGGCGGACGTGACTGGATATGAGGACTCCGCCTGGTCGTTCATCATCGAACTGGGGCATTTTGACGAATCGGGAGCCGACGAGGTCTGGACGCCGATGGCCTATTCC
>JAUNMP010000004.1 GCA_030537465.1 bacterium
GATCAACTAGACATTCTAGATAATCTAGACGATTCTAGGATCACCACGGGGTGCGATGGCACCTTGACGCCCGTCAGCGCGAAATCGCGTAGCCGAGGGCCACCGCCGCGAGGCCAGCGAACACCGAAACCAGCACATACCCCGTGAGCTGCGCCCACTGTGCCCCCTCCAGCATCCGAAAAGCCTCGTTCGAGAATGTGGAGAAGGTCGTGAACCCACCGCAGAACCCGACCACCGCGAAGGCACGGATCGCCGCCACGCCGTCCCCCGACCGGGACGACAGCCAGCCGGAGAGGAGTCCGATCGCCAACGCCCCCACCACGTTCACGCCCAACGTCCCCCACGGGAACCCCTTCGGCGTGTTGAGCAGCAGAGAGACAAGGTAGCGGCAGACGCCACCCAGCGCGCTCCCGAGCGCCACGTAGAGAACCGTCACAGCGACACCCCCTCCAGTTCGCGGAAGGACGCGATCACCTTGTTCGCCCGCGCCGCCTCGAGCACTTCGCGCGGACTCGTGGACGTGATCGCCACCACGCGCATGCCCGCGTCGCGTGCAGCCCGGGTTCCGGCGACAGCATCCTCGAAGACCACGCAGTCCGCCGGCGACACACCAATCCGCCGTGCCGTCTCGAGGAAGCAGTCCGGCGCCGGTTTTCCGCGCGCATACTGCGAGGAGTCGACAATCGCGGCAAACTCCCCGCGGATGCCAAGTCCATCCAGCACGAAGTCGATGTTCTGTGGCGGCGCCCCGCTCGCGATCGCGCAGACGATGCCCTTTCGATGTGCCGCGTCGAGCAGTTCGCGGACCCCCTCCGCCAGCCGCAGGTGCGGTGCATAGAGTTCACGGTAGAGGGCCTCCTTCTCGTTCTCGAGCCGCGTCAGCTCCTCATCGCCGACCGTGCGCCCCAGCATATGCTCCATGTAGACCTTGTTCGGTGCCCCCGACCAGCCGACGATCACCTCGTCCGTCAGCTCGTTGCCGTATTTCCGCGAGAACTCGTGCCACGCCTGGATATGGTAGCCGATGTTGTCGATCATCGTCCCGTCGAGGTCGAAGATGTAGGCCTTCGCCTCCTTCCGCTCGCCCACGGCGTAGGTTCCCTCGAAGGCGAGACGTTCGTCAACCGTCACCTTGACCTTCGCCCAGTTGCGCGCGCCCGGCACGAGAGTCGGCTCCTCCGCGAACTCGGCCTTCGCGAACACCTCCTCCCGAATCGGCTTTGCGTAGTGGACGCGTGCGTCGACGACGGCCACCCAGGGACGCTGGAATCCGCTCGCCCACGCCTTCTCCATCGCCAGCGTCCAGCCCGCGAGCACCATCCCAGAATAGGAGGCCCCCGCGAAAAGCGTTCCCTTGTCATTCCGGTTCGGCCCGATCGGAATCCGCACCGTCACGGTCCGCGCATCCGCGGAGACGACCTGAAGCCCCATCCCGCCCATGATCGGGATGCTCGTCGACAGGGACTCGTTCAGCTCTTCAAGGGACTCGCTCATTTCAGAAACTCCTTCACGGACGCCGCGGACCGTTCTCCTGCGGCTTTTCCAAGATCGTAGACCCGCTGCATCGCCTCCGGATCGTGGCAGACGCGCGCAATCGGCAGCGGCGCCTCCGGGCAGACGAGCAGCGCCGCACCATCCGCCACACGGCGGTCGATGTATTCAAGCGTGCGATTGTACCATTCGTGCCGCGTCGCCAGCGCCCGATAGACCGCTGGATAACGACGAAGGAAGACCTTCGTCAACGCCACCTTCCAGGAGGCGAATTTGCGGTAGCCGTGCGGACGCGTCGTGACGACGACGTTGCGGTCGAACCCCATCCGCTCGAAGTACGCGAGCGGGATACCGTCCGAGAGCCCCCCGTCAAGATACTCATGCCCGCCAATCACCACGGGACGAGACACCAGCGGCATCGAGGCGGACGCCTGGATCCAGCGGAACGCCGCCGCATCCGCCCTGTCCAGACGACGGTAGACAGGTTTCCCCGTCTCGCAGTCCGTGACCGAGAGATGGAACTCCATCGGATTCGCCTCGTACGCGGCGACGTCGAAGGGGTCCAGCACGAACGGAATCTCGCGATAGCAGAAGTCGACGTTGAAAAGGTCGCCCGTCTTCCACAGGGAACGCCAGCTGCAGTAGCGCGGATCTTTCGCGAGACGCTTGTTGTAGCGAATCACGCGTCCTGGCTGGCGGCTCTTGTAGTTGCAGCCGAAACAGGCGCCGGCGGAGACGCCGACGACGCCATCGAATACGACGTCCGCCGCCATCCACGCGTCCATCACGCCGGCCGTGAACAGTCCGCGCATCGCACCACCCTCGAGAACCAGCCCCCGTTTCACCGTCAGGCGCCCTTCCCCGATGGTTTCGGGACCGTCAGCGCGAATGCGCTGTTCAGAAGCGCCATCACACCCGCAGTCGCGAAGAGCGCCCCAGCGCCGTAGCGATCGAAGACCCAGCCACCGAACAGCGCGTAGAAGACGGTGATGACGTGGTTGACGGAGATGCCCGACGAGAGCGTCGCCGTGAGCTCCTCCTGCGAATCGGAGAGTGTCCGCGCGTAGAGATTCGTCGCAATGGACGCGTTGGAGAGAATCGCGTCGAGGATGTAGTTGACGCACACGACGGCCAGCGCGACCTTCGGCGGAAAGACATCCTTCGCGAATCCATAGAGCAGACAGACGAAGAAGAGGATGACTGTATCCCAGATCATGACGTTCCGGTAGCCCCAGCGGTCGGTGAGGCGCCCGATGAGGCGGCCGCCCCAGAGCGCCGTGAGGAACGCGCTCACGCCGAAGAGCAGCGCCACCTCCTTCGTCTCCATTCCGTAGCACTTGATCAGCACGAACGGCCCGAAGGTGAAAAACACCTGCTTGCGCGCGCCGTAGAAGAGCTCGAGCGCGTAGAACTTCGCGTATTTCCGCCGGAAGTAGAACGACGGGCGCGGCTTCCCCTGCAACCCCGGCTCCTTCACGCGTCCACCGAGGAAGACGCTCGCGCCCAGAAGCGCGATCACCAGGCAGAAGACGACGTCGTAGAGGACATGCTGGTGTTCGGCCGAAAGCGCACGCGTGCCAAGGAAGAACACCGCCGCGACGATCAGGCTGCCCGCGACGGTGCCCGCGTTGATCGCGCTCGTCACGATGCCGAGCGACTCCCCGCTCTTCCCCTCCCGCGCGATCGACAGCGCGAGGGACTGGCGCACAGGCATCACAAGGTGCTCACCCAGCGCCCAGATCGTGATGAAGACCACCGCCCCCATCCACGGCACGGGTACAAGCAGCAGTCCCGCCGCCAGCAGCGAGATCAGCGTGCCGATGCGGAGGATCTGCCAGTCCGAGAACCGATGCAGCAGCGCGAGGATCGCGATCAGGCAGACCCCAGGCGTCTCGCGCAGGAACTCGAGCACCCCACGGTCCACGCCGCCGATTCGGTACGTCTCGACGATGAAGTTGTTGAACACCGCCTGGAAACAGCCCATGCCAACGCCCCACACGAGAATGCTCGTGAAGAACGCGGCCCACCCCGAGTCGGGACGGCACACGGACGCGAAAGACTTCAGATTGAACATCTTCGACTACTTCACCTTCAGTTCAAACGGCTCGGCGGGGAAGCCATCCGCATTGTAGAGATTCACCCACGGGTTCTTCGCCCAGCCATAGCGGACCGCAACTGGCGCCGGAACGCTCTTCGACGAGACCACAACCGTCTGTCCGACGATTGTCGCCGCGTCCGCCCAGAACCACTTGCCGTCCGTCCCGCACACGGAGAATCCCTCCACCTGGGCGGACGGCGAATTGCGTTTCACGTCACCCATCTCGTTGCGCTTCGAGCAGCGCACGTACTTCGTTCCGAGATCCTTCGCCTGGAGACCGGAACCGCAGTCGGCGAACGAAACAGCGAGCGTTCCACCCTTCGCCGCAACACCCGTCGCGTGTGGTCCGCGGAATGGAACCCTCTGTCCATAGACCTGATTCAGCGCCCAGGCAGCAAGGCGCTTCCCGGGCGTGCGCTTGTCGCGCGGATGGATGTCGCCGTCTTCGCCCGCGTCGATGAGAATCGCCTGTCCCGTCTTCGGGAGGCGCAACGTGCGCTGCTGCGCAGCACGAAGCTCCACCCACGAGAGATCGTCGCTGTTCGGATCTGTCGCCTTTGCGCCAAGCGAGGCGAGCTGGCACCACACGAATGGCAGGTCCGGCTTCTGGAAGAGCTTCCGCCAGGACTCGATGAATCCCGTGAAGAGCGCCTCGTACGCCTGCGGACCCGACCCAGCCTCCACCACGGTCGTGTTGGACTCGCCCTGATACCAGATCACCCCGGAGAGCCCCATCGGGACAAGCCCGGCGATCATGCCGTTGTAGAGTCCCGTGGGATAGTGCTGACGCAGACAGAACCGCTGATGCTTCGGCAGGTCCGCCCGCGCCTCCTTCGACGCCCACGGCAGCTTGTACTCTTCGGAAATCTGCCATCCCGCGTGGTCAAGGCGTTTGCCTCCGGCGAAGAAAGTCCAGAGCACGTCGAGCATGTGGTTTGCATTGAAGACGCGCACAGCCAGCTCTCCGTCCCCGCCGGGGAGCGTGTAGAGCTCCGTATTCTTGTCGATTGGATCCTCTGGATAGTGGCACGCCACCTTCGTGCCGTTCCAGTAGACCTCAACGGACGACATGTCGAAATGCCACTGGCGCTCGATGAAGCGACGACGTGCGAACAACGGCGTCTTCGTCAACTTGCGCTTGAACCAAACGGCACCGGGGCCATGGACAAAGGAGGTGGCCTCCTTCGCGGTCAGGTTCCGCCAACCTGCCACCGGGATGTCGCCGTGCGGGCGGTCCTCACGCTTCCACTTCCGCTCCCACGCGCGAAGGGCCGCATTGCAGCGATCCTCATAGCCGCGGTAGTCGTTCATGAACGCGATCTGGCGCTTCAATTCGCGGTTCGCGGCGGGATTCTCCGCCATCGTCTGCGGGTCGCACCAGGCCTCGATGGTCGACGCGCCCACGGCGGACTCGACCAGCCCCACGGGGACCTTCAACGCTGGCTGGAGATTCTTCGCGAACTGATAGCCCACCGCCGTCATGCCGAGCGTCTGGCCGGGTTCGTTCACCAGCCAGCGTCCGACGATGCGTTCCTGGAGGCCGGTCACCGCGCCGCCGCCCACCACAAAGCAGCGGATCGAAGGATTGCGCGACTTGGCCGCCTCTTCCGCGTCGTCCGCGCTGCCCTCCTTGAAGGACATGTTGGACTGTCCCGAACAGAGCCACACCTCGCCGACGAGTACGTCCTCCGCGACATAGTCGTTGATCTTCAGGTCCTGCGGCTCAGTCCCCGCATTCCGCAGATCAAGACGCACCAGCCACCTGCCCTGCGCATCCGCCACGCCGCCTGCCTGGGCTGTCCCCAGCGAAACGGAGACCTTCTCACCCACATCGGCGAAACCGAAGACCGGCGTCTCGGCGGACCGATGCAGCACCGCATGGTCCGAGAACAGGGCCGAAGGCTCGACCTTCGCAAGCAGGGCTCCACAAAGGCCCACAGCCAGGGCCAGACACGCTTTTCCGCTTTTCATCATTCGCTCCTTGTAATCTTATTTCACGACCCGCCATTTCGTCGCCATCAGCACGGTCTTCGGACCCGACTTCTGGTAATACACGGTGAAGATGTCCCCATTGGGCAACAGGCAGGACGCCGGATATCCCAGATCTCCGTTCTCGGCGGGCATGAGCAGGATTTCGTTCGCGACATCCCATGTGCGTCCGCCATCGTCCGAAAGGCAGGCGAACTCGCCGAACCCCGGCTTCGCCAGACGCCGACCGTACACGCACAGCAGCTTGCCGTCGGGAAGCGGCAGGAGATGCGGCGGGAGGCCGAGCAGCGGCGTTGCCGTCATCGGCGTCCAAGTGCGGCCATGATCCTTCGAGAACGTGATGCGCATGTAACCATTGCCAGGACGGGCGTTCTCGCCTTCGGAACCGTGGTAGCGGACCATGCCGATGAGCGTGCCGTCCGCAAGTTCCGCGACATGCGGCTCGTGGAACATGCCAGGGCGGTCTCCCTCGCCCTTCTCAGTCGCGATCTCAGGGCAGAGATAGCTCCAGGTGTGTCCGCCGTCCGTCGAACGCGAGACGGAGATGACCGTCTTGTCGAACGTGTTCCGCCCCGCGGCATTGGCATCCTTCTTCGTCCGGCGACCGATCTGCAGCAACGATCCGTCCCTCAGCACGATGGGGCCATGCGGCGTCTGATCGCAGTCCACCAACTTCACCGGCTTCGACCAATTCACGCCGTTGTCCGTCGAGCGGATGAGATAGTAGCCCAGGCACTCCTGGACCATCTCTGGCGGAATCTTCCCGTGGTGGCGTCCGTATTCAGGATGGCGTTTCAGAATCCCAGGTGAAGCGTAGGCTATGGAGGTGAACCAAGTCACGATCACATCGCCGTTCGGTAATTGAACGACGCCGGCGTCGCGGTCGTCGAGGATTCCATTCGCGATCGTCACCGGCCTGCTCCAGGTTTCGCCGTCGTCCTTCGAGCGGATGATCTGGACCTTTCCGTAGGGGCACACGTGCTCGTCGCGATCGCCGGAGAACACGGCCAGCAACTCGCCGTTCTGCAGACGGCACACCGTCGGCCAGCCGAGGTAGCGTCCCTCCTCGCTGCAGATCGTCTTCGCCCACTTCACCTCCGCGCGGGACTGGTTCCGCAGCCGTGAATCCAAACCCGACGCAGGTTCTGGGACCACCTTGGTCTCGGAACCGAGATTCGCCAAAGCAGCACCAACAAGAAGTGCGAGAATTTGTATTTTCATGGGCAGTGTCCTTCCATCTTCCAGAATCGCCAAAGTTTAGCCATTCCCCTCCATCCCGTCAAGTTGTGTGCTAAACTAAATGCCATGAAAATCAGTTTCCTGAGTGCTCTCCTTCTTACGGCCACCGTCTGCGGCGTCGAACGCCGCATCGTCTTCACCGAAGACACATCCGTCTTTCGCAATCCCGGGCAGGGATGGTCCACGATGGGCGGCGAACCTTCCCTGAAGAGATTGGAAAAGATCGTCAACATCGGCGCCGTCTATTCGCGCCTCATCTGGTCGGATCTCGAGCCAGAGGAAGACGTCTACAATTGGAAGCCCCTCGACGATCTCTTCGCCTGTGGAGAACGGTATGGCCTTCCCGTCTCCTTCCGCATCATGTGCGTGAACCGCAGCGGGGGCCCCGAATACGACACCCCCAAGTGGGTCTTCGACAAGGGTGCCGCCCAGGATCCCTTCGAAATCGCCATCCGTCCCTGGCGGAAAACCGGCACCGCGCCTCTGACCGCGTTGCAAAAACACGCCCCCCACTTCGACGACCCCGTCTTTCTTGCCGCACATGAGAAATTCATCAAGGCGCTTGGTGCACGTTACGACGGCCACCCTCTGCTGGCGGGCCTCGATCTCGGCAGCTACGGGGACTGGGGCGAATGGCACTGCGGTGGACTTCCGCCCAATGTCCCCGAAAAACTCGACCGTGATGCCGAGGGGTGCATCCTCGACCCGCAGCCGAAGCGGAAACACGTCGCCGCCCGCGTCTACCCTCTTGAAACCCGAAAGCGTTATGCGAACGCCTATCTCAACGCCTTCAGGAAGACGCCGATTGTCTTCATGTCAGACGACTGGGAGGTGATGAAATACGCCATGGGTGACGGAGATCTCCCCCGTGTCGGTTTTCGCCGTGACGGCGTGGGCTCGCCTTGGCACTTCACGCGCTGGATCGGCACGGTGCCCTACACCGCCCTTCCCAACATGGGCGACGTCTGGCGGACCAGGCCCGTCTGGTTCGAGTTCTATGCCGGCGCGACCGACATGCGCAGCAGGGGTTGGAACATTCCCTATTCCATCGACTGGATGCTCACCAACCACGTGACGGTGGTCAACTCGTGCCCCTTCCGACCCGAGGGACTCAAGGCGGATGATCCGCTTCTCCCCCTCCTGCGTCGAATCGATCTCTACGCGGGTGCACGACTTGTCCCGACGTCCGCTTCGACCAGACTGGAGAATGGCGTGCTCACCATCTCGTTGACCGGAGAGAACAAGGGCGTCGCCCCCATTCACCTTCCCTACGAGGCCGTCTATGCATTCCAATCGACCGATGGCAGGATTGTGGCGGAGCATGTCGCCGCCTCGGACCCAACGACCTGGCTCCCGGGGTCCTTCATTCTCTCCGACAAGCTAGCGCCGCCGCCCGGCTTCGCCGAAGGGCGATTTTCGCTCACGCTGCGGCTTCGCCACAAAGGCGGGAAGCTGCGCAACTTCCGCTTCGCCGCGCTTGAGTGCGATGATACGGGAATCCTCGTACTCCAGCGAAACTGAAACGGCGGAGGGCTATGCCAATCTGAAGGTCCGCGCAGGAGCGAGAGCCGCGCCGGGGAAGAACTCCAGCGACACACCATTTGCCGCGACGTCGAGGCGGAAGTGTCCCGCGCCGCGGTTGAAGAAGTAATCCTTGACCCCCGGACGGAACAGCGCCGCGTCTTTCTCGTAGTCCACCCGTTTCTTCGCATCCATATCCGCCAAATAGAGCGTGGCGTACTTCATGGCGTCCGCGCAGATTGGCTCGGCAGTCGCGATCTCGGGAGCCTTCCAGACGGAGTTGCCCGTGAACTCGGAGAAGCCGCCGAATGAATTCTCATGCCGATAGTAGGCGATCGTGTGGGTGTGACCGGAGAGGACGACCGCATGGCGGCGAGACAGTAGCTCGTAGAGGCGACGACGCCCCGCCTCGCAGTCCGGATGCCCCGCAAGCCGCCAGCGGAAGGAACCGCTGCTGTCGGGGCACGTGAACGGGCCATGCGTCACGAGAAAGGTGTAGCGCACGTCGGAATCCGCCTCGATGCAGGCGCAGATGGCCCCGATGTCCTTCGTCTCGAAATCGCAGAAGACCCAGAGGTCCGGACCGCGACGGAACGAGAACACGGGATACTTCGCGACACAGCCGGCCTCGCTGGAGATGAATGGCTCCGCGAACTGGAGATACGCCTCCCGCGCGCCCTTGCCGCGGAAATCGTGGTTGCCCATCACGGTGAGGAACGGGACGCCCTGCGGATAGGGGGTACGCAGCATCTTGATGCAGTCGTCGAGCATCTTCTTGTGCGTGGGCACGTCGTCACAGTCGCCTTGGATGATGTCCCCCAGCTGGAGCACGAAGTCGGCCCCCTTCTCGTGGGCCAGCCTCGCGCTCGCCGCCAGAAGATCCCGGCAGCGCTTCCGCCACATCTCGCCGTTGCGGCGGAATTCCTCGTGCTGGATCTTCGCCCAGCGGTTGGACTCGTCGTAGTGCGAATGGTAGACGCTCTCCGGCTCCGCGTCGAAATGCGTGTCGCCGAGGATGGAAACCGCATAACGATCGCCGCTCCGCGTACCAAGAGGCTGACATCCGGCGAATCCGGCCAGAGCCGTCGCACCACCAATGAAATTCCGTCTCGTCAGCATGGCGACCCTACAGATCGAAGGAGGCCTTCGCGAAATCCATCATCTGGCCGGTGCGGTAGAGGAAGTCGAGGGAGTTGTAGCGGTCGCGCATGTGCGCCGCCACGTTGACGCTCGCGAGCGAACCCTCGCGCGTCGCGCCGATCTCCTCGGGATGCACCGGGGCGCCCACGACGCGCAGACGGCGCTCGATCTCCCGAGCGGAGAGAAGCTGCTTCTCGAGACGGACCTTGATTTCGGGCCAGCGCGTCTTCGCGATCATGAGCTGCCGGCGGAGGCCGTCCTTGTCGAGGTACTTCGCCTTCGTCGTCGTCACGCCGACCTCCGGGAACGGGGTTCCTTCGAAGAGCTTGCGCGCGACGGCCTCCTCGGCCGGCCAGTCCGGCCACGCCGCCACGCACGCCTCGACATCAAGCTGCGTATAGTCGTAGGCGAGGATCTTCTCGTAGAGGCGGCACATGAAATACGTGTACACACCCACCTGGATGCCATGCGGCACGATGTCGCCCTTGTAGGTGTGGTTGTTCATCTCGAGAATGTGGCTGAACATGTGCTCCGCGCCCGAGGCTGGACGCGAGCTCTGCATGTCCTGCATCGCGAAGCCACCGAGCATGAGCCCCTCGACGAACTTCGTGAGCGGCTCCGTCTCCATCGCGGCGACGCCCTCGGGATTCGAGAGCGCCTCGGGAAGGCCGTCCTGCACCGTATGCCACGCGCGGTCATGCCATTCGCACGCGCCCAGCTCGTAGGCGAGGATCCAGTCCGCACCCGCCGGCACCTTCGCGAGGAGATCGGCGAAACCGCTCGCCGCCATCCACTTCGGCGCCGTGCGCATCACGTCGAGGTCCGCCACGATCACACGCGGAGCAGGGCACGCATATGTCTTCTTCGCACCCTCGGGGGAGCGGATCGCCGCGCCAAAGCTCGAGTAGCCATCCACGCTCGCGGCCGTCGCGCACACCATGTAGGGGATGCCGATCTCGCCGCTTGCGAGCTTCGTCAGGTCGTTGACCACGCCCGAGCCCACCGCGACCGGAACGAGCGCGCCGCCCTTGGCGATCTCGGCCTTCAGGAATTCACGCACCTCGGCGGCGTAGTGGTAGTCCGCATGGAAGGTCCTGCCGTCCGGCTCAAGAATGTAGGTGACCACTTCGATGCCCTTGGTCTTCAGCATCTCCGCGACCTTCTCGCCAGCCGCCGCCCACGTGCGCGGATCCGCAACCACCGCCGCGCGCGTCTCGCCCGGGAACCACTGGGCGAACAGCGGCGCCGTCTGGTCCAGCACGCCATCGCCGATCACGCACGCCTTCGTGTCCGTCGCATGCTTCAGAGCCTCTTCGATCATTTCCTTTGACATGTCAAACTTCCTTCCGTTAAGATCATCTCAATTATACCACATTCGCCTCGCGAACAGACCTCGGAGCCAGAACCGCCGCGCCGACGAAGGCCGTGAACGGCGCGACAAGGACGAGCGCGAAACTTCCCACGAGCGTCTTGACAACCTCCGCCGAGACGAGGGTCGAATTGAGGAATTCGAGCGGAGGCGTGCCCTGGGCGGCGAAGACCATCAGCAGCGTGATGTAGCCGCCCGAGTAGGCGAGGAGCAGCGTCGTCGTCATCGTGCCCACCACGCTGCGGCCGATGCGCAGACCGGAGAGGAAGAGCTCCCGCCGCGGCAGACCGGGATTGTGGCGCGCCACCTCCTCGATGCCAGCCGCGATGTCCATCGCGAGATCCATCACGGCGCCGGACGAGGCCAGCACCATCGCACCCACGAAGACATCCGCGAGGTCCATCGACTCGTAGCCGGAGTTGAGCAGGGCCTGCACGAACGGCATCGTCGCGCCGTTGATGTTCATGAGCCACGAGAAGAGATGCGCGAGCACGAGGCCGAAGAACACGCCGAGCAGCGCACCCAGCGTCGCTGCGACGCCCTTCCGGGTAGGTCCTGCCACAAGGTACATGATCACCGCGGTGAGTACGCAGACCGCAGCGAAGGAGATCCAGCTCGCGGACCATCCCGCGAGCGACAGCGGTACAACCAATTTCCAGACGACGAGACAGCTGAAGAGGAAGCTGAACAAGGCCTTCGCACCCGTCCAGCCCCCAAACACGCACAGGAGCAGACAGAAGGCCCCGAACATCACGCCCATCCAGCCCAGTCGCCAATGGTCGCGCGCGACGAGCGTCTCCCCTGGTTTCGCGCCATTGGGCGGAATCACGACCACCGCCACATCGCCGACCCTGAACTGCTTGTCGACGTCCAACTGCGCACGGATCTCGTTGTTCGCGCGGAAGGTCTTCCCCTTCTCGGCGCCATCGAGCACCTCGACCTCAAGATGCTGGGATCCATAGTCGAGCACCCCGAGCTTCTGGACGTCCGAATCGTCAACCGCCGTCACGCGTGCACACGCGGGCGCTCCCTGCTCCACGGCGACGGTCCGTGCGGCAGGCATAAGCCACAATCCCACGCAGACAAGCGCAAGGACCAGCACGGGGATGGTGTTCCGTCGGCGCATGGATCCAGGCCTACTTCAGCAGGGCCTTGAGCCGGACCGCGATGTCCGTGTTCTCGAGGAATCCGGTGAAGTTCTCCGCGCCGCAGCCACCCGCGGTCGTCATCGTCGGCAGCGCGGTGTGGGCGCCGGAGCTCCAGCCCACGCCCGCATGGTTGGAGAGGATACGTCTGCAGGTCGCGGCGAACTGGCGGCGGCGCTGCACATCGTGTTTCGTCGTCTCCCTCTGCCGTGCCCTGACGAACTCGACGTCCTGCTTGAACGCCTTCTCCAGCTCCTTGACTTCTGCCGCGTTGAGCCGCAGCTGCTTCATCTCCTCTGTTGTGGCCTTTGCGGCATCGAACACGAGACCAAAGTTCTCCTCCACGAGCGGTTTCACCTCGTCGAACGTGAGGTTGATGTTCTGCTTCAGCATATTCGCGATGCGTTTCGAGAAGACCTCGGCGGAGCACTTCTGATTCGCGAGCAGCCCGACCTGGAACTTGTAGCCGAGCCCGGCGAATCCCATCGCCATGCCGCCCGTCTCATGGTCGCCCGTCACGATGACGAGCGTCTCGGCGGGATGCCGTTCCATGAACTTCACGGCAACCTTCACCGCCGCGTCCATCGAGATGATCTCGCGCAGTACCGCCGCCGCATCGTTTGCATGAGCGCAGTGGTCCACCTCGCCGCCCTCTGCCATGATGAAGAAACCGTCCGGCCCCTCCAGCAGCTCAACGGCCTTCGACACCATCGCCGCGAGGTCGGGATACGTCTCCTCGCCGTCGATCGCAAACGCGAGACCGTAATCGGAGAACACGCCCCACGCCCTTCCACAGCCGGGCTTGAGTGCGGCAAAGGATGCCTTGTCGCGCGCGATCGTGAACCCATCCCTCTCGGCAAGCTTGAAGATGTTGCCACGATACTCGGCATGGGACTTGTCGTCGTACTTGTCATAGACGCCGCCTCCCGCAAAGAAGTCAAACTTCGACGCCAGCAGGTCCAGTGCGATGCCATAGCTGTCGCCACGGTTCGGACGATGCGCGTAGAAGCCGGCGGGGGTTGCATGGACGATTGGCACCGTTGTCATGATGCCAACCTTCATGCCGCGCTTCTTCGCGAACTCGGCCACGGACTCCAGGTGGCGACCGTCCGGCGCCACGCCGAGCGCACCGTTGTTCGCCTTCTCGCCGCAGGCGATCGCCGTCGCGGCCGCCGCGGAGTCAGTCACGATCGCATTCGCCGAGCGCGTGCGCGTGGAGCTCTGGTAACGGAGAGCGTTCATCGCGAGCGGGCCATAGCCGGATAGACGCGCAAACTCCTCCGTCGTCATCCGCTGAGGCATGGACATGCCGTCGCCGATGAAGACGAACACATACTTCGGAGCCTCCGCACATACGGCGGCGGAGACGGCCAACAGACCGAGCAGCAGGTGGAACCTCATCACTTTATCGTCCTTCCTAGAAACACGAAACCCGCGCCAAAGGCGCGGGTTCGCTTGTTAATGGAGGTGGGAAGCGGAGTTGAACCGCTGTAAGCGGATTTGCAGTCCGCGACCTAACCGCTCGGCCATCCCACCTAAAATCGAAAGACCTTACTTGGCCTTCTTCGCCGCGAGAAGCCGCGCGTTCAGGCGCTTGGCATAGGCCTTCCGGCGATTTCTCTTGGCACGCTGTCTAAGTTGCTGTCCCATGGCGCGTTAGTTTATCAAAAAACCTGGCTCCCGCGCAAGCGGGAATTTCAAGGAATTTACAGCTCGCGAATCTTGATGTTGCGGAAGCTCACGGTCGAGTCACCATGATCCTGGATCTTGATGCGGCCCACAGGCGTCTCACCCCAGTGTTCGCCTGGCTTCTGCTCCTTGACATACTTGGACTCGGCGACCGTCTTGCGGAAGGCCTCGCTGCCACGCTCGTACGTGATGAACTTCACGCCGTTCAGCCAGTGTTCGACCACGTTGCCCTTCGCGACGATCTTCGCGGTGTTCCACTCGCCGAGCGGCTTGACTGCGGATTCGGCGTTCGCGGGGATCATATCGTAGAGCGACGCCACACGGCGACACTTTCCATCGCGGCCCTTCGTTGAATCGGGATGCGCGGGATCAAGAATCTGATACTCCTCGCAAGTCCCCTTGAAGAGCTTCTGGTTGTAGAAGTACTTGATGCCGCTGTTAGCCGCCTTCGTGAGCCGGAAGTCCATCTTCAGCTCGAAGTCCTTGTAGTCCTTCACGGTCACCAGATCGCCACCACCGCCGAGGGCGGACTGTTCCGGCGGGAGCTTCTCCCACTTGCCCTGCTCGTTGATGCGGGAGTGCGGCAGCACCGTGAGGATGCCGTCCTCGATTTTCCAGCCCTTCTTCGGCGGCTCCGTGCAGCCAGTCTTCTCGCCCACCCAGCCGTCGAATGTCTTGCCGTCCCACAGCAGCTTCCAGCCGGCGGCCTTCTCGCAGTCCGAGAGCGTATTGGGCAACACGGCGCAGGCACTCGCCGCGCAGGTCTTCTTGTTCGAGCAGCGGCATTTCGCGTTGCAGCCGACGTCGTTCGTCATGCAGCCGGCGAGCGCAACGGCCGCCACCATTGGAATCAGGGTCTTCTTCATCATGTTCTTTCCTTATTTGTTAAGTACCTCTCTCGTGGTCTTCACGAGATCTCTGAGATCGCCGGGCTTCTTACCCAGCGCGGCCTTGAGGTCGTACTTTGCGGCAAGCGCCTGGAGCTCATCCACGCGAACGCCCTTGGACTTGAGGATGTTGAACTTCTCGGCCTGCTGGATGCCGTTCAGCAGTTCCAGGAAGCGGGCGGACGGCGATCCATCCGGATAGACGAGGAACGTGTCCCCCGCGCGCCAGTTGCCATAGGAGGCATCGGCGCACGCGTCGAGCGGCCAGCTGTTCCACGCCCAGCGCAGGAGACCGTCGAGACCACACATCGCCGGATACGCACCGCACCAGAACGCCTCGTCAAGCTCGCTGTCCATGAAGGTGTTCGGTTTCGCCGGTCCACAGCAGATGTAGTACGTCGTGACCTTGCCCTCCTTCTGGCGCTGCGGAACTTCCGCGAGGAAACCCGGGGTCACGTGGCCGAGCGACTGCGAATAGCTGTCGATCACAATGCCCTTGAACTCGCTCGGCCTGCGGTTACCCGCCATCGCGATCTTCATGCCGGGTGCAACCACCTGCATGAACTCGACCGTGTTGCGGAGGTCCTCCGGGCTGCGCTCGTCAAGCGAGATCAGCGTATCCTGGAACCAGCCCTTCTCCTTCAGGTGCGCCGCGAAGGCCTTGAGGAACGGGCCCCAGTACTCCTTGAAGAACGGCGTACCGGGCTTCGCCTCGGCCTTCTGCATCTTGCCATCCTCGCCATACCAGCTCACCTTGTAGCCCCACGGGCACATCGTGTAGCAGGAAATGTGCGGACCCAGTCCGCACGTCCTGCCGAACTCGACGTACGCGTCGAACTGCGAGAAGTCGACCATGGTGGTGCCGTCTGCGCGGCGCGTGTACTTCACCATCGCCTCATAGCCATCCTGGCACTGGTGGTTCCAGGGGAGATCGACGAGGGACACCGTCAGCGTCTTCTGCCCTGCCGAGGCGAGCAGCTTCCAGATCGGCTCCATCGCCGCGTAGTGCTCCTTCGAAAACGGCTTCACGCCCGCCGTGCGCGACACGGCCCACGGATGCTGCCAAAGATCGAGGTAGTACTTCCAATCCCTGGCCGGCGGCAGCACCTGGTCCACCACACGCACCTTCACGTCGCCGATCGCATAACAACCCGGCTTGGCATCCGCGGGGACCTGAACCTGGACGACCTTCGGCCCCTCCGCCTTCGAGTTCCATTCCACGCGATCCTTGGCAATCAGACGTTCCGTCGCCTTCGGCTTCGGGGCATATTTCACGTCGCGCGCCACGCCCGTCTTCACGACGAATCCCGCGGGCGCCGCCCCCACGGACTCACCTGCCGGCAGCCACGCGCTCACCGTCTCGCCGCGCCACGCGGCCAGTTCAATCGCCCCTGCGGCGAACACGCCGCCCACAGCAGCGAACGTCATCAGCAGTCTATTCATATCAGTGTGCCTCTCGTCGTCAGTATACCATAAATGCCACGCACGCCTCACAGCTTCGCGAGAATCTCGCGGATGGACCGCTCGCGGGCCTCGATCGCCTCGCAGAGGCGGAACTGCACGCGGGCGCGGTTGAGGTTCTGCCCAGGCTGGCGAACCTTGAAGTACTTGTCGCCCGCGAGGTAGTCCTGGAAGAAACGCAACCCCAGCTCAAACGGCAACAATCGGATCGCATCGTAGAGATAGGCACGTTCTGCATCAGTCATGAACGAGCCGGCCTCCTTCAGATAGCCTTTCATGAATGCCAGGAACAGGTTCTCGTCGAAGGTGACTTTCCCGAGATTGAGTTCCTCCTCGCCCGCGGGATTACAGATGGAGCGGACTGCGTCGCCGACATCGACGTGCATGAGACCCGGCGAGACGGTGTCAAGGTCGATCATCGCCGTGCCCTTGCCGGTGAAGTCGTCGATCATGATGTTGTTCACCTTTGGGTCCCCGTGGAACATGCGCTTGCACAGTTCGCCAGAGGCTTCGGCCTTCTCGAGGGAGACGGCGAATTCGCGACGCTCCTCGATGTACTTGGCGAGCCGCTTCGCCTCCATCGATGCGCCAAGGATCTCCCGGGCGGTCGCGCACATGAGCGTCTCGTCATACTGGGCGAGATAGCCACTCGTGACATGGAAACCAGGCAGCGGATCCTGGATGCTGTCAGGGTCCATGTCTGAGACAAGGTAGTGGAAATGCCCGAGCGCCGCACCGCACTCGAGGGCGTGCTCGGGGCTCTGGGCCGTGTCAAACGCGTGCGCGGAGAGGATGCGCGTGATGACGCGCCACACGTCGCCATTCTCGTCCGTCACGAAGTCGGCCCCATCCTTTGTCCGGATGATGCGCGGCATCTGCCAGACGCGGTCGTCGCGGTCGGTCTTCGCGTCCGCCTCGAGCTTCTCGTGGCAGTGGAGGGTGATGTTGTGCATGTTCCGCATAATCGCCTCGGGCTGCGTGAACACGGAGCGATTCACGCGCTGGAGGATCACCTGCGTCTCGGTGAACGTGTTGCGGAAGACGGCGAGGAAGGTGTCGTTGATGTTGCCGTTTCCAAACGGCACGAGCGTGACGAGACGTCCCTTGATGTTGAACTGGTTGATGAGCAATGCGAGTTCCATCTGTTTTCTCCCTAGCGAAGTGGTTTCATGTACATGAGGCAGTGGGAAATCGTCCACGCCCATTCCGCGGGCATCCGCTTAAGCTCGTGGCCCGCGCCCCAGCTATCCGTGTAGATCACTTCCTTCTTCTTGTCGTTGTAGCCGATGATGAGGCGCATGTGGCCACCCCTCGCCTGGGGAATGTCTGGCTCGGGGTACGTCCCGAGCGTCACTCCCCAGAAGAGCGGAATTCCCTTGTTCACCTGATCATGCACATCCTTCAGGAAGCGGGTGAACTTCGACCGCTGGGCCCCGTTCACCTTCATGTCGCGAAGGACCTCGGCATCCATAGCCTCGTCGACCGCGGCGGGACTGAAGATGGTCATATTGCCCTGATGACGCACGTAGACGCTCTCGGCGATTTCCTTCTTCTTCAGTTTCTTCGCCGCCTTGTTGTAGTTCGCGACCTCCTTCACGAGGCCCTCGATGCGTTCGTTGGTGGGTTTCTCGAAGTCACCATAGGTGACGACCGTTCCGAGCTTGTACTTCTTGCCAATCGCCTGCACAGAGTCCTTCATGCCCCGCGTGGAGGTCCCCGTCTCCGCGGACGAGCCTGCGGCCTGCGCGATTTCGTGTTCGTCGACGTCGACGCCATAGTAGCGCAGCACGCGCTCGGACGTCGCAACGGCACAATAGCCCTTCTGGCCCTGATCAACCATCGGGACATTGTCGATGAACACATCCCCACGCGGGTCATGGATAACGTTGTCGACAATCTTCTTCGCACCCTTCGCAGCGTTCGCGAGCCCGATCCCCGCCCGCTTCCCACCGGCGGCAAGCCGATCTGGCCCGTCCACGGCCAGACGTACGAACCCCGGCTCGAACGTGTCCTTACGATTGCCCTTCTGAGTGTAGTTCCACGTCAGCTTTGCAACGGTCGGGATCGCCGTCTTCGGCCACGTCTGGGACTTCTGGACAACATTGGGCTTTGCGACGCGATCTGTCTCCATCTCGGGGCTCTTTGCGCCACTCGGGGTCAGCTTGTCACGCACGTCCTTCATCATCTGGACAAATTCATCCCGGGAGATCGTCTTATCCGTCCGGACACGACGCCGCAGCTTGTGTCCGTCCCCTGTGCTGATGATCTCCTCGCGTTCCGTGCCCGCGGTCGCGAAGAGCATCAGCTCCACGCGCGAAATCCCGCCCGCCTCGCCAAAAGAGACCTTCGTCTCATAAACGGGCGTGCCATGGAAGACCACCGCGCCGTCCAGGCGCGTGTCGGCCCCCTCGCGGCTGCCGGACGTGAACTGGAATCCCTGCTTCTCATGCCGCTTCACGAACAGCACGGGGTCTGACTTCCAGAAGGACTCCTCCCCAAGATCCTTCCCGATGTCATAGGCATTCTCGTCAGCGGCGAGAGCCGCGACCATGGCCGCGAGCGCGACCAACAGCATTCTTCTTCTCATTGCGTCCCTCCTGTTTTACGGTCCTGAATCCACCACGCTTCAACAAAGCCCCCCCGCGCGACGACGCCGGCACGAAGTCCACAAGTCGTCGGTCGAAGTCGACCTTCTCCACGCAGACTCTCAGGCGCTGTCCGACGCTCCATGTCTTGCCGCCGCCTTCAAGCGTCTCATCGAAATCATTCCAGCGTAGATAGGCGTCCGACAAATTCGACACATGGACCATGCCACCAACCGCAAGGTCGGGAAGATCCACGAATACTCCGTACCGCGTGCACTTGGAGATGACGGCTTCGAAGCTCGTGCCCTTCCGCTCCTCGAGGATCTGCTGGAGATAGCGGTATTTCTTGATTTCGTCGAGCGATCTCTCCGCGTCGTCTGCAACCTGCTCGCGTTCGGAGCAGTGAAGCGCCGCCGCATTGAGCCATCCGAGATCGAGTCGTCCACCCTTGCCGGCGATCCACGACGCGAGCTGACGATGCAGCACGAGATCTGGATAGCGGCGAATCGGACTTGTGAAGTGCGCATAGAACTTCTTCGCGAGACCAAAGTGGCCAATCTCCTTCGCCGAGTAGAGGGCCCGCTTCATGGAGCGCAGCACCATCACCGAAAGCACGCCCTCGAGCGGCGAGCCCTTGATCTTCTTCAGGAACTTCGCAAGGTTCTTTTGATAGGAGAGATCTCCGCAGGAGATTCCAAGCTTCGCGAGGTTGCCGCGCAGTTCCTCGAGCTTGTCGGGGTCGGGGGATTCATGCAGACGCGCGAGGATCTTCACGCCGCGCGTCCAGAGCTCCTTCGCGACCGCCTCATTCGCCGCGACCATGCATTCCTCGATCATCTGGTGCGACTCGTCGTACGGACGCACCTCGATGCCAGTCATCATACCCTTCTCGTCGATCTTGATCTCGGCCTCGGGCACCTCCATGTCGAGGGCTCCATCCGCAAAACGATTCTTTCGCAGCTGCTGCGCAAGTTCATGGATGGCGAGAATCGTCCTGCGCTCCACGGGCTTGAGTCCCCGGATCTTCTCGCCCTTCAGCTCCGTCATCACCTGCTCGTAGGTGAAGCGCGCCTTGGAGCGGATGACGCTCTTGGCGAAGGACCGGGCGATGCAATTTCCCTTTGCATCGAAGGTCAGGAAAGCGGAGAACGCGTAGCGGTCCTCGTTCGGAACGAGCGAACAAACACCGTTCGACAGCTGCTCCGGCAGCATCGGCACGACCTTGTCCACGAGATAGACCGAGGTCGAGCGTTTGTACGCCTCGCGGTCGAGCGCGCTGCCGGGCGTCACGAAGTGCGAGACGTCCGCGATGTGGACGCCCAGTACGCGGTTGCCCGACTTGTCCATCTCCAGCGAGAGCGCGTCGTCGTAGTCGCGCGCCGTCTCGGGATCGCAGGTGAAGATGAATTTCCGGCGCAGATCCAGGCGTCCGTCCAATGGACTCTTCGCACCGCGAGCGGTCTTTGCCGGAGTCTCGGGTATCACACCCACACGTTCGGCCTCGGCAATCACCTTTGGTGGGAATTCCTCGGGGAGCTCGTACTGCTTCATCACCGAAAGCGTGTCGAGGGACGGATCGTCAGCCGGACCGATCACGTCCGTGACCTCGCCCTCCGGGGCGAGACGCGGGTTCTCCCAACGAACGAATTTCATCACCACGCGGTCATTGAGCTTCGCGCCATGCGCGTCGGGCACGAGAAACTCCTGGCGATAGGTCGGCGAGAGCGGCTGCACACGCGTAAAGCGTCCCAGAGAAACGATGGTCCCGACAATCGACCGCGGCGCGCGCGCGTCAATGCGGATGACACGCCCCTCGGATCCGCTCTTTCCACCATCTCGTCCCCTTGAACCTGAAACCTGGAACTTGGAACCTGGAACCCTGAACCTTCAGCTTGATCGTCACCGTATCACCGACCAGAGCCGTGCCGAGGTCCTCGCGCTCGACCCACGTCGCCTCGTCCGTCTCCGGATCCACGAGGAAGCCAGCACCATTGCGAGCCATGTGCAACTCGCCCGTCATCGTCCCAGTCTCCCGGGGCGACTGTCTCATTCTATGTTTTTCTTTTCTTTTGTTCATATGTTGTAAGTCCTTTTATATTTTAGAGAACTATAATTCTCAACCTGCATTTTCAGAAGAACCACTTCGCGCACGCGAGCAGACCCTGCTTCCACGGAACACGGTGGGAGACACCCGTCTTGCCCGCGAATTCGGAGAGATGCGCGACATACCAGTCGTAGTTCCGCACGAGCGCATCCTTGTTGGAGTACTTCGGCGCGAATCCCAGTGTCTTCTCGGCGCGCTCAATCGAAACAAAACTGTCCGTGGAAGCGGTCTCGTACACCCAGGGATAGAGAGGCGAGAGGTGGAGCTTCTCAAGGATGCGCAGAATGAAGACAATCGGCGCAACGGGCATGCCATGGATCTTTTTGCCGTGGCCGGCACGGTCCAGCACCGCCTGATAGTCCTCCTTCATCGTCGTGAACTCCTTCGCACCGATATTGAATTCGGTGTTGACCACCTTTTCGTCGAGGGTCATAGAAAGCCAGATGGCCTCGCAGAGGTCCGCGACGTCCATCAGCTGGTAGCGGTTGTTGCCGCTTCCGATCATCGGGAAGCCATGCCCGGTGTAGGCCCAGTCATAGAACAGGGCGAAGACGCCGAGTCGCTCGGGACCGATGAAGCTCTTCGGACGGATCACCGGCACGCAGAAACCGCTTTCCCGCGCGTCTCGGCAGATCTTCTCGGCCTCGATCTTCGCGTGGCCATAGGGGCCGACGCCGATGAGCTCGTCGGTCTCGTAGATCGGATGACGTTTCGGCACGCCGTAGACGGCGGTGGAGGAGATCTGGATCATCCGCGACACACCACTGCGGCGGCACGCCGTGATCACGTTGCGCGCACCGTCGACCTCCGTCGTACGGATGTCCTCCGGAGAATAGAGCGGCAGGGCCGCGGCGGTGTTCACCACGGCGTCGCATCCCTCGACGCAGGCGTTCACCGCCGCGGGGTCGCGCACATCGCCCTTGGTGAACTTGAGCCAGGGCTCCTTCGCCTCGGGATAGTCGAAGTCCGCGATGTCGAGCACGCGGATCTCCTCCACGCCCTTCGTGCGCAGATGCCGAATAAGATTGATGCCGAGAAATCCGCTGCCACCGGTAACGAGCACAGTCTTCATATTTTCATCACTCCGTAATTGAAACCATCAGGGCCGAAATCGTCGAACGGTCGAGCACGAACACCGCGTCCGCGCCGCCCACCGTCGCGTACCGTCCGCCACCGGACGCAACGCTCCCCAACATAAGATTGCGCCGGACCGCGTCCTGCCCTTCGAAATCAACGGCAATGACCAGCGTCGGCGCGTCAAGTCCGCAGCGTCGCAGATCCTCCGGCGTGGCCGCCATCGTCTCCACGCTCTTTGCCTCCACGCGGGTGAGGGCGGCGAGCAAGGTCTTGACGGCGTCGACGCGGACCGTTGCCGGCGCGGACCCCTCGGCGAGGTTCCACTGGTTTCGCTCGGGATTGAGCACGACCGAAACCCCAGTCCCTTCCAGAGGCTTGAGCGACAACCGGCGAATGGACTGAACATCCAGTTCCAGAAGGGTCTTTGAACGAAGATCCGCGAACGAGCCGCACTCCTTGAACACGGCCTTCGCAACCGAGACATCGGGATGCCCCCCCGACGACGTCGCCACGGAGACACGGACCGCATCCTCTCCGTCCAGCGGAGCACCCTGCAGCACATCGTTCCGCCGAATACGCAGAACCGCGTCCACCAGGGCCGCGGCGGCCGCGGGGTCCGCCGGCGCCGCCACGGGTGCCGCCAACCTCCAATCCCCATTCGCGCCCCGTGCAAGCACGTAGACCAGCTGCCCTGCGGTGATCGAAACCGACTTCACCTGCTCGTCCGCGCCAAAGGGGAAGACGCGAGAATCACGCAAGGCCGCCTCTCTCGTCCGGAACAGATCCGCAACGGCCGCCGGCATCGTGACAACCGCCGTACCGTTCTGCACCAATGCGTAGACGAGGTTTGTCCCCGCCGAGGAGCCGAAGACAATCTGTTCGGACGTGCCAGAATCCGACTTCACGCTTATGGAAAGCCCCGCCTCCGCGGCCAGGCCATAGGGTGCAAGCGCGGACTGCGACAGAACTGTTCGTTCCCCCACACGCGTGGCATGGGCGGCAGACGGCATGACAAAACCGACGATGCGCGCGCCGACAAGGCCATCCACCAGTGCCGACACGACCGTTTCGTCTGCGGGCGCCTCCACAGGAGACGACAACCGCCATCCAGATGCACTGCGCACGAGACGGATAAACGGGGCCTCGGGTTTGTGAAGATCAAGACTGGAGATCTGCTCGCTGGCGGAGGAGATCAATGTGCGTACGCGGAAGCCGTCCGCATCCACGGGAATTGCCTCCAGAGCCTCCACGCCGACCGTGAATACGTTGACCAAACCATCCGCTCGCGCGTAGACATCCTTGCCCGATGCCGACAACGCGCCGAAGAACACCTGCGACTCGCCGCCCTTCGCGATGAGCTTCACAGAGGCACGCACCGTACCTGCCAGTCCAAAGTCAGCGAAATCTTCGCCCAGGCTGGCCAACTCGGACTCTGTGCGCATATCCCCCAGAGGCAACAACGTCAGAGCGTCCACGAGACGAGCCACGGGAGCCGCATCGGCAGGAGCGAAATAGGGATTGACAATGCCCCAGGCTCCAATGTCATTTCTTGTCAACTTGACGATGTTCGTGCCATTACGGGAAATCTCAATACCCTCAACGGCCTCCGGCGCCAGCGTGCAGAGTGTGTTGCGCGTCGCCTCGCTTGCAACTGCCCGCGTCCGCCAGGAGAGAAAGGTAAGGACGGCCGATGTCAACAGTATTCCAGAGAGGAAGAAGACTATGAAGCGATTGTTGCTCACGATCTCCACCTCCTGTAGACAAAGACGAGACATCCAACGAGCAGAGCCAGGAAGGACGGGCCTGATGCCGCGAGCAGTCCGAAGCGGAGCCACCCCGAGCTGTCCATACCGGTCGTAACGACGTTGCCCGGCGCACGGGATGCCGTCAGGGCGTCAAGACCCGAAAGCCAAGCCAGAGAATTGAGGAACACGTCCCTATTCGCGTTTCCGCGCAGAGCAAGCGCGCCATTCGACACGAACGAGGCATCTCCCACGACCACAAGCCTCATCGGACGCAGTGCGATCTCCTTGGCATCGCCGCCGCGCTCGACCGCCACGGCCAAGGCCAACGGTCCACCCGGTTCCGAGGTCGCGTCTCGCGTCCAGGGACGCACAGACGGTTCGGATTCCCCCCACGCCGCAGAATCGGTCCGCGCAAGCTCGGTGTAGACCGCCCCCTCCACCTGGGCCGCTGGCGTGGCCGCGAGCGGCACCGCCCCTCCGAAGACCGCCGTGCCGCCAATGAGAGGACGCGTCACCGCATGCTCCGCGAAGTCGCGTACCACCACGTCCGCCCCCGAGAGCGTCCGCGGCGAGACAACCTGATAAGGAAGGACCTTCACTCCCAAATCGGCAAGAAGCGCTCCAACTCCCGCATTGGGTCCCGACGCAGCCAGCACAAGCAAACGGCCACCTGCCCTCAACCAGCCCTCAAGGCGCGCAACCTCGACCTTCGAGAACGGTTCGCGCGCTCCCGCCACCACCAGCGCCGCGCAATCATCGGGGACTGCGGGCGAGGCCGTGAGGTCAAGCAGCCCCAGCCGATAGCCATCACGCCGCAGTTCACGCGCAATGTCGCTCATACCGTTGACGGGGTCGTAGGACGTGTAGGACATCTCGCCATGGCCCGTCGTCCAGTAGACCGTCTCCCTGAGCGCTGGCAAGGACAGCTGCTGCAGAGCCGATGCGCACGCGGCCTCCCCCGTGAAGATGCTGGATTCCCCCACGGCGACAACGTTGTTCGTCATCCCGAAGAAGAGATCCGACACCGGCACCATGACTCGACGATTGCCGCGGCGAAAGACAAGCGTCCCCTCCTCCGCGCCCTCCCGGACAAGTGCCACCGCCCGGCCGAGCTCCCATCGGGGATCAACGTACTCAATCGCGAGGTCCGCGCCGGCAACCGAACGCGCGGTCATCTCCAGTCCCCGCAGAAGCCGATCGACCATCCGGAACTCCGGTGCACGACGTGGCAGGAAACAGGTCACATGCACGCTACCATGCGTTTCGGCGAGGATCTGGCGTGTCCTGGCCGACGTTGTCTCGACATCCGACCGAAACGGCAACTCAAAGACAAAGTCGACACGCAGCGCTAGCATGGCAACGAGGCCGACGAAGACAAAACCGAGCAGTGTCACGAGGATCGTGGAGAAACGCAGGCCGCGTGCGGCACGTCCCCTGAGCCTCGCCGCGGAGACGGCCTTCGACGCGGAGAAGAGCGCAAAGCACGTCAGCGCGAGATAGAACACCAACGTCGAGAACCGGACAAGTCCCGTGGACAGATCGACGATATGGGCCTCGAACGGCATGGACGCGAACTTCATTCGCAGAATCGGCGACCAGGCGGTGGCCATCTCAAAGGCCGCATGCGGCAGCGCCAACATCAGAATCAAGGATGCGAAAGCCGCAATCGCGGCATGGCGGAAACAGGAGCTCGCCAGTAGCCCCACCGCACACCACAGCGCACATTGCAGAAGCAGCGCCAGAAAGGCCGGAATGAAGGACAGCGTCGACAACGCCCCCCAGAAGGCCTGCGCACAGATTGGCAGAAGGATGATGGGGATCGCCAGGTACAGGCAGAGCGTCACACAGCACATCAACAAGGCACCCAGGTACTTTCCCAGCACAACCTCCCGCTCAAGCACCGGCGCCGTGAGGAGAAGTTCCAATCGTCCACTCGCACGCTCATCTGCGATGAGTCGCATCGTCAACAGCGCCGCCAGCACCGGCAGGAATGGAACCGCGGCCGCGGCCCAAAGCGCCTCGACCGGCGTCGTTCCACCATCTCCGTGCGCGAGCGCGCGCGTGAAAAAAGCCCCAGCCAACGCCAAGAAGCCAGCCACGCTGAACGCAGTCATAGGCGACGACCAAAGTCGCCCAAACGTACGGGCGAAGATTACCCTGATCGTCCGCGTCATGCCGCACCTCCCTGGTCAGACGGGGGAACCACCAGGCCGAGAACCATCCGCACGCCGGCAGGCGTCTTTGCCCCCAGGATACGGCCATCTCGCAGCACATAGAACTTGTTTGCCCACTGCGCGAGCTCGTCAAGTTCATGTCCGCTCACGACCACCGCGGCGAACGTGGAGACCGCCCCGACAATGCGCCCAAACGACATACGCGTCGCGGGGTCCAGCCCCGCCAGCAGATCATCCAGTATCAACAGGCGAGGACGCAGCAGGATGGCATCCGCGAGCGCAACCCGCTTGCGCAACCCGAACGACAACGTACCAATGCATTTTTCGGCATAGGGTTCAAGTCCGCAGAGTTCCATGGCCTCGGACACGCGGTGCCGAATCTTCTTTGACATTTCACCTCGAAGATTGGCCCGATAGCGCAAATACTTCTTCACGCACATATCCGGGTCCGCGGAAGCGGACTCAGGCAGATACCCTAGCATCCGACGAAAGCGGAGAGACTGCCCGAATGCGTCCACACCATCCATGCGCACAGTTCCCGTAGACGGCGAACACAACCCCGCAAGAACCTTCATCAGAGTCGTCTTCCCCGCGCCATTCGCGCCTGCCAGGACCGCAGTCTCCCCGGGGGCGACGGAGAACGAGATATCCTCAAGAAGCGGCGCCTGACCCCAAGAAAATGATATGTGTTGAACTTCTAACATTAAACGCGGATATTCTACCAAATATCCGCGGCAGATTGTAGCGGAATCGGCGCCGTCATTCGCTCCAGTACTTCTGACGGCGCGGCATCTCCACGCCTGGCTTGAAGCCCGTCAACGGGACGGGTTCCATCCCGTATTCCTTGCGAATGTCGTTCAACTCCAGCCAATGGAACGCACTCCGCTTGTTGTTGGTGTAGAGGAAGCGCTGCTGGTGCCAGTCGCACCACTTGTTCGCCTCGACATAGGAGCTGGAGAACGGAATCGCCAGATCGATCCACAGCGCAAACGTCCGGATTTCGTTGTCCGTCAGCGCCACGCGCCTCTTCCCGTCCTTGCCCGGATGGCCGTCCTTCAGCATCTGGTACCACTTCGACCGCAGCGCGCCGAACGAATACGGCGGTTTGAACGGCGCAAAGCTGAGTCCGTGCGCGAAGTTCACGTTCTCCGTGCACTTGCCCTTCTCGCTGAGCGCGAGGTACGCTGCCGTGTACGCGCGGTGGCTCTGGTCGTCGCTTGGCGGGATTTTGCCCGGCACGTCGCGCAGATCGAGACGGTGCGACTCGCCATGGCAGCGGACACAGCTGCGGTTGAGAATCGGCTGGACGTCCTTTTCAAAGCCGAAGCCGTCGCCGAAGAACGACGCATCGACCTTCTTGGGACGGTTCAAGCCCATCCACGCATCGAGCGAAGCGAGCGGACCTTCCTTCTCGAGCGTCTCGACGAACGGATGACGCGGACCATTCGGCAACCACGGCTTCAGGCTCTGCGGCGGACGGCGCAACGCCAGCGCCGCCGTATTGTCCACCGCCGCCTGATGCGGGTGCTCATGGCAGCCAATGCAGCCATTCACCTCACCTGGCATCAGCGTCGACCAGCTGCGCATCGTCTGGATCGCACAGCCGTCCTTGTCGACGAGCTGGAAGTAGACGGGCGTGCGCGCCGGCACCTTCACGCTGCAGCTGCCATCCGCCTCGACGTCCGCCTCACCCAGCACATGCTTCACGTCATAGGCGCCATTGCCCACGGAGATCGGCGTGCCGATCTTGCCCTGCGTCGAATGCCAGCCATACTGCCAGTTCCAGCCAATATGCACGGGACGGTACTCGAGACCGATCACGCGCAGCTTCTTCACCGCGCCCTTCGGAATGCCCTTGGACGCCGCACCCTCGTAGACGTTCTGCACGTAGTACGTGCCAAACCCCTCGCGATAGTCGATCTTCGCCATCGGACGCGCCGGCGCCCGACGCGGCTTGAGCGCGATCGGCTGCAGGCAGTGGTTGCCCCAGTCGAACGCCAGCAGTTCGCGCTCCCCCTGCTCGGTCATCGCGTAGACGCCGAAGCGCGAGGAATAGGGACCCCGATAGAAGCTGCACCCCTCCGGCATGAAGGAGACGAGCAGATCGCCGTCGCCCAGCGGATAGGGATAGGCCCATTGCGGACCAAACTGCGTGTGCATGTCAAAGGCGTTGTACTGGTAGTCATGCGGCATGCGCGTAGGCTGCACGCCCGGCGCCGCGTTCATCGCCGCACCCGCGAGATAGTACATGCCCGGCATGTTCGTGACGGCGGGACCGCACGGATTGTCCCAGTTGCTCCAGGGAATCGTCATTACGCGATTGCCGGGAAAGGTCATCTTCACGGCATTCGTGTTCATCCCCCACACGGAGGCGGCAGGGTCGTAGGTCGAGTTCGTGTAGTCGTCGCCGTCCGCGAGACGCGACCGGGCGAGACGCCCCTTCTGTGCGACATGGTGTCCGCAGGAGATCATCATGATATCACGTGTCCCGGGAATGCCGCGTGTGTGCATCAGCGAAAACGGGAACTCCGAGTTGTTCGCGAAGAGCCCCGTCATCTTCGTACCGTCCGAATTCATCGCATAGAGCTGCTGAAGCCCGGAGGCGGAGCGGTCGTTGTACTCCCACTTCGTGAAGGAGACGCGACCGTCGTCCATCAGCTGCGGATAGAACGTCTGAACCTGGTCGAAGCCGATCCGCCGCACGTGCGAACCATCCGCCTCGCAGCGATAGAGGTTGGACACCGGCAGCGGCCAGCAGTCGACGGAATGGCAGCAGCGCGTCGACTGGAAGAGAATCGTGCCGTCCGGGAGCCAGCAGGGTTCGATGTCGCTGCAGATGAGCGTGAAGTCCTTCTCCTGCGTTCCGCCGATGTCCTCGCGACGAACGAGGCCATTGAACGTGAGCTGGGTGATCTTCTTCGTCTCCAGATCCATCTTCCAGATGTGGTAGTCGTCCCCCTCCAGAGAGGTGCGCTTCGAAAAGAGGAGCGTCCTGGCGTCGAAGGAGAGCGCGGGGTCGCGGATGATGCCCTGCGGCTCGTCGAGGAGCACCTCCTGCGAGACCGTGCCGTCAGCGTTGATCGTCGCGCGGATCAGCTGCGAGCCGCCGCGGTAGTCGGGCACGCTCTTCCACTCCTGAAACGAGGCATCGGTCATGTCGTCGGTCGCGTGCATGATGGAATTGCCCATCACGAGATGCTTCACGTAGATGAACGCATCGCACTTCGCGCGGAACTTCGCGAGAAACGCCCTGCGCTTCTCCGCTCGCTCCTTTCTCCATTTTCCATCTTCCATTTTCCATTGAACACTCGAGATGTCCTCGCCCAGGGGATCGGGCTTCGTCGTATCCGGCTCAACATTGGCGCAATGCGAGATATTGCTCACCGCACAGCTCTGGTAGAGCCAATCGCGCACAAGGCGCGTCTCGGGGTAGGCGATCGAGCCATCCGCATTCGGCAGCGGCAGATCCTGCGGCAGCTCACGGCCGAAGAACGACATTTCGGCAATCTGTACCGTGCAGGGTCCCTCCGCGCGAACCCGATAGGGCGGCGTCTCGAAAAGCTTCTGAATGTGCTTCTGCGCCTCCCAGGTGTAGAAACAGTAGTAGTGTCCAGCCTGGTCGTAGGAATCTTCGATGACCATCTTCACCGTGCGACCCCGGCGAGGATTCCATGTCGCATAGTTCTCCTTGTAGGTGTGGGACGGACGGAAATCGACATGCTCCGCCAACGGCACCCATCCCCCCTTCTCACCCTTCTCTACCCTCTCAACCTTCTCACCCTTCTCCCCCTTCACATAGAAACTCGCCTTCTTCACGCCGCGGTTCGTGTAGCTGCGCCCCGCCATCAAACGCACGCCGCCGATTTCGCGCGGCTCCGCGAAGTCGAAGACGACCTCGATCGGTTTCTTCGTCCACTTGAAGGCGCAGGCCGGGTTGATCTGGCCGTCAATCAGCAATTCAACACCCTGGTTCGGCAACGTCGCGGCCGCAGACGAGGCCTTCACCGCCGGACGCTTCAATGCCGCCTTCGGCACGAGATCCACCCAGTCGTAGTCCTCCAAGGCGCCCCACACGCCAATCGCATAGGAGTCGTTCCGCGGATCGGGATTCGTCACCATCTCCGTCCAGCTCGGCGGAGGGTCGACCAGTTCAATTCCGCTGAAGAGCTGCGGCTCCGCCGCATAGGCATGGGCCGCGGCGATGCAGTCCCAGCCAGCCGCTTTCAGCGGCGTTGAGAACGTTGAGAGGGTTGAGAGGTTGAGAGAGGCTCCAGCCTTTTGGACTTTCTGACGGATCTCAGAAAGAGCCTTCAAAATGAGGTTTTCGGCATCACGGCCCACGACACTGCACCCCAGGGTTGCCAGGAGGGCCGCCTCGTTTTCACGCGCGCAGCCGTAGGCGCCTTTCAGGTACCACCAGTTGAAACGGGGGTGGTCAAAATGTTTGAATGTTTGAATGTTTGAATGTTTGATCAAGGCCTCAAGGGGACGGATGCCGGCACGACGACGCACGATCTCCTGAAGTTTCTGGGGAGCAATCTTCTGACGAGCCTTCGCCAACGCCTCCGCCCGTTCGGCGAGGAGCGTGTACACGCTTTTGAATCCAGGAAGATCGCGCACCTGGTGCGACGGCGTCACGTATGTCGCCTCGGCGCGGAACGGCAGCGGGGCCTTGTTGACGGGATCGTCGTTCCCCACGCCGCCCAGCGCCTGATAGTCGGCGAGCGCATGGGGCTGGGGTCCACCCTGAATGCAATAGCTCATCCAATCCGTCTGCGCCGCCCGGGTCGGGGGCGGAAGGCCGTGGGGGCCGTCGCAGTGGAAGTGCCAGTAGCGAGAGGGTTGAGAATGTTGAGAGGGAGAAAGAGAGGAACCGAAGCCGAGGTGGGAACAGAGCGAGGAGAAGACCGCGAAGGTTTCCTCGGCGCCCTTCTGCGGGAAGTAGTCCTTCCATCGGCTGCCGGTCGCGAGCGCCACGCGTGGCTGTCCGAGCGCGAGCATCGCCGCATGGTTCACGCCGACGTTCAACTGGTTGAAGAAGAACTGTTCGGCATCGTGGCAGCCGCGTTCGCGGAAGACTTCGCGCAGCGACGAGATGTAGCAGTTGGGGAATGCGACCTTGATGCGCGGATCAAGCGCCTGCAGATAGGCGCTCATCGTACCGCCGCCGGACGTTCCCATCACACCCAGCTTCGAGCAGTCGACATCGGTACGAGTCTCAAGGTAGTCAATGGCACGGATGCCATCCCAGATGCGGAAACGGGCAAAGTTCCAGCCCACGAGCCAACCGCGTGCGCCGAGACGCGTATGCTCGGTCGAGCAGTTGTCCGTGTAGTCGTATTGCGCCGCCGACTGTCGACGCTCCCCCTGGGAGATCGGATCCCAGGCAAACGCCGCGAAGCCCGCCTTCGCCGTCATCACGAGATGCGCCGCGTAACGCGGATTCAAAATGCCGGTATCGCTGTGTCCCAGAGGCATCAGGACACCTGGATAGGGCGCCTTGAACTTCGGGTCAGAGGGAAGCGCCAGATGGGCCGTGACGAAGACGCCGGGCTGCGACTCGAAGAGGATGTTCTCAAGGCGGAAGCCGTCACCTTGGACCTGCCCCACCACGCGGGCGTTGAGCGGCGTGCGCTCGGGGAGACCACCCAGTCCCTCGATCCAGGCCGTTCGCCAGGCCGCCTGCTTCGCCGTCAATTCGGCCGGCGTGGCGATTGCGGAAACGACGGCGTCGGCAGCCTGATCGGCGGTTGAAAGTTCATCCAGAAGATCCGCCTGTGCGCAGGCAGACAGAAAGCACACAACAAAAAGCCTTTTCATATCTCCAATCCTAAAAGCTCGAAGCTCCAAGCTAAAAGCTACTTCAACCGATGACGGGCGATGACTTCATCCTGCCAACGCTTCGAAAGCGACGTGAAACGCGCCGAGAAACCGCAGACCCGCACGATGAGATTACGATGCAGCTCGGGGTGCTTCTGCGCCTCCAGCAGCAACTCCGCGGAGTTGCAGTTCGGCTGGATCATGTGCGACCCCTTCTCGCAGAAGACGCGGAGAATCGCCGCAAGGAGCTGTGCGTTCATCGCAGAGGCGTCGAAGGTCAGATTCACGTTCGAGGCGTAGAGCTTGTCGTGTGGCAGCTTGCCGATGGAATTCATGACGGTCGTCACGCCCTCTTCGCAACGGGATTCGCTCGGACTGAATCCCTGCGCAAGCTGATCTCCGTCACGCCGCCCATCGGGCGTCGCCCGTGTGTTCTTTCCCCAATACATGAACTCGCGATAGGTGTAGACGGCATAACGGTAGGTGTCGCCGAATCCGTTGTCCTTGCCCTCCGTCGCCTTGTTCGCCTGCTTCATGAACCAGCCCATGAGTTCGATCGGCTCGGGCGTGCCGTCCCCCCAGTAGGGCGAGGCGAGCGCGGCCCGGCGCAGCTCCTCGCCGCGCGGCCCCTTCCAGTTCGCGCGGACGACGTCGAGGAATTCCTTCACGGTCGCAAGCTTGCGGTCGAAGCACACGCTCTTGATCGCCATCAGCGAATCCGTCACGTTGCCGATGAAGCCGAGCGTCATGATGCGCGGATGGGACAGCGAACCACCCTCGTTCGTGTCGCGCCGAGATTCAATGCAGCCGCGCAGACACATCGAATAGACCGGATGCGGGAAGACCTGCGCACTGGAGACGCCGTACTTCGAATAGTCGTCCGTAACGCCCTTCAGATACCGCTCGAAGTTGTGCCAGTAGATCGCGCGCAACTCCTCGAAGGACTGCGCGTTGTCGAGTGGATCGAGCTCAAGTTCACAGGCCTTCAGCTTCTTGGGGTCTGGATTAAGCGTGAGTTCGAGCAGCTTGATCATCGAGAGATAATTCGCGCCGTCGACGTCCTGGACGGAATCGACGTACCCGTTCCAGCAACCCGTACCGATGTAGCTCGTCGCATCCTCGAACGAGAAACCGTCGCGCGTGTACTGCTTCAGATAGCGGTCGTCGTTCAGAAGCGTGAAGACGGCGTGTCCCTTCATCAGCATCGTGCCGAGCTTCTCGAGATAGGCCTGCGGCGCATTCGACGAAATGCGGCAGTGGAGTTTCGGGTAGACGCAGTCCGCCTCGAGATGCGCGTCGAGGAACATCGCCGTCAGCTCGTTGTAGAGCGGCACGCCCTTCGTGTCGCATCCGCCGAGGGACATCGGGATCTCCATCTCGTGGTCGTTGTACGAATCCACCTTCGTCGAGCTGTCGTAATGGCACTCGGCCGTCAGGAGGAACTTCGTGACGAGTTCCCGCGCCGCGTCCTTCGTGAGCGTACCCGCGGCGATCTCCTTGTTGTAGAAGTCGATCAGATAGGCGTCGGGACGACCGAGCGAGAAGCAGTTCACGCCATCGACGTAACCGAGAATCTCGCGCACGAACCAGAGCGTGTTCAGGCCCTCGTAGAAGGTCTTCGGCGGTTCCCACGGACAGCGCCGCGCCGCCTCTGCGATACGGCGCAGATTGTTGGATTGCTCGATTGTCAGATTGTCGGATTGAGAGAGAAGCCGCTGGGCCTCCGTGGCGAACTTGAGCTGGAGATCATGGATGGTGTCGAGACCGACGAGCGCCGTTTCAAGTTCCTTGCGGCCCTTCGGATCGTCGGCCGGGCACGTCTTCAACGCGGCGGCGACCTCGTCGCGCACGCCCTTGAAGCCGACGGAGAGAATCTTGCGGAACGGCGGCACGTGGTGCATGTCGTCGCAGAAAGGTCCGCAGCAGAGCGCCAGACACTCGCGCTGACGCGCCCGCTGACGCTCGAAGGCGGACTTCGGGACCAGCCCCTTCTCGTCATAGAACTTGCCGCAGAGCCTGTTGACGATACGCGCCGGACGCTTTCCGCCCCAGCCGCCGTTCACGCCCGCCTCGAAGTAGAACGGACTCTCCTTGAAAAGGAATGGCACGAAGTGGCGGCGCATCGCGAGATAGCTCTCGCGCCGCACATCGAGCGCGTCGTAGCCGGGATGTTCCCTGCAAAAGGCCGTGAGCTCTTTTTCGATGGCCTGGTAGCTTGCCGCCGAACGCGGATCCTTCACAGGATCGCTCTGGAAGCGATCGGGATAGAACGCGCGCAGCTCCGCGCGGAAGGCCGCGTGGTCGATGGCGGACGCCGACGACAGGGCTCCCGCGAGCAGACACGTGGCAACAAGCGTACGACAAAAAGAAGGATGCTTCATGGTCTTCAGTCCAGGGTTAGGCAGAGGCGCACGCCGCAGAGGGACTCCTCGGCGGGCTTGTCGGCCTTCAGCGGATACTTGTAGCCAGTGCGGTAGACGCGCAGGCGGATGTCGTAGTCCTTGCCGTCCCGGCCCTTGGTCGAGCCGCCGGCGCGGTAGTGCGAACCGCGCGTGATGCGGTAGCCGTGGTCGTAGGTCGCGGCGGGTCCGGTCGGATCGACCGCGCCTTCCTCCGGCAGCCAGAAATTGTGGTTGCCGGCCGCGTTGAGGCCCGAGTTGTCCGACGTGCGGCCGAGCGTCGTCGTCCACTGGTGGCAGCAGCCGACCATCGCGTAGAGGCCCCACGCGTTCGGGGGCCTCATGTGCGGCTGGAATTCCTGGAAGTTCCCCCAGTTGCCGGGCGCGACGTCCGTCTGCGTGAAGAGGTAGGCGTTCGTGCTGCCCGCGCGCGCCGCGTACTCCCACTGCACGTCGGTCGGAAGGTCGAAGGATAGGCCCGAGCGGGCGCGCAGGATGCCGACGATTGACTCCGGATCGACGGCCGTCGACTTCGGGAAGTTGTATCCGTTCACGGTGTCGGTGCCGCGAGCCCGTTCGTATGAGATACCCGTGGCCACGGCCGAGAAGTTCTGGCCCAGCGTCTCGCCCCAGGCAACGCTGGACCGCGGCCGCCCCATCTGCTCGAGCTGGCCCCACGTCATCGGGTAGACGGCAAGGTAGAAGCCCTTCGTCAGCTTCACGTTGCGCGCGGACTCCTTCAGGATGTCCGAATCGAGCATGTAGTTCCAGCCCGCGTCGTGCGGGTCGGACACGTTCGTCGTGCCCGGGGTGCCGAGGCGGACGTATTCGCTGCCGCCGGAGAGCGCCTTCCATTCGTCGGATGTCGTCGGCGGCACGTAGCGGAACGCCATGTAGTCCCGGAAGAACATGGTCTTCTTCAGAGCGTTCGTGACCGAATGGTCCGCGTACGTCACCGCGCCGTCCTTCATCCGCAGCAGCATGTACGGCGGCGTACCCGAGACCTCCTCCGTGACGGAGACGCGGAACTTGAGCTGACCGTAGACGGCGCCCGCATGGTCGGTGGACGCGCGCCACGAAATGGTCTGCCGTCCGCTCGGACGCGCCAGCCGCGTCGAGACCGATGCGTCGGAAATATAGACGTCGTCCTGGCCGTTCGACGCCGCGATGTCGAGCCGCACGGCCTTCGCCGTCGCGCCCGGGGGCGGCGTCACCGTGAACGAGATGTCGACCGAATCGTCCCAGGGCTGGCGCGAGACCGCGACGACGTCGCTCACCACGTAGCCCGCCGCGTCCGCGAGCGCCGTCGCCGCGAAGGCCAGGGCGCAGCCGAATCCAAGAAACTTCCTCATCTCCGCGTCCTCCTTATTTCACATCCAGGGTCAGCGCCAGGCGGCAGCCCGTGTTGGACGGCTCCGCGTTGTAGGTCGCCCCGTTCAGCGTTCCGTTCTCGCAGTTCGAGCGCTGGAGCATGCGGTAGGCGAGGCGACCGACGCGCGCCTTCGCGCCGCCCGGGCCGCTGTGGGAACCCCTGCAGACGCGGAACGGACCCGCGCCCATCTGCGGCACCGGTCCGAGCGGGTCCACGCCGTCCGCGTGCTTCGCGGGGCCGCCGTTCGCGCCCAGCACCGGGCTGGTCGTCGTCCACTGGTGGCAACAGCCCACCAGGTCGTAGAGCCCCCAGGCGTTGGGCTTCTTCGTGCCGACGGCCGCGCCTGCGTTGTACGCGCCGTACTCGTTCAGCAGCGCCACGGCCGCGTCGGACGTGGCGGCCGCCGCGAAGTACTCCTCCTCGCTGCCCGCGCGTGCGGCGTACTCCCACTGCGCCTCGGTCGGGAAGTCGAAGTTCCGCCCCGTGCGCAGGCGCAGACGGCCGATCGGCGTGTCCAGGCCGATGTTGGGCGTGGCGGGGAAGCAGCAGAGGCCGAGGTCGTTCGTGCCGTCCCTGCCGCGCAGCGCGTCGTAGGACACGTTGCGCACGGGCACCGCGTCCTGCGTGCCGACGGACCCACCCAGCAGCGCGTACTGCCTGCGCGTCATCGGGAAGACGCCCAGGAAGAACGCCTTCGTGAGCGCGATGTTCGCCACGCCCTCGCGACCGCGGTCGCCATCGGTGATGCCGAGGTCCGTCCGCTTGCCGTCGGACCCGATCCGGAACGTCGTCTTCCCCTTCTGCACGCGCCATTCGCCGGACTGCGTCGACGGGATGTAGCGGAACGCCATGTGCGTCGTCTTGTAGGTCGCGACGTTGACCTCGTTCGAGAACGCGAGCGGCTTGTAGTCGATCGCGCCGGACGCGAGGTCGACCGTCATATAGCCGACATCGGGCACGTCGTCCACGAGGGACACCATGAACGTGGCGTTCTTGATCTCCGTCGGGAACGAACCATCCTCCGGCGGCGTCCAGACGACGCGGTGGCGGCCTTCACCGAGGATGGACGCGCCCTGGAGCTGGTCGGCGGCGAGCGTGCGGTCCCCGAGCTTCACCGCCACGCGCGCGGCACGTCGGCGCGAGGCCTGTCCGTCCGTCTGCCGTGCGCGGAAGTCGATATCCACCTTGCGGCTCCACGGCCAGCGTTGCACGACCGTGACTTCAGTGAATTCCCAGCCGCCCGCCTCTGCCAGGACGGCGGACGTCAGCGCGGCGACGGCGATCAGAAACAGGTTCTTCTTCATGAGATGCGGTCCTTCCCTAGCGCACGATGAGCAGCAGGCCCAGGACGCCGTCGAGCCAGGCGTCGGAAATCAGGCTGCTGCCCGAGTAGATCTTGAAGTAGTACTTGCCGGAGGGGACGCTGGACGCCTCTAGCGGCACTGCGCCGCGCGGCCCGCCCTCGCCGTTCAGCGGCGCGAGGCCGGTCTTCTGCGTGTTCGCGCCCGTGACAAGGTTCGAGCTCGACATCCAGGTGAGGTTCGCGCCCTGCAGGCCGGGCCACCACGTCGTGTCGAACGGGACGTCCGCGGGCGCCCGGTAGATGCGCCACGGGGTCGCGTTCGTCGGGCACGTGAGCACGCGGCCGCGCGCGAACGTGCCGGGGCGCAGCTCGTAGGTCGTCGAATAGGACGTCGTCAGCTTGCCGTCGGGCGAGGCGAACGTCAGCGTCGCCGTCAACGTGTCCATGCGGAACGGTTCGGGCGGCGCGTCGAAGAGCGTGCAGGAAATCGTCGTCGCCGGCTTCGTCGCCGTCGCCGTGACGTCGTAGTGCCGGCCCTTCACGCGCAGCGCCGCCGCGGTCGCGCCCGCCGGCGCGAGACCGTCCGCCCAGTCGAGCGGAAAGGTCAGCGTACCGGAATCCAGATACCGCGGCACGCCGGCCTGCAGATCCAGCGAGACGGCGTTCGACTCCGCCGCCCCGGCTGCCCAGGGAACCAGAAGTCCCACGAGCACGCAGGCCCTGATCCGTGTCTTCCACTTCATCCGTCTACCTCCATTCAAAATCCACAAAAATTTAAATCAAGGTAATTATCGCAAATATCCACTGGTTCATCATTGCACCAGAACGCCTAAAAAGTGTACAATCTGACCACACGAGTAAATATGATACAATAAGTGGCAGATGACAAGAAGACCATGACGCTAAAGGAAAAGAGAACGTTCCAGTCAAACTTCCTGCAGAGAGCAGGACAAAACGCGGAGATCATCCGCCAGATGGCGGATGCGGTGCCGGGCGTGCTCTTCAACATCGTGGACGCCGACGAGCGCATTGTCGCGTTCAATCGTGCGAACTGCGAGGTCTGCAATTTCAAGGACGAGATGGAGGTTGTCGGCGAGAAGGTCGCGGACCTCTTTCCCGCCGTCCTCGCCGAAGCCTATCTGTCGCTCTACCGCGAAGCGCGCGAATTGGGAACACCCATCCTCAACCGTGTCACCGCGCATGGAGCGGACCGCTCAACCGATTTCCGCGTTGCGAACGTGTTTCCCCTTCGAGATGCCGCCGGCGCGGTGATCGGCACGGCGGTGTTCTACCGCGTCGTCGACCAGCAGCACGCCAAGCCGGACTGGTATGGCGCCATCCAGAAGGCCGTCTCCCACATCGACGCGCACTTCCGCGAACGGCTCTCGCTTGCGGATCTCGCCCGCATCTCGGGCATGAGCACCACCACGTTCCGCCGCGTCTTCGCCCAGGTCATGGAGATGACGCCCGGCGACTACATCGCCACCATCCGCATCAACCGCGCACGGAAACTGCTCACGACGACGGACATGAAGATCTTCGACATCGCCTTCGAATGCGGCTTCTATGACCAGAGCCACTTCATCCGCACGTTCAAGCGTCTTCGGAAGCAGACCCCGGCCCAATACCGCCGCGCCCACTTCAGAAAATGAAATGCGGGGCTTGCGCCCCGCATCCGTCCAACGCTCAAACCTCAAGACTCAACGCGAGGAATAGGTCGTCGTGAACGTTGCCTCCGTCACGGGATCCGCGAAGGTGAACGCAAGGCGCTGCACGTCGGGGCGGGATGGATTCTCGATCTTCTGCTCCGCAAATTTCACCGGTGCCGAAGACTTCACCTCCATTTTCATCTTCCGATAGGTCTTGGCGCTCTTGTCGAAGGTGAAGACCGTCGCATCGGCGTTTTTCTTCCATGTGCGGTAGGTGATGACGGGAACTTCGAAGGTCGTCGGTTCGGAGCAGGCAATCTTGTCCGTGACGGTGATCTCGTCCTTCTCGCGGTCGAAGGTCAGCGTCCGGCGCAGCGACTTGAGCGCGGGAACCGGATACGCCGCCGCATACTCGATCTCGAGCGTGTCCTTCGCGTCGGAGAACTCGGAGCGAATCACCTGCGCAGCAGCCTTGCGTCCAACGCTTTGGAGCTTCCCACCCACGACAGGCACGGGATGCCCGTAGGAGTTCAGAACCTTCGACACGTAGCGGTCCTTCGAGAACGTGCGGCGCGTGTAGACCTCGCCACCCGGATCGCCGCCCATCTCGGTGCCGTCGAGCATGATGTAGTAGGTGCCCACGTCGTTGTGGTTGTGGAGCTCGGCGTTGTGTCCGCCCTTGAAGGCGACGCCGAACGTCATCGTGCGCTCGGGGTGGTGGACGCGGGAGATCATCACCTGGGCGTCGGGGAACCAGGACCGCGCGGGAAGGACATCGAGCGTCGGCTCGACCGGCGCGGGCTCCTGACCGAACGCGCGCAGAGAGAAGGTTGCGGGATCGCCGCGGAACGGTGCGGCCTTCAACGCCTCCGTGTTCACGAGGTCCGGCCAGATCTGCCGGCCGAGTGCCAGATACGTGGGCACCGCGTTGCCACCGCCATCCGCAAAGTGCGGAGACCGTCCCGCCTGCACCTGGAAACCGTAGGCATACTTCATCACGTCCTTGCACTTCGGATCGGCGAAGAAGTCCACCTTACCGCCTGTCGCGGCACGCACGGAGAGCCCCATTTCGAGATGGTTGCCGTAGCCGTAGTTCCAGTAGCCCATGCCCTCGGAGCAGTAACCGTCGTTGTTGTAGCCCTTCAGCGCGTACGGCACGGTCTCCTCGGCGAACGCGACGAACTCGGCGCGCAGACGACGGTCCTCAATCACGGCGAGCGCCGTGCGGACCACGCAGGAATTGCAGACGCTGTTCCAGTTGTTGCCACCGTGGAACCACCAGTGCCCGCGGATCTTCCGAATGCCCCGCGCATGATCAAGATGCGGCTTGAACGTGCGGCGCTCGAGTTCGGACCTGATCTTCGCGCGTGCTGCGGCTGGCAGACGGTCCTCCAGCCAATCGTAGCAGAATGCAAGCATCAGCGAAATATGTCCAGCCATGAGATCGATGTGTGGCTGCCCATTGAAGCAAGTGAGGGCGTCGTCATGGGCAGGCAGGGTCCAACTCTTCATCGCGCAGAAGGCGTCCACATACTCGACGATCTTCGGGATGAAACGTCCCTTGTTCTCAAGGCACTCGGCCACATAAAGATGCCGAAAGGCCCCCATGCGCTGTCCAAGGCTTTTCTGATAATGGGTGCGGTTGCCGTTCTGCGTAAACTCCAGATATTCGGCGTCCGGCGCGTCCGGGATGGGGGCGCCGAGCAGAGCCTCGGCGGCCTTGATCTCGCCCTTCCCATTCGCAGACGCCGCCAACCTATCCCAGCTTGCACGGTCTGTGATCCGCGCGCCATCTGCCTTTGGCTTTTCCGGAAGCCAGCCTGCGATCTCGTTCACACGCTCGGCCGTGATGGCGAATGATCCCAATGTGGCCGCCAGCGTCGCCAAAATCAAAAGATTCTTCATCTCGCACCAACCTTTCAACACTGAATCTTCAAAATCCAACTTACTTGATCAACCGCTCAAAGCGACCCAACGCCTCGAGAAAGTAATAATCGGCGTAGTTGAGCGGCACGTCGACCTCACCGGACTTTGGATTGCCATACCAGCCTGGCTTGTTGCCTACGCAGTGCATCAGGAGGAAGTTACCATTCTCACCCGTCTTCGCGAGGTACGCGTCGGAGGCGAGGGACGAAAGGATCTTCACGCCGAAGGCACGATAGGCCGCGGCCTTGTCGGTGGGGGCGAACTGGCAGAGCTCGAGCAGAGCGCTCGCGGTGACCGCGGCCGCGGAGGCGTCACGTTCCTCGTTCGGGATCCGGGGCGCCTTGAAGTCCCAGTAGGCGACACCATCTGCCGGAAGATTCGGTTCGTTCATCCAGTAGTCGGCGCACTTCATTGCGCGTACGAGATACTTTAGGTTCTTCGTCTCGCGGTACATCATCGTGAATCCGTAGACGGCCCAGCTGTGTCCACGGCTCCAGGTTCCTTCCGTGCAGGCACCCTGCCCGGCGAAGATTCCGTGCACCTTCTTCGTCACGCGGTTGTAGTCGAGCACATGGTAGGCGCTGCCGTCGGGACGAAAATGATGCAGATCCGTGAGATCCGCCTGGCTGCGGCTGATGAGATCGCTCTTCGGATCGCCACCGTTCTTGGCGTCCCACTCGAGGAGCTCGAGGTTCATCATGTTGTCGATGATCACGATGTACTGCGGCACGAAGAAGCCATTCCCCTTCAGGTTCTTGGGATTGTTCCAGCTGCAGATGAGCCCCATCTCGTCGTCGTAGCGCGTGCGGAGCGCGGCGGCCGTGTCGTGCAGGAACGCGGCGTACTTCGGGTCCTTTGTGAGGCGCAGCGCATTGCCGGCGGAGCAGTAGGTGCGGAAACCGACGTCGTGGTTGCTCGCATCGTGGCGGAGCGGCTCGAGGAGACGGTCCGTGTACTGCGTGGCGGCGTCCTTCCAGAATGCCTCGCCGGTCTTCTCGTAGAGATACCACAGCGAGCCCGGGAAGAATCCGCTGCACCAGTCCCGCGGCGGGATGACGACAAGCTTGCCGTCCTGCCAGCGCTTGGGCTGCATCTCGGGCTTCTGCGCCTCCATCTGCTTGAGAAGTCCGCGATACTGCTCGAAGCAGCGCGCATAGACAGACGGAAGCTTCGCTGCCAGGTCTGTTTCGGCGGACGTCGCGGGCGCAGCGAACAGGGGAAAGGCAAAACCTGTCAGCAGAGTGGTGACCGTCGTGCGGAAAGAGGGGAATGTCGTCATCGATGGTATCCTTTCTGAATCACCGTAGTAAAGATGGGGGTCGTTATTCGCTGGATGTCGTTTGGGGAGACCGTCTGCTCCAGAAGCTCGCGAGAATCGACCCCGAAAAATTCATCCAGATGGAAAACACGTTCGCGGGAAGTGCCGCCGTTGCCGAATGGAGCACGTCGTTCGCCAGGGCCCCCGCCATGCCGCCGTTCTGCATACCAACCTCGATTGCCACCGTCCGGGCATCGCGCTCGTCGAACTTGAAGAAGCGCCCCAGCAGCCGCGTGATCCAATAGCCCGAAAGATAGCCGATGGAGTTGTGCATCACAGCCACGGCGAAGATCACCAACCCCGCCTCACGGAACTTCGTCTGGCTCTGTGCGGTGAGAACGAGCAGTGTAAAGCAGATTCCTGCGGACGAGATGAAGCTCAGGACGCCGTCGCAGACGGCCTTGTGACGTTCGAACGACTTGTGGAACAGCCAATGTACAAGCGTCCCCGCCAGAACCGGAATCAACACAATCTGGAGGATGCCGATCATCATCGCCGTCGCATCCACCTCGACCATCTTGCCCGCGAGCAGCTTCATCATCACCGGCGTGAGAAACGGAGAGAGCAGCGTGGAGATGCAGGTCATCGTCACCGAAAGCGCGACATTCGCCTTCGCGAGATACGAAACCACGTTGGAGGCCGTCCCGCCTGCCACGGACCCCACCAGCACAATACCAGCGCCGATCTCGCCATCAAAGCCAAACGCCGTGGCCAACCCCCATCCAACGAAGGGCATCACCAGGAACTGCAGAACCACGCCCGTCAGCACGGCGACCGGCATCTTCGCCACGCGAAGGAAATCGTCCAGCGCCAGCGTCGTACCCATGCCAAACATGATCAGTCCGATTGCGGGCGAGATGAGCTTCAGCAGCTTCACGCCACACCAGGTGTCGAACGCCTGCGGCCAGAGACAGGCCGCCACCACGCTCGTGACGATCGCAAAGCTGAATTTCTGCCTTTTCAGGAAGTTCTTCATGACTGCCAGGCAATAAAATTCCACAGAAGCGAATAACGGGTCCGACCATCTGGGCGCTCGTCCTTCTCCCACAGAGACCAGAATGGCGCCCAGTTCCGCTCGATTCCCTCCGAGTGTCGAATCGGAATCAGCTCCAACGTGCGGCTCCGCGCACGGCCACCTTCCGTCTCGCTGCTCCAGAACGGCCAGACCCGTAGGTAAGAGGACTGCAATTCACCCCTCTCATCACCCCCCGGGACCTGCGACTTTGAACGTTGAACTTTGAACTTTGAACCAGGGGCCCTCCAGCGGCGTTCCCAGGTGAAGAACGGGAAGAAGTTGAATCGTTTCTCAAACGTGCGAGCCGTCGTGAGTTCGGTGTTCTCCATCAGCTTCCAGCCGATTCGCCAGGTTCGTTCCTCGGGGCGTTCCTTCGGGCGATCTGCAAACGAATAGCCACGGATCTGCTCCCAGATCGGCCAAATCGAGATGCGATCACGCGTGGGCGTCGACTCAAAATCGATGAACGGCCACGGTAGACGCCAACGTCTGGCCGCATCCGTCTCCGTGTAGGAGAAGAATGGCGGGATGACCATTGTCTGCGATTCACGCGCGCGACGCACTTCGCCGTAAAACGGCAGGAACCACCACGAATGGCCAGCACCAGACGTATCGCGATCCTCGTCGTAGGATGCCCACGTCACCAGAGGCCAAAGCGCATAGTGGTGTTCACTTTCCCGCTGCCGGGCGTAACCATAGAACGGCCAGACGCCCACTCCGGGGCGAGGATCGTCCCGCCAGGTCACAAACGGCCAGAAAACCGCATGGCTCCGCACGCCCTTCACCTCGTAGGTGTGCCAGATTGGCCAGAGGACGCAGGAGAAGTCGTCCATCAGGAGAAAATGCGGATGATTGCCATAGAACGGGAAGAAGGCCCAGTAGTCCTCGCCCTTTCGCGTGGTGCCACTGAACCAGAACGGGAAGATGTCGAAGGTCCAGGAGGGATCCGTCGCGCGGGCGTCCCCATAGAAAAGCAGAAACGCACTCCACCACGAGGCGTCCGCATGACTGCGATAGGAGACGAGCGGCCAGACAATGTCGTTGGCGGCGGTCCGCGCCGCAGTCGACTCAACCTGAGAATAAAATGGGCGTACGGCCCAGAACGTTGCGTCCCCTGGCTCCGTACGACGGTATTCGAAGAAGGGGCCGACGTGCCAGTTCGAGACAAGGCTCTCACCGCCGCGTCGGACGGTCTCCGCCTCGTCACCCCACGCGCCGAGCGCCAGCGTCGCCAGCGCAAGGAGACCTGCCGCCCGCACGTGCATGGGTTACTTTCCCTTCGTCGTCGCCTTCTGCAGCTTCTCGACTTCGCCGAGGTCGTATTTGGAGAGCTCGCTCTGGTGACTGCGGATCGTGCGCAGCGTGCCGCGGGCGCGGCCGAGGTCCCCCTTGGCGATCTGCACGCGGGCAAGCGTGATCTGCATGCGGATGTCCTCGATCTTGTTCTTCTCCTTGGAGAGCTGAATGGCCTTCTTCACGTATTCCTCGGCGGAATCGAGTTCCTTGCCCTGGTCGAGCAGCGCGGAACCGAGCGTCTCCCAGGCGACATAGAGTTCCGGCGCGGTCTTGACGGCGTCGCGCGCGAACTTCTCGGCCTCGTCGGAACGCTGGAGACGACGAAGCACCTCCGCGAGGTCATTCTGGGCGGCGGCCAACGGACGTTCCTGGTTGACTGAGAGTCGCAGGAAGGTCTCGGCCGTCATGTAGTCGCCCTCCTTCAGGCGGAGCGAGCCCATCACGTAGTTCGCGAGCTTGTTGCTGCGGTCCTGGCGCAAAACCTGGCGAGCATGCTTCTCGGCGCTCTCGCCGTCGTCCATCGAGATGTCGAGGTTGAGGATCATGTCCCCCACGACCGTGACGTCCGGACGCGTGGCGCTGGCCGCGACAAGGGCATCACGCGCCTGCTTCTGGAAAGGCTTACCCTTGCGCATGAGCACAAGCGCGCGCGTCATCTGCACAAAGTAGTCGCGCGGCGAATCGGCGATGGACTCCATCTTCGGCAGGATGACGCCGTCGAGTTCCTCCAGGATCTTCTTGCGCTGCGCTTCGTCCTTGGCCGAGTCGAACTGCTGGAGCAGAACGCCCGCGAGAAGCGACCAGGCCTGCAGCGATTTGGGTTGGAGGTCCGTCACCTTCTGGAGTGAGAGTCGTGCCGCGCTGAGATCGTTGTTCATCAAGTGAAGTAGCGCCCAGTCGAAACCGGAGCTCTCCTGGCTCTTCGCAGCCTTCACCGCCTTGGTAAGATGCTCTTTGGCCTCATCCAGCGCGCCCTTCTGCAGTGCAAGACGTGTCAGGCCCATCAGCGCGTCATGATTGGAGGCGTCGGACTCGAGCACCTTGTTGTAGACCTCGCGCGACTTCTGCGACTGGTTTCCGCTCGCATAGATGGCGGCCATCATGTTCAGGAGACCGGCCTGACGATCGGCGGGAACGAAGTCGATCGCACGCTGAACCTGTGCGATGGCATTTCCCGTCTGGCCGGAACGCGCCCACGCGTAGCCCATGCGGGCGAAGATCTCCGGCGAGCGGATGTAGCCGTAGTAGCAAGAAAGCGACCAGAGCAGGTAGCGGCGCTTCGAGTCGTCGACTATGGCCTTCAGCTGGCGCTCGATCTCGGTCTTGTGCGCAACCGCCGCGGGAATCCCAGCACGTGCCATCTCGAATTCGTTGAAAAGCGCGCAGATGTTGTCGCAGTCAATGGTCTTGAGGACGAGTTCGTAGAGCTCCCACGCCTCCTTGTCCTTACCGAGGTCCTGCATCACCACGCCGAGGTTGTTCGCGATGAAGCCAACATGGCGGCGCAGCTGCAGACGCAGCGCGTCGACGGGATCCTTCGCGTTGGCGATCTCGCGCGAGCCCTTCCGCTTCTCGGCGTGAAGTACAGGCTCCATCTTCGCCCAGAACGCCTTGAAGTCAGCCATGGCCTTGTCGCCATCCACGTCCTTCTTCACGTTCTGCGCGCCACCGAAGAACAGGCACTCAGGCACGGGCTGGCGCTCGGCCATGTACCAGAAGTCCGGCACGCCGAAGATCGCGGCCTCCTGGGTGATCTTCTGGTCGCCCATAAACCAGTCCTGCAGGAACGGCAGCACGCCCAGCTCGATGGAGAGCGCGAGGTTTGCATGTCCCGCGGAAAGCTTCTTCTCCTTCACGAGCGCGGAGAGCTCCTTCAGGTAAGCATCATCCATGTCGCGCTGGAGGCAGACGAGGTTCAGCTCCTTGCCACGCGTTGCCGCGACAATGCGGAGATGGTCATCGAGCATGCCGTCCGTCACCATCCAGGTACGGGCACCCATGCGGTCGATGACCTCATTGGCACAGGTATCCGCATAGGCGCCACGGTCGCGCGAGCAGCTGAACGCGTTCACCAACGCCGCCAGGGCGATGATGCCGAGGAAAACGCCCAGCACGGCCGGCGCCATCCGGCGGCCGATCACGAATACAGGCTGAAGCTTGTCGTACTCAACGGCCGGCAATGGCGTCCGGGCCAGCACATACCAATACGCCGCGAGATAGCCACTCGTCACCGCGACCAGCACGGACGTCGCCACGGGGGAGACTCCAAGGGAACGCATCAGGCTCTCGGGCGCGAGCGGCGTCGCGAACGCCAGAATCGCGCAGACCGTCATCGCGATGTGGAAGAGGTACTGACTCCAGACGCGCTCGTTGTTGAGTCCGCGCGGAGCCGCGAACATGCACGCAACAAACGGCACGACAGAGAGGATGACGACGAAGAGCCACCCTGGGCGGCCAACCCACTGGCGCATCTCGTGCGCATACTCCTGAATCACCTTCACGAGGACCGAGCCGATATCCGTGAACTTTCCAGCCGCCGCTTCGGGCAGCTGCAGATACGAGTTCGCCACGCTGCAGGCGAAAATCATATAGAAGACAGCCCCAAGGAACAGGAAGAGTCCCACCGGCAGATAGAACCGCCAACCGGTCTTCACCGAGGCGACGACGACGCACAGCAGGAACACAGGCACCAGCGGGATGAAAATCACGCTCTCGACGAGTCCCGCGGCCACGCCAATGCCCAGCAACGCCGCAAAAAGCGGCAGCAGACGAGACCAGCGCAGCATCGGCACGAACAGGAAGAAGAGCAACAACGCGCAGCAAACATCGAACATGCGGAATTCAAGATGCGTCGACGACTGCCAGACCGCCGTCGAGAAGACGAAGGCGACTCCGGCCGTCAGGCCCGCGATGAGCGAGGCCCCGCCCATAAACTTGACGGTGTCCTCCTGGGAGACCGTATTCCGGACGAAAAACCCGACAAGGCCGCAGACAAGCCCCGCGGAGAGCACACCACACGCGAGCGACACGAGGTTGATCCGCATGGCCACGGAGGCGGGGAATGTCATCCCCCCCACCGCCTTGACCACGGCACCCCAGATCGGACTCTGCGGCGAGGTCAGCGCGTCCATACCCATCCATTGCGTGAACAGATGCGCAGATTCACCCGGGAAGACGTAATTTGCCAACGTCAGTGAATAGACCACCAACGCCAAAAACGCAACACCAAGTGAACACAACCAGAGGGGAAGACACGAGGTCTTCTCAATGACTTTGCGACTGTCTGCCATATCTGAAATCCTTTCTCTCCCAAAACCACGTTATTATACATTAAAAAGCGCGAATGCGGTAGAAGGAATTCGACGTTGCCGCCGGCAGGGCGAATGCCCCCTCCCGCGCCGTGGGCGGCAGGTTCGTGAAAATCCCCGTCCAGGCCGCGCTTGCCCCAATGGATTCCGTCCGCTCGACCACCTGCGTCCGCTCGCAGCCGCCCCGCCAGACGATGTTCGTGGGACTGACCGACACGATCCGGAACACGGATTCCGGATCGACGGGATCAGTATCCGCCGCAAATTCATCCGCATTGGAGACACCGTCTCCGTCCGCATCCGCCCCTGCTTTCGCAAATTCCGTCCCCTCCGTCGCCCCCGCCAGGTATCGTCTGTACCACCACTCCGGAAGTCCAGCCACGGAATTCGTCTCGAAGACGCCATAATAGCGGAACAAGACGTCCACTGGAGCATCCATTTCCACTTCAAAGGACCTCGGCATCCGTCCCGAGGCATCAAGCACCAGCTCTCCCTCGGACGCGCCACGTGCCGCACAGACGACCTCCGCCAGTCGCTGTTCGTCCAACAACGTCTTCTGCCCCGTCGACTCGTCCTCCCATTCCATACTCTCCAGGTGTTCCGCCCCATCCGGGAGATCTTCGGGGACAGACACCCGAACCACCTGTCCCGAGAGGATCATCGTCGTCTCCGTCGTTCCCCAGTCCTTCAGGCTCGGGAACCGCGAACGATAGCGCAGGGGAAAGACCTCCGCCTCGGGACCTTCCGCGAAGACCATCTCGGGCATTCCCTCGAAGGCCCCGCGGACATAAAGGGCGGCCGCACCACCCTCCGTCGAGTCATAGGGAACCGTCACTCCCTTGATCCAGACCGAATAGGTCGCAGGCGCGGCGGCGCCGATCCGCACGCCCTCAACCGTGTTCACCCGATCTCCTCCATTCACGCCATTTCCCCACCAGACAGCCCCCGTCGTCTCGTTGGAGACCACAAGGTCCAGATCGTTGACCAGCGCCTGTCGCGCCAACGGATCCGACGGATAGTCCAGCCAGACCAACTGGACGTCCAGAGGGGCCCCGTTCGTCACCGTCACGCGGAACACGACTTCCGATCCCTGACTGAAAGGCACCCGATCAAACAGTCTCACAGTCAGATTCGACGGATATAGCGTCTCTCCAAGGTCGATACGCCCCCACCCCTGACGATTGTTCGGAGCCGCACCACCACAATCGGCACCCATATCGGCCGACATGTCATGGGCTCCTCCCATCAGAATCGCCTTCATCAGCGCCGCCGTCGGGAGCTCGTTCGTGAATCCCCGCCGCTCCACCAGCCACTCCCGCACCAGGGCCGCGGCGCCGGCGACCAATGGCGCGGCCATCGAGGTACCACCGTTGTAGGTATAGTTCGTGTTGGCGGCATACGACTCCCAACCAACCGTCAGATTGGATGGGATCTCACGCGTCCGTGTCGAGAGAATCATCGTACCTGGCGCACAGATGTCGGGCTTGATGCGCCCGTCTCGCATGGGACCACGTGCCGAGAAATCGGCGATCTGCGACACGTTGTCGGCATGGTACCCGTAGGAGGTGCCGGGGCGAAGGCTCTCCGTCGCCCCCACCGACAGCACGTTCTTGGCCCCAGACGGGTCGCTGATCGTCCCCGCGGCTCCCTTGTTGCCAGCAGAGAACACCACGAGATGTCCGGGATGCTCCCACAACCACGCATCAACCGACTGACACTGCACTGTGTAGAAGGAACTATCTTCGTAGCCCCAGCTTTCCGAATGGACGAAAGCCGGGCAGACATTCGTGTCGGGCTGGAACAGCTCCGTCCAATCGGGGAAGATCAAGTCTCTACTCGTCGTGGCACTCCCCCACACCCAGAGACGAGCCCCATGGGCGACTCCTCTGATTTCACCGTTGGACCGCTCACCAGTTCCAACCAGGGAGCCTGCGACATGAGTTCCATGTCCGAACACATCTTTCTTCAAGGTGGTCGAAGACGTCTGCCGAATCGACACGATCCGTCCCCGGAAATCATCCATCACAGTCATGGGATCGCCTGAATCAAGACCACTGTCCGCGCAGGTGAGAAACTGCCCTCGTCCCGTCAGACCATGCGTCTTCCAGACGGGCTGGACATTCATCAACCCAGGCTTCACCGCGACGTTGTTCTGCAGCGAGGCCGGTACGTAGTGTTCAATCCATCGAACGTCGCCGCGCTTCGCCAGCTCGTCCACGACCGATGCGGAAATCCGAGCCCGCAGGACGCCGCGTCCGCCGCTCTCGGGGATGACCGTTCCGCCCTTCTCCCCCACAAAATCCTTGAGCGGCCCCACATCCGTCGCCATGAGCGGCAGCACCGTCACATCGACCCTCTCGGGATTCGCCGCGGCGAGATCGCGCACATGTTCCTGCACCTTGTCCTTCGGATCGAGTTCGTAGGCCGCCGCGAAGAAGGCGTCGTCTTCCAGTCTCTTCAGAGTCTTCGCGCTCGCCTCGACGATCAGCGAGTTGACGGGCATGAACCCAAGCACCCGCGCGCCGCAGGCAGAGGCACGATCGCGCACGATCTTGGAAACGGGCAACTCCGAGACGACGACGAACGTCACCGTGCCACGGGCGGACGGCATCTGAAGTTCCGCGAATTTCGCCGGGAACTTCCGCCGCCCCTTCTCCAGCGAAATCGTCCGGTTCGCCAATCTCACCTGTCGTTCCGCCGGCGTATTCGTGCTCACCGAAGAAACCGTCGTCCGTTTGGGAACGGCGACAACCGGCTTCGGGAGAACCATCCGTGACTGAACCCCATCAGGCGCATTCGTGATTCCGGCAACGACCGGGCTTCTGACCTCCGACACCGTATTCGTAGCCACCAGTGCTTCATCTGTTGAGGAAGTCATTTCCCGCGGGGATGGATCAATGGCGTCATTCCCCGCCCGTCGGGCAACATGCATGACCAACACCCCCAGCAGCACCACGCTGCCGAGAATCCCCAGACCGCAGACAATTCTGTTTCCCCGTTCCGTCACCCGTCACCCGTCATTCTTCACTCTTCATTCAACATTCTTCACTTGACCACGACGGGTCCCAGCAATCCCGACATCTCCAACGGCGCATCCTTCTTCGGCCCTGCAATGGTCCAGGTCTTCCGCTGGGCCTCGGGAAGCCCGGCATCATACACCAGCCGGTTAAACCAGGTGCTCGTCACCTCGACTCGGATGTCGTTGGCTCCGTCCTTCAGTTCGATTTCGCACCGATAGGGCGGCGCCCAGAGCGTGCGGACCTTCTTCCCGTTCACAGACACGTCCGCCACCGTTTCGACCTCTCCCAGATCCAACGTCGCGAAACCGGCCTTCCCCTGAATCGTGGTCGTGTATACGGCCGTGCCCGAGAAATGCCGCCCCTCCTCCCCCAGCGGCAGCTCCGTCCAGCTCTTCAGCTCGGTCAATTCGATTTTCTCCGGCGCGCCCCATCCCTTCGGGAAAGCCAACGTCCACCCCTCAACCTTCCTATCCTTCTCAACTCTCTCAACCTTCCCACCCTTCTCAACCGCTCCCCCGAACACCACGAAGGCCGACTCGCCACTGGCGAAGTCAAAGGCCAGCGTGGTTCTGCCACCAGAAGTCTCCACAACCGATGCGGCCTTCACGGACCCCGTCACAGGATCCCACAGCTGGGCGTTCCCCGTCGCGCGGAAGCTCACCTCGCCCTTGTAGCCCTCCGGCCCATTCGCGCTCACAAAGTACCAGTCCTTCCCGACCTCCGTCCGATGGATCCATTCAAAGGGCGGCTCAAGCGGCGCCACTGCGCCCGCACGAGCATTTTCGCCGATGACGACGTCGGGCACCAGTCCCACCACGGCGGCGGACGGCGTGCCCCGTACGACACGCGCCCCCGCCGCGGCGAGTGCCTGCATTTTCTCCTCGCTCTTCGGCGCCACATACGTCCCCTCCGGCACCCACAGCACGGCATACGAAACGCCATCGGGCAACACAAGACGCCCATCCTTCACGGAAACGCGGTTCAGCAGCACATCGGGATTGCAGTAGTCGAACTTGAAACCGTCCGGCAATGGGGATATCTCGCTCGGCTTGTGCCCCACCTCGTCGCCAAGGAACCAGAGCACGTCGCTGCAGGGGCGCCCCGCCTCAAGCAGCGTCTCGCAGCGCGCGAAGTAGTCCGTGAACTCCTTCATCGCCCCCCACCATGTCTGGCAACGGATGAACGGCGTACCGATGTGATGTCCGAAACTCGTCCCCGGCGGCAGTCCGTCGATCCGAGGATTGTGCGTGTAGGTGTGGAAGACGAGATGCGTCACACCGCGCGCAAGCGCGTGGTTTCCGGTGCGCTTGAGGGATTTCGGATCCTCGTTCCACTTGAGGTTCATCGTGGTGAAGGCCTCAGCCGCGCACCGTCCCTTTCCGTAGACATGCGTCGCGCTCGCACAGGGATAGACGGGCTTGAAGTCGTCCTGTCCCACGAACTCGGAGTCCCGCGGATGCCAGAACTCGCACATCGGCACGTCGCACCACTTCCAGAAGCTCATCAGATCGCCCGGCAGCACGTCGCCGAACGCGGTCTCGTACTGGGCCGTCATCCCCATCGAACGCGCAAGCTCGTTCATCCGCGCGTAGTAGTTCTTCTCGACGAGTTCGCCCAGCGTCCGCCGCCAGTCGAGAAGGAAGCGCTCCGTCGTTGCGGGATCGTCGAGCACCCAGCCGAACACGGCAGGGAGCTTCTTCCGGAAATCGTAGCCATTCGCGGCGCGGAAGTCGGCCTCGAGGGTCGCCGTCCAGGTCTGGCGGCGGCACTCCCAGCTGTCCACCACAAAGCCCTTCAGCCTGCCGCCCGCGCAGGGGCCCTTCGCCAGGCGGCCGATGTACGAGGCGAAATGCAGGTCGATTGCCCGACGGTCCATCTTGTTGCACTCCCAACCCGTCGCCTCCTTCGGGGCGGGACCGTTCCGGGCGCCGTTGTTGACATGCCCGATGCGGAGAACCGTCCAGTCCCCGGCGGGCGCGTTCCAGACGAGCCGACCGTCTCTGAACTTGTCCGTGAGGTCGAGCACCTGGTCCGCCTTCACGTAGGCGGCTGCGTCCTGCTTCGGCGCGGGACGCTTCACGAGCCCGCGCAGCACCCATCCGGCGAGGCCCTCCCAGTTGTTCAGGCGCGCCCCCGTGCTGAAGCGCACGTCGCGCACGTTCATCGGATGACGGTGCTCAAGCGTGAACTCCCAGAGGCGGGCCGTCCGCGCGTCGCACGCGAAGGTGATGGGCACCTTGTCCTGCCAGACGCCCTGCGGAACCTCCTGGTCCAGAACCGTCGTGCGCCCCCCGTCCTCCTCAACCGCGACCAGCTTCACGCGCGCGTCCGGCGTATAGGAGTTCGGATGGTTCATGGCGCTCGGGCTCGGCAGCTCGATGGTCCGCACGGTCATGGGCCGTTCGAACGAGAACGTCCGCGTCATGACGCCATTCCGATCGCTCTGCGCCACCGGCTTTGGCGCGACGACGCCGCCATCATCCCCCATCGGCGTCGGGAAGGCCAGGACGAACAGATCATGGTAGTCGAGATCTGCCCTTGCTAGCCGGCTCTCCATCTGCCAATCCGGTTCCGGCAACGCCGCATCCACAAGGGTCCCGCCTTCGACATCCAGTCGCGAATACGTGAGATTGCGCATCGCCAGGTCGGGCGTGATCCAGGGGCCGCCGCTCATGGACCATCCCGGACAATTCTGCATCTTGAAGACGAGCCCCCGCTTCTCGCACCCCTTCGCCGCGTACTTGATGAGGTCATCCCAGTCCGCGCTCAAACAGGGAATCTGCGGCGACACGCCCGGCCAGGGTCCGCCGAACTGTCCGTGGAAAAGCTGGATGCCGCTGATGCCCGCCGCCTTGATGGCGTCGAGGTCCGCGTCAAGTCCCGCCTTCGCGACGTTGCCGCCAATCAGATGGAACCAGGTCTCCGGATGACGCTCCACCGCGGGATGGGCAAACGACTCCACGTCGAAAGCGAGCCCCTGCACAGCCATCAAACCGACGGCACCGAGAAAAAGTTTTTCAAGCATGCCGTCAGTATATCAAAAGTGACGACGTCTAGCGAATGACCAGAAGCGTGCTGCCGGACATCGGCGTGGCGAGGAGCATTCCCGACTGCATCTTCAATGCGAAGCGCTTGACCTTGCCCGCGCGGACGGCCTTGATCGTATTCGGAACCGTCGCCGTGCCCGCCACGCAGGCCAGCGGGAGAACGGTTGCGGACGAGGGTCCCTCCGCCGTCTCGGCGAGACACAGGTCGATCATCGCCGTGCTCGCCACCGTCAGATTACCGTCGATGAACGGACAGAGCGCTTCGTCCTCCCAGTCGCCCGCGACTTCAAAGCCGCGTGCCAGCGCCAGCGTGCCGTTGCAGACGACACCCGGCGCACGCACGAGCACGGGAACGGCGCGTTCCGCCCCGCCCAGATCGAGCATGCCATCATACGCCACCGACACCGCCGCGGGGATGGCGCCGTCTGCCGCCAGCTTCAACACGCCGTCCTCGACATGCGTCGGCCCCGTGAACGTGTTCGGCGCGGCCAGCACGAGCGTCCCTGCACCAGCCTTGACGAGACCGCCGTCCAGTTCGTCCCCGAGACGTGCATCGTGATTCAGCGTCTGGGCGATCGTGAAGATTCCGCCCGCCACCTTCGACGTGTCGATTACGGCACCATTCGTCGACACATTGACGGCCGTCAAATCCTTCAGTTCGGTGCCGTCTGCCGCCCCGAGCGGAACGAACATGCCGCCATTGAAGTTGAAGGTCCCGCCCGCCTTTGTCTGCATGACGCGTCCCGCCTCGAACACGGCGCCCGCGTTCAGATCCAGCACTGTTGGAGACGCCGCATTCTTCGTGAAGTCAAACCTGTTGGCTACGGTCAAGCGACCGCCATTGAGCGTCACGAAAGTCGGCGCAGCCTTCGTCGCCGCCGTATTGCCCTCGAAATACGTCCCCACGTTCACCACGCCGCCATTCACCGTAAAGACATTGGTGACCACGTTGGCCGCCGAGGGGTCGGAATAGTTCAACGACACGTAGGCCCCCAGATCGAGTACGCCCCCATTCACCTCGATTTCATAGCGCGCCTTCTTCTTCCCCTGGTTGTAGCCGGTTCGAAGGTAATTCCAGATCGTGGCCTCACCGCCATTCTGCTCGTAGCGAAGCGTAATCGGGCCGCTGACAGGCGACACGTTGAGATAGAAGCTCATCGTGATGTTGTCGCCCGACAGCGCACCGTTGTTCAGCTGCAAGCAGGCTCGACCGGCTTTGGCCGGCATCTGCGGCGTACCGAGCGCGATGGCGCGGGAACTCGTAGGGGCCACCGTCGGCGCCTGCGACGGATCACCCGCCACGCCAATCGCGAGCGTTCCCTCGTTGACGGTGATTCCGTAGTAGTTTCCGGCCGGCGTGTCGCCATTCGCATGCATCTGCCGATCGTTGTCGTTGTTGCCGGAACCTGCCGTCGGCGCAAACGAACCCGTACCGCCCAGCGTCAGCGTGCCGGTACCGACCTTGATCAATGCGCTCCTGGTCGCAACCGGCGCCCGCGCCAGCAGATTCGCATCCGTCTCGAAATAGGTTGCGCGCCCGCCGTTCAGCTGGAATCCACCGAACTCCGTATCGGCGCCCGTGTAGCGGAAGGTCGACGCCCCGGTCTTCAGGCGATCCGCCGACGTGGCGAAGGAGAGATCGTTCACTTCCGTGCTGCCGCTCCCGGTCGTCAGCGTGCCCGTGAATCCGGTCGTATTCAGCTTGACCGCGCCGGCCCCCAGCGAGACAGACGTATTTGCAGACACGTCGCCCGCGCCCGTCAAAGACGCCACGTCGACCGACGAGACTGAGGTGTCCGTGTTCTCTGCCGTCCGAATCTCAAGCTTGTCGGCGACCTGGAGCACGGCCACGCGATGTACGCCGGACGTCGCCGTCAGCACGGGCGTCGCCGTCCGATAGGTCGCGAGAGCCAGTGACCCGCCCGTCAGCGCGTATCCCGTCCCGGCCGCGCCATCCAGCGTCAGCGCCCGCAGCGTGACGCCATCCGTCGGAATCGTCACGGAGACGTCGGCCGCCGTAGCCGGATTGAAGACGGCCCGCGCGGACTCCGCATTAGGCGGCAGATCCGTCCCCGTCCAGTTCGGCAGCGAATTCCAGTCGCCGCCACCCGTTGTAGCCGTCCAGGTTGGATCGGGTGTCGCCTTCCGCGCACAAGTCATCACGAGCGCCGTGTCGCACGCGGGCTGGTCGGGGTCGTCATAGTCTTCAAGCGTGAAGGTTGCCGTGTACTCGGGATGGTCGGCGGGGTTGATCGCGAAGCGCGCGGGATCGACCGTGCTGTTCGCAGAAGAGAAGACCAGCACCGTGCACGATTCGGACGGATTCGTCCGTGTGAGGGCCGGGAAGTCGTACTTTCGAACGGACACATGGATCGGAGACAGGACCTGAAGCGCATTCGTCACCGCGAAGCTGGGCCCCGTCGAATCAGTGTGCACGACCAGATAGGTCGGCGAAGACGCCCCAGACGCGCCGAGCGTCAGATCGGAAGTCCGCACAACATAACCGTTGTAGTTCTCGAACGCGGCCCCGGGAGCGACCTCGACGCGGCAATTGGAGGCGACGCAAGTCCCCTCTCCGTCACGTACGGCCGTGAGGCGTCCGCCGTCCGCCACGCGGACCGGTCCCGTGAACGCGCAGACGAAGTCGCCGCCCAGCATGACGGGGCCATGCGTCGCCAGCAAGCCGCCGTCAGGCCGTTCGCCCAAATCCGGATCGTGGCGGAAGACGCCCTTCAGGTTCAGATAGAGCGTCGCATTCGCCGGATCGTCGCAACTGGCCGAAAGGTCGAACACGGCGCCGCCCGCGCCCACGATCCACTCGGAGACAGAGCGCAGATAGCTGTTCTCACCCGCAAACACGGGCTGGAACGCGCCGCCGTCGAAGAAGACGCGGACCGACGCATCGTTGACTTTCGAGGCCTGGAGGTGGTGTGCGCGCAGAACTGCGCCCGTGGAGAGATTGAGCGCAAGCCCCATCCCCTCGGCACGGCAGAGATTGAAGTCATACGGCGCCACGTCGTAGACATCGCCATCGCCCAGATCGACGACGCGTGCGTCCTCGGAACCATAGACCTGGACCTTCAGCGTGGCCGTCGTCGCCGATGTCTCGATCCAGCGACGATAGGAGATGCCGGATGCCAGACTAAACGTCTTCGCCAGGCGGCGCAGCGCGTCGGCATCCGACACCGGGACCGTCAACAGCGTATAGATACCAGTCGTGGACAAATCGTCGGACCAGGAATCGCCCGTCTTAAGATAGATCGTGCCAGCCTCGGCAGCGAACGAATCCGTCACCGTGAGCGGAGCCTCGGGTGTCACGTAGATCTGGCACGACGCGCCGACGTCCAGCGTCCGGAACGTCCGCGCGTGGTTGGAGAGATACAGGCGGGAACCGGCCTCGCAGATCACCTCGCTCGCCGCGGGCAGATCGCCGGTGGAGAGCCTCAATCCGGCATTCGCCTGAACTCGCGTCGGTCCCGCATAGAAGGTATTGGTCAGGATATTGAAGGCGACGGAACCCGTCATGCCCGGCCCCGGCCGCAAGGTCAGACCTGCAGGCGCAAGACCGTCGACGGTGTTCGTCGCCACGAGCGGCACGGAAATCGTCAACGTGACGCCTGGATTCGCCTGGAGCGTGAGGCCCTTCGCGCCGACCCACACGCAGTCCTTCGAAATACCGCTCCCTCCGGAGCCATCGCCGAAGATGTGCTGCGTCGAGGTGCCGTGGATCACACCGCCATCGACAAGCATGGTACACTGGGGCTTGGGATAGTCTGTCCAGCCGCCCCCGTGGAAGAATCGCTTCGTACGGACCGTTCCGCCGTCACGGACCGTGAAGTTCCAGTCCATCGGCGCATTCACGTTGTAGGTCTCCAATCCCTCCAAGACATCCAGGACGCCATCGTCCGAAACGACGAAATCGCCCGTCAACGTTGCAGACGAATTGGCCGAGGCCGCATACCCCAGGATCACATAGCGATTAACGGTGATCGTTCCGCCCGAAAGAAGAACCTGACTCTTGCAGCCGGCCGCTGCTGAAACGGTGAAATTCAAACCCGAGTCGCGAACCGTCAGCGCTCCCCCCGTCATCTCAAGGCATCCCAGCGAGCCGCTGGCGGCACCAAAACGCAGAACCTTGCGGTCAGACACATAGTCGGCGTCCAGAATATTCTCTCCACCTGTGATCCGGAGAACGGACCGTCCTCCCGACGCCGTCGACCCGGTATAGAAAGCCCCGTAGAAAATGTTCGTGCCACCGGCAAGCTCCAGCGTCGGCGTTGCCGCGCCGTAGTCGAACTTCGCACCGACCCGCGTCCCCCAGCGCTGCCCGAAAACGTTGACACCCCCGTCGATGCGGAGCGTGCCCTCCGCCACAGTGAGGCCCGCATAGCCCACCAACGGAGAATCGCCATTTGCGGGGAACTCCAGATTGGAAGACGAGGAGAGAGTCGATATGCAGGTGCGGGAACTGACGCCGAAGAAGTTCGTGGCGCCGTTGGGCGCGCCGTGGATCGTGAACGTGCCCGGCCCCTTCTTGATGAATGCGCCCGTGGGCTGCACCCAGTGTCCGTTGAAACCAAAGTCGGAGACGGCATCGACGATGACGGCGCGATTGGTGTCACCACCCGTGAAGGCATTCGTCACGCAGTGTCCCAGCGTGGCGCCAGGCGCGCCCGTGTAGCGGAACGTGCCCGCGCCTAGAATCAGAGGACCGGAGGCGCCGAGCGAAGAGCGTACGCCCTCCGACGCCAGCGCCGTCGCCACGAGCGTCCCGCAACCGTTCGACGTCGTGCCCGTGTAGTCGTTGAAGCGTCCCAGCGTGACGATGCCGCCGCCGGACGCCCCCGGGTTCGTCTCGACGTCGAGCGTACCCGTAATGCGGTCGGAGACGTTCGTTGCCATGCCATTCCCCGGCGCGATCGTCATCGTCGCCGCCGAAAGTGCGAAACAGCCCACAGTCCAAATCGTGCAAATTCCCGTTTTCATGCGGTGATTATACATAAAATGTGGATAATCTGACAAGACCTTCTTGGCGATCCCTATACGTTCGGCATCATTCTCTGATTTCCTTCGGCGGGAAGTCTAGGAAATCTGGGTCAGGAAAGCATTCCAGTTCCGTTAGAGGTAATTGCAAAACCCCTCGGACACCCTGTCGCCGGCCCTGCCACCCGA
>JAUNMP010000143.1 GCA_030537465.1 bacterium
CCAACCTATGTGGCGGTCTACTCTGGAGATGACCTTGAGACGGCGACGCGTCTGGCAGTGGGTGCGACGATTCAGCAGAGTGACTATTCGACGACAGTTCGCTTGGAGGTCGCGAAAGACGTGTCCTATCGGATTGTCGGCATGGTGGGGAACGACTCCCAGACAGGAACTTTCACGTTGGCCTGGTCGGGCACGTACGAGGCGCCGAGTCCGACGGAAACCTCGACGACGGACGTGCCGGTTCCATTTGACTGGCTGGACCGCCACTTCCCGGGAACGCACAGTGCGGCCGATTATGAGGCGATTGCGCAGGCGGATCCCGATGGCGATGGATTCCCGACCTGGCAGGAGTATGTGCTCGACACCGATCCCAACGACCCGACGAGCGCTTTGACGGCTTCGATTCGTCTGGTGGACGGAGCGCCTGTCGTGGAGTGGAGCCACACGAACGCCAATATTGACGTCCTCGGGTACAGGTACGTGCCAAAGGGGAAGGCGTCGTTGGCTTCCGAAAACTGGTTGGATGCCGCGCCGTCGCATCGATTCTTCAAGGTGTTTGTCGAACCCGTGGGAAATAGAGGAGGAGACTGATATGCGTAAGTTGTTTGGTTTGTCCGTGATGGGGGCGATGTCGGTCTTCGCGGCCGACTATACGTGGCTGGCCAATCCTGCGAGCGGCGATTGGTTGACGGGAGTCAACTGGTCGGCAGGGGGCGCCGAGACGGTCTGGACGGCGGGATCGAGCGATACGGCGACATTTGGCGCGTCTGCAACGACGGATATCACGGTGGACGGTACTGTCGCCTTGAAGAAAATGACGGTGAATGGCGAGGGCTATGTCTTCACGAACGGAACGCTGGCGCTTGACGGCGAATTCAACGTTGCGGCGGGGAAGACGGCCACGGTGTCTTCAAGGCTTCTCCAGGAGGCTACGAGCACGCGTTTCGCCAAGACGGGGACGGGCACGCTCGTCATCAAGGGCGACTCCGCTCATACGAATGCGTTCTTCCGTTTTGCCGACAGGGGAGGAAGTCTCGTTCTTGACGGCGGTGAGTACCGGGTCACGGGGGCTGCTTCTGGCGCCAAAGAGACCGAGGTCGCCGTCTCCCTGGCCAATTCGAGTTCGTTGACGCTTCAGGGCGGCGCCAATTTCGTCTTGGATGTCTCGTCGACCTACTTGTCCAATTCGGGTTGCGACATGCTGGTCACGAATGCGACGTTCAACTGCTTTGGCATGAACGAATTCCTTCATGGATTCCAGGACAACAATGCGGATGGCAGCGCACGTTCGACGCTGACGATCGCGGACGGCGGAACGGTTATCGCCAAGCAGTTCCGTATCGCCAAGCTTTTCACAACGTCAACGAAGACGGATTACGGCCGGACCTATCTGAAAAAAGGCGGAACGTTCGTTCTGCACAATTTTTCCATGGACTCGGGCACGACCTACAAAGCCCGCATGGATTTCGATGGCGGCTATCTCGTGCCGACCAACAACCCGGGCGAGAACACGCAGTCCACGATCAACATGACTGGCAGAACGGGTGCCTGGCCGAATGTCGAGCTCTTCATCCAGGAAGGCGGGTTCTGGCTGCGTCCCCAGGCCAAGGGCTACTGGTACTACTATGCGCCGTTCCTGAGCGGATGCGCAAAAGACGGCGGCGTCCACATCGTCGATTCGGCCAATTGCACGTCCTACTTCTATGGGACGAACTCGACCTACAACGGCGGATTCTGGCTGCATGGTGCGGCGGTTGCGGTCAATAACGACCGTAGTTTCGGCGCCGTTCCCGCCGAGCCGACGAACAGCATTTTTGCGTTGTCGGGTTCGCGCTTCAATTCGCTGCACTTCAGCGACACGTTTGCCACGGCGCCGACGCGCCAGTTCTACATTTCGACCAATGCCGATTTCCGCGTCGGTGCGGCGGCCGGAAAGACAGGACGCATTCGGGGCACGATCTTTGGCGAGCCGGACTCGATTTTCATGAGCGCCCCCGACTGGACGGGAACGGTGGCGTTTGATCCGGGCGAGGGGAAGACGAATACGCTGGGCAAGCTCTATGTCGCCGGAAATCTCGTTCTGGCCAGCGGGACCACGCTTGTGACGTCCAACAGCGTGGGGAATGCCCAGGACGCCAAAGAGGCCTTCTACGTGAACGGCGGGGCGAGTTCGTTTGCGGGGACCAAAGGGCGGTTGATCTTCGCCGGCGGCAATCTGAAGACGGTCCACGACCATTATCTGAATGTCGAGGGGTATGGCGAAGTCATCATCACCAATGGCCATCTGGACGCCTCGGTCAGCCGCGAGTGGCTGAACGGTCTGGCGACGCCGGGGCGGACTTTTGTCGGCGGGAACGGCATGTTGTCGGTCCAGCGGCTTCGCATTTCGCAGGTCTCGACGCGTGACGCGAACGGCGACCCCGTGACGGGCGTGACGCTGTCCACGGGGGGCGTGATTCGGACCAGGCAGGTCCGAATCGACCAGAACCAGGCGAATCGGCGCGGCTATTTCGCCTTCGATGGTGGTACGCTCCAAGCGGTTGAGGGCGCCTATTCGGAATTCATTGGTCTCGCCAAAACGACGAGCTATGCGGAGCGGTGGACGAATCAGCAGATCCGCGTCTGCTCCGGAGGTGCCATCATCGACACGGACCGCTACAACGTGAACGTCTACCATCCGCTGTGGAGCTGGGCCGAGCACGATGGAGGCCTGACCAAAAAGGGCACGGGACAGCTGACGATTGCGAACGAGGCCGATTGGCCGGACTTCACGGCGGTCAACACGTACAATGGCCCGACGCGAATCGAGCGCGGCACGCTGAAGTTCACGCGGGCGGAGGGCGGCTTCCCGGGCGGCGATCTCGAAATTCTGGGGCCCGCGCTGACGAACACGGCGCCGCCGAGCGTGATTTTGCCGAAGCTCGTGTTCCGCGAAGGCCATGGCATTCGCATTGCCGACGCCGACAAACTGGACGATCGGACGTTCGGGAAAGCGAAGACCTTTGCGACGGTCTCGACACCGCTGACCGCCGTGCCATCCGTCGAATTCGTTGCCGAAGATGGCACGATTCTGGGCACGGCCAACGGCTGGAAAGGCTGGCACGTGAAACTGTCCGCCGACGGTAAGTCGCTCACATTGGGTCCCGTTCGCGGGACGATCTGCATCTTCCGGTGATTGAAAGGCGAATGATGCTGAAGCGGTCGACGGTGTGCTTCGCCATCTGGATGGCGGGCATGGGAACTTGTCAGGCGGCCGTGGTGGCGCCGAAGGGGTGGTGCGTGGCGCCTTTGAACGGAGCCCCCGGCCTTTACAAGGACGGGAAGCCTGTTGCGCCGATGTTCTTCTGGCAGTGGGAGATCGAGGAGCAGGATGCGAAGGCGATGACGTCCGTCGGCATCGACCAGTTCGGCGTCTTCGGGTCTTTCCCGCACTACGCGAATCCCTATTGGAAGCCCGAGGGCTTTGCGGGAATGGCCTACCAGGACGGAAATCTGGACAAGGTCCTCGCCTGGTCGCCGAAGGCCGCCTTTCTGCCGCGCCTCTTCTATGCGGCTCCCGACTGGTGGATCGCCGCGCATCCAGAGGAGCAGATCCGCTATTCGAATCCCTCCGTGCTGCCGCCGCCCAAGAACCTGCAGTATGGTTCCATTCCGCGCGAATCGTTTGCGAGCGAGGTCTTCCGCCGCGAGGCGGGGCCCGTCTATCGGCAGGCGGTTCGTCATCTGATGGACCGCTATGGCGACCATCTGCTTGGCATCCATCTGACGAGCGGTCCCTGGGGGGAGCACTTCGCCTGGGACGGATTGACGCAGATCAGCGCGTCGCCACTTGAGAAGGCCGGCTTTTCCGACGTGTCGCGTCCGATGACAGCGCGCTTCCGTCGCTATCTGCGCACCAAGTACGGAAACGACGTCGCCCGTCTGCGGGCGGCCTGGAAGCAGGCGGACGCGACCTTCGAGACGGCGACCGTGCCGACGGGCGAGGAACGGCAGCGGCTGGACGTGGACGGCGTCTGGCGCGACCCGGCGAAGGGACGGCGCGTGCTGGACTACTTCGAATGCATGAACCTGACGACGGTGGAGATGCTGGACCATTTCGCCGGCATCGTCAAGGACGAGTCGAAGGGGACTCTGCCGACGCTGGCGTTCTATGGCTACACGCAGGACGAGCGTTGGGCCGTCGAGTGCGACCATCGCGCGATTGCGGCCGCCTACCGCTCGCCCAATCTCGACATGTTTTCGGCCCCGCACACCTATCACCGCCGTTCGCCGGGCGAGGATGGCGCCATGCGCTGCTATCTGGCTTCGGCGGCGCTCCACGGCAAGCTCTTCGTGGATGAAGGCGACGACATGACGCATCTCGAACAGGCGAAGAAGTATCCCGACCATCGCTGCAGCGCCACCAACATGTTCGAGTCCGTCAACATCCTCTACCGCGAGTTCGGCATGTCCGTGACGCATGGCGTCGGACTGTGGTATATGGACCTGAAGCGCGACACGTTCCGTCATCCCGAGCTTGTCCAGGCGGTCGGCCGGATGCGCAAGGCGGCGGATCTTGCCCTCACGCACGACCGGGCCCATCAGTCCGAAGTTGCCGTTGTCTCGAACATCGAGAGCGAATACTACATGGGCTACCGCCGCACCGAGGCGAACAACCTGTGTGAATTGCTCTATCTTCAGCAGGTTGGCGCCTTTCATCGCGCGGGGGCGCCGTTTGACTGGTATCTGGCCGAAGATCTGGACGCCGTGTTGCAGCGGAACTACAAGGTCGTCGTCTTCCTTGATTGCCAGTATCTGACGGACGGTCAGGTCGCGCAGATCGAGCGTCTGAAGTGCGCAGGGCGTACGCTCGTCTTCTTCCATGCGCCGGGCTACGTGTCGCAGACCGGCTTGTCACGTGACCGCATGGAGGCGGTCTGCGGCGTGACGATGAAGTCCCAGACGCGGCGGGGCGTCCTCTCCGCCGTCGACGTGCAGACGGGACGCGAGTGGGGGTGCGGTCTGGACCGCGTCATCGACGGGGTCGGCGACCGGCCGCGGGGGGTACGTCATCGCACGCCCGGCACGGCGCAGCGCGGGCTCTTCCTGCCGGCTGTCGGCGAGACGCTGATGACGGGCGTTGGGGAACTGAAAGATGTTCCCGTGGCGGTGTCGGTCGCGCAGAAAGGGTGGACGAGCGTCTTCTCCGCGGTGCCGGCGCTGGCGCCGGACGTGCTGCGCCGTCTCTATGTGGCGGCGGGCGTTCATGTCTACACGTCGTCCGATGTCGTTCTCTCGGCCAATCGCTCGTGGGTGATGGTCCATGCGAAAGCGAAGGGGACTGTCCCCGTACGTCTCCCGCAGACCGCGCGACGCGTGGTCGACGTCACGACCGGCCGCGTCGTCGCGGAGAATGCCGATCATGTGGATCTCGATCTGGAGGCTTTCCAGACGGCTGTCCTGTTGCTTGAAGACCGTTGAGGGACCATGAGACGACGGTCATTTCTCATCGGAGCCGTTGCGGCAGGGACCGGGATTGCCGCCGGGAGCGCGCTGTTTTTTCGGCAGGACAAATTCGGAAGCCTGCCGAAGGGGGATCGTCTGAAACGGATCCTCGCCTCGCCCAACTATCGTGACGGGGCGTTCCGCGAAGCGATGAGTAGACTATTCCTAGTGAGCTGTCTTTGGGTCTGTTTGGTCCGTGCCGAAGGAGTGAAGCTCTCTTCATTTGGATTTAATCCCGAGGATTCGACGGAGATCATCCAGCAGGCGATTGACTCGGGTGCGCGGAAGCTGGTTTTCGATCGTCAGTCCGGGCCATGGATCGTGCGGCCGCTGGTGGGGCGCTCCAATCTCGAGCTGGTCTTCGAGGATGGCGTTGAGCTCGTTGCCAAGCGGGGGGAATTCCATGGCATCCGCGATTATCTCTTCCGCTTTGAGTGTGTGTCGAATGTCGTTATCCGCGGGCTGGGCGAGACGGGCGGCACGTTCCGCATGTGGAAGCGCGACTATCAGGATTCGAAGAGCTACGCGAAGAGCGAGTGGCGTTATGCGCTCCGGTTGAGCGGTGTGGAGAACGTTCTCGTTGAAAATATGAGTTTTCGCTCCTCCGGGGGCGATGGAATCGTCATCGGAATGAACAAGACGGTCAACTCGCGGAATGTGACTATCCGCAGGTGCGTCTGCGACGACAACCATCGCCAGGGCATCAGTCTTTGTTCGGGCGAGAACATTCTCATCGAGGACACGGTGCTCTCCAATACGCGGGGTACACCGCCCGAAGCCGGCATCGATTTCGAACCCGATCGGCCGAATGAGACGATTGCGAACGTGACGTTGCGAAACGTCGTTTCGACGAACAACGCCGGGAACGGTTTTGAAATCTATCTGAGGCAACTGCGCGATTTTTCAAAACCCGTGTCGCTGCGGCTTGTGGACTGCACGTCGTTCGGAAATCGGACAAGCGTATCGGTCTGTGGCGACAATTTCAATGAATCGGGTGTGGTGAAGGGGCTTGTCTCCTTTGACGGCTGCAGGTTCGTCGATCCGCAGAAGACGGCCATCCACATCACGGGCACGCCGGCATCTGCGCTCGACGTCTCGTTTAGAAACTGTGCCATACGAAACGCACGGACCGATGTCCTCGTAGATGCCGGTAATGCGCGGCAGGGAAATCCGGACGGCTTGACGTTCGACAATTTGACAATTCATCAGACGGATGCTCATCCCTGGTTCTCCTTTGGAAGAAGAAGTTACGGCCCCAGCCCCTCCCATGTCAGAGGCACGGTCGCGGTTTGGGGGGCAGAGGGATTGCGGGAACGTGTCGTTCTGGATGCCGCCTGGGCGGAACGGAACATGCCGATGGTGAATGGCGGAGAGATGCCGGCGCCCCGCGTCAGGCTTCCCCAGGAGGTGAAGGTCATTGACGCACGTCCCGGAGGTCTGGTTGATCTTTCGCCTGTGGCATTGGTGTATGGGGGGCACTATGTCATCGCCGCGACAAAGGCAGGAGACGTCAAACTGGTGGCCCGTCAACTCGACGTCACGGGAAAGAGGCCGGCGACAACAAAGAAAACATCTGTCCGACAGATTCTCCCTTCGGGGAAAATGGGACGGATGTGGAGGATCCCGACGGCTGGTTTCAAGTCGGAGGAGATTGTTTTCCAGGTCCCCGAACCAGGGTTCTACTCCGTGGAGATGCCGAATGAGGGGACTCGTTTCATCCTGGAACGGGCGTCGGTTCCTGTGGGGATTGATGTCCGCGAGAAGGAGCACATAGTGGCAGGCATCCGCGGGAAACCATTCTCCCTCTGGTTCTTCGTGCCTAAAGGCGACAGGGCAACATTTTGCACTGCAGGCGACAGCTACTATCGCTTTGCGATGAAGGTGTTTGATTCCGCGGGACGGCAGATCTTCGGGCGGGATGTCGTTGAGGATCTTGCCTCTGTATCCATCCTGGGGGAAAACGAAACAGGTGGCCTTTATCGCACTGACTTCGCCCCAAGTGCCCAGAGGACCTACGATTGGATTCGCACCGACCTCTCTGGTGTTCCGGGAATCCTTTTCCTTGCGCCGGATAGATATTGGCGATAGGTGATGACACGAGTCTCCTATGCGTTGTTTTGCTTTTGCAGACGGCGTCATTTTGATAGAATAGCGGCATGAAAATCCGTCTATATGCAGTCGTCTTTTTTGTTTTCGCGGGAGTTGCCGCTTTTGCCGATCTTACATTGGAGGAGAGGGGGGCATCTGCCTCCTATGAGGTCTGGGATTTGCCGGAGACGGGACTGGTGCAGGTCGTCGTGCCAAAGGAGGTCGGCGAAGTCGGAGATTTGCAGGTTTCCATTGACGGCGTTCCCGCCTGTGCGCAGGAGGTCCTGGGGGCCGGCGCCTGCATTTGGAAGCCGACGGCCGAGCAGCGGACACGGAGTCGGACTGCTGCCTTGACCGTGACGCTGACGCGCCGGCCGGCTTCTCCCGTTCTTCCGCGCCGCGTCGATCATCTGGTGATCTCGAATGCGGCGTTCCAGTTGATGTTCGACGCGAAGAAGAAGGGCGGGTTGCCGAGTCGTCTCGTCTGGGCGTCCGGCAAGATGGTCGACAATCTGGGCTGGGGCGATCGCGTCTTTGCCGAGGGGGTGCCGGGGGGACACCTGGCCGCATGCAGGACGGCGTGCGTTTCGGATTTCGGTCCGGGGCCGATCTTCCGTCAGGTTCGCACGGAGGCCGTCTTCTCGCATGGAAAGGGCGTCTGCGTCGGTGAACCGCGTGCCGTCTACGACTGGCTTTTCTTTGCGGACGCCCCCGAATGGGTGCCGCTCCACATGTCATTCCATTCAAACGGCGGCGAGACCTGGAGCCAGCTCCAGGCGGGGATTGTCGAATTTCCGTTCTCCGCCTTTTCGAAATGCGCGGTGTCCGATCCCCGGAAGGGCGTTCTCGTCCACCCGCTTCCGCGCAACGGGAAGTCGGATCGTCCGATTGGCCGTCCCTGGGTCGCGTTCCTCGCGGGCGATGATTTCGCGGAGGTGTATTCCTCCGACTGCTGCGCCTACACGGATCCGAACCGTACTGTCGACTATCTGCATGGCACACATCGCATGTCGTATGGAACCCCCTGGAACGGTGCGCCGCTCACGCGCCAGGCCTTCTATCGCTTCGGATCGACGGCGGGTTCCGTGAAGACGTTGACGGCCGAACCGCCCGTGAAGATTCTGACGGGGATTCGTCGGCTGGGACTCGACCACGCCGTCGACGAGGTTCGCGCGGGGGAGACGATCTCCTCTGTTCGCGCGGGCGATCTGGATGTTCGCGTGGGCGTGCTGAAGGACAAGGCCCAGATTCGGTCCGTCCGCAGGGGCGAGCGCCTGCTGGCGGCGGGACCGCAGCGGCTGTTCTCCGTCTGCGTGGAGGAGGTTGCGACGGGGCGCCGATTTGAACTCGCTTCCGACAACGCGTGGACGTCCGTGGAGACGGCGGCCGAGGGCGAGGGGCGTTGCTGGACGTTTAGGGGGGCCGTCAAGGATGCGGCGTTGTCCAATCTCGTTGTCACGGTTCGGGCAGCAAGCACACAGCAAAATGGCGGCGGGCTGGATTGGACATTCGAAGGTCAGACGGGAAATGACGAGTATGCGCTTGCCGAGGCGACCGTGGGGGCGCTCGATTTCCTTTCGACGGGCCGCGCGATGCGGGCGCTCTACCCGGGTTGCATGGGCGAGATCGAGGCGAATCCGTGTGCCGATGCAACGCGCCGCAGCGGTTCCTATCCGTCGATGCACTGCGTGATGCCCTGGGAGGCCGTCTGGGACGAGACCGCAGGACGGGGCTTCTACGTGGCGGCCCACGATCCGAAGGGGGGCGCGAAGCGCGTCGTCCTGCAGGGACGGTCCGCGGATTCGACGGTGCATGTGGAGCTCGCGCATCGTCTCTCCTGGGACGGACGGCAGCCGGGTGCGCGCAGCGTGATGTCGGGGTCGATCGCCTGGCGTCCGTTCGACGGCGACTGGTACACGGCGGCACTCCTCTATCGCGACTGGGCGCGTGAGAACGCCGTCTGGTATCCGAAGATGGGACCTGAGGGACGCATCTCGACGCCACCGTGGTTCAAGGAGCTCGGCTTCATCGTCCGTACCTACGGCTTCGCCTCGAACGCGGTCGCCGACGTGAAGACCTGTCAGGATTGGCTGGGCGTTCCTGTGATGGCGCATTGGTACGTGTGGCATCGCCAGCCGTTCGACAACGACTATCCGAACTATTTCCCCGCCAAGCCCGGGTTCGAGGAGGGCGTCCAGGAGATCCACCGCATGGGCGGCTACGCGGTGCCGTATACGAATGGGCATCTTTGGGATATGCTCGACCGCGGAGCCGAGGACTTCACCTTCACCTCGTGCGGCGCCTATGGCGCGTGCCGCAAGCGCGACGGGTCGATCCACACGGAGAAGTACCGTTCCGTGGAGACGAACGGACAGCCCGTCGTCTTCGCGGCGATGTGTCCGGCCTCCCGCACCTGGCACGACAAGATGGGCGAGAACTGCCACAAGGTGGTGAACGTCGCCGATCTCGACGGCTATTACATGGACCAGGTGGGCGCGTTTTCGACCATCGACTGCCGCAATCCCGAGCATGGCCATCCCTTTGGCGGCGGCAGCTGGTGGCAGGAAGGGTACCGCAAGATTCTGACGGATGCCCGTGCCCGCTGCAAGAAGCCCGTGTTCTTCGCGACGGAAGGCAATGCCGAGCATACATTCGACCAGATCGACGCCTTCGTGTGCTGGAACATTCCCGGTGGCGTGGATACGGTGCCGGCCTTCGACGTCTGCTATTCGGGCGCGGTGACGGTCTACTGCCGTTCGTATGCGCATCCAGACAAGGACAGCCGCCAGATGCGGATGAAGCTGGCCAATCTTCTCGTGGATGGCCATCTCATCGGCTGGTGGCCGGCGAACTACTGCACGTCGCCCGCGATGAAGGACTATCTGCGCACCTGCGTGCGCTTCCGTCAGCAGAACGCCGTCTGGTTCTACAAGGGCGAGATGCGCCGTCCGCCGAAGCTCGTCGGCGACGTGCCGGAATGGAATGAGACCTGGGATATCTTCGGCCATAAGCGTCCCGTCCGCATGCCGATCGTCCAGACGGCCGCGCGCCGGATTCTCGACTACGACTACACGGCGGACGGCCGCCGCCTCTGGAAGACGGGGCGCGTGCAGAAGGCGTTCGTCTATTTCACGAACTTCTCGTCCGACGAGACGGCCACGCCCCGCATCAAGCTGGACGAAAAAGACCTCGGCATCGATTTCTCGCAGGCGACGTTCACGCGCATCGACGCGGAGGGCGTACGCACGCCGATGACGGCGACGGATCTCGCCGCCCCGCAGACCTTCGCCCCCGGAGCCTGCTGGGGCCTTGAGATTGTCCGTCGATTCGGCAAATGAGGAGACTGGCAATGAGTCGATTGGCGATGTTGGGTGTTGGCATGTGCGGTCTGGTCCTGACTGCGCAGGCGCGACCGCAAGTTGCGACTCCCGCAAAGGACGAAGTCGTGTCGCTCGTCAAATTGGAACAGAAGGCGTTCCTGGATCGGACGCGTGCCGGGCGGCGTGCCTGGCTGGCGGATCCGAAGGAGCTGGCCCAGTCGGAGAAGGCCGGATGCGTGCCGGCGAAAGTCCTTCTGTCGTGGACGGGGGCGAAAGGTCGGGTGGACGTGGTCGTGCGCCGGTCGGGAAACGGTCCGATTGTGTTCGCGACCAATGCCGTTAATCTGGCCCGGGTGGAAATCGACAACCTGGAAATCGCGCAGACCTATTCCTGGACGGTCCAGGACGATGAAGGAACCGCCGAGTCCTGCTTTCGAACGGAGGACTATGCGCCGCGCTTCATTCGCGTACCGAGAATCAAGAATCTCCGCGATCTTGGGGGGCGGATCGGATTCGAGGGGCGTCGCGTGCGGCAGGGGCTTGTCTACCGGTCGGTCGGCTTGAACGAAAACGCCCGGCGCGTCTATCTTTCGACGCAGCAGATTGAAGACGCGGCCGCCAACGGGACCTTGGAAGACCTCCTTGCCAAGACGACCGACCTAGCTTTGAAGCCGACTGACGTTCAAAAGCAGGCAGCCAAGATCCAGGCCTACATCAAGAAGGAGGCGCATGTTCCGGTGCGCTATGGGGAACGCTATCTGCTCCCCGACAAGCTTGTCCCGGGCGCGGCGCGTCTGACGGCGGAGACGCGGGCCTATATGACCAAGGTGCTGGGAATCAAGACGGATCTGGATCTGCGCTCTCCGGCCGAGGTGTTTGGAATGAAGGAATCGCCATTGGGGCCGGGTGTCAGATGGGCCCACATTCCTTTTTCCGCCTATGGGGGAATGGGGACGGCGGATGGAAAGGGACCTTTCAAAAAGGCGTTCAAGATCTTTCTGGACAAGGCGAACTACCCCATCGATTTCCACTGCATCATGGGCGCGGACCGTACGGGGTCGCTGGCCTTCATCTTGAATGGATTGCTGGGCGTGCCGGAAGAGGAGCTCTACAAGGACTGGGAGGCCACGGCATTCATGGCTCGCCCGAGAGGGTTCGGCCACAAGGAACGCCTGGACGGTCTGATCCGGGTTTTCAACGCCTATCCCGGCGAAACGATCAACGCCCGAATCGAGGCCTATGTTCTCGAGCAGGGCTTTACGACGGGAGATATCGCCAAATTCCGGTCCATCATGCTGGAATAGCGAAGAAATGATCGAGTACGATTCCCTTTGGGCTTTTATCTTTGGAG
>JAUNMP010000399.1 GCA_030537465.1 bacterium
GGGTAGTGCGGGACTCGCCCGTGCGAGAGTAGGACGCCGCCGGCTTTTTTGTTTCAATCCATTCGCCCGCGAGGGCGGGCAGTTCCGTGGACGCGAGTCCACGGTTTTTTGCTATACTATGGTCGTGAACCGAATTACCTTTTACGTGAATTCCGACAAGGCCGGAGCAGAAGACGAGAAAGAACGGCTTCAGCTCTTTGCGAAGGGCCTTGGCATGGTCTGTTCAGATGAGAATCCAGAGGTTGTCGTCGTTCTTGGTGGTGATGGCACGATGCTCTCTGCCGTCCATCGCTATCCTGGAATTCCGTTGATCGGGTTGAATCTAGGGTCGTTGGGGTATCTCTCAGGAGTGGAACGGCCCAATTTTGACTCAGCCATACGTGCGCTTCATGATGGCCAATTCGCGATTTCAAATCGGACCGCACTTTCCGTCAATGGACGTGTGGCCTTGAACGATGTGGTCGTCTCGCGTGGTGTCTCCGGTCATGCGGCGGTCATTGAACTCTATGTCGACAATCGGATGGCGACGAGTTTTTTCGCCGATGGACTCGTCATCGCGACGCCAACTGGATCGACCGCCTATTCTTTGGCGGCAGGAGGACCGATCCTAACCCCTGATTCCCAGTCCCTTGTGATTACCCCAGTGTGTCCCCATGCCCTGACGTCACGCCCTCTTGTCGTACGCGACTCGTCAACGCTGCGCGTGAAGCTCCGTGTTCGTCCCGGTGCGGAGGCTCTTGAGATTTTCGCCGATGGTGAATCACTCGGTTCTCTTACTGCGGATTCTGAACTTGTGGTTACGAAGGACTCTTTCGGCGTGCCTCTGGTGGAGCTTGCGGGCTACAATCCCTACTTGGTTCTCAGTCGTAAACTCGGTTGGTCAGGAAGTGCGATTAGGTGATTTTCAATGACTGAGCTTGAAGAACGCATTGGATATAGATTCACGAACAGGGCGCTCCTTGAACGCGCGCTTAATACGCCGTCGGTGCGTATGGTCGATCCCTCTGCCAAGGACAATCAGCGACTCGAGTTTCTGGGGGATGCCGTTTTCGGGCTTCTTTCCGCCGATTCCGTCTTCAGGAAGAATCCTGACGACCAGGAAGGCCTGCTGACGGTCCGTCGAACGCATCTTGTGTCGGGCGTCGCGCTGGCCGCGGCCGCGGAGAAGCTCGAGCTCAGGAAATGGCTTCATCGAAATGTCGGTGCGCATGAGATTCCTCCTCACGCCAAATTGCTGGCAGATGCCCTTGAGGCCATCATGGGTGCGATTTGGCTGGATGGCGGCCTCGAGTCCGCCCGCGCTTTTTTCCAGCGCCTTGAGCTGCCTTTCGACGAGAAATTCAATGAGTGGGACGCGAACCCCAAGGGATTCCTTCAGATGAAGGCCCAGGCGTTGACGCCTCCGCGGAAACCGTCCTACAAGGTCAAGAAGATTGAAGGTTCCGCGCACGAACCCATTGTGACCGTCGAGGTTTCCGTGCCGACTCTAGGCACTGTTGAGGCCACCGCGATTTCAAAGTCTGCGGCAGAGGTGGCCGCCGCCGCCGCGTTGCTTGCGAAGTTGCAGGAACAGAATGATTCCACCGAACATGAAGATTGATCGTGCGGAAACATTGCGCTATATGAGCATGGGAACTGTCGAACCAGATGCCATTCTCAACGAACGCCTGAATCGAGTTGAAGGGGAAGTGCTCGCGGCTTGCCGTCCAGTTTCGTACTGGAGACTGGAGACAGTGTCATTTGGGGAAATCCCTGGAAGGATTCAGATTGGCCCGTTGTCCGTCCAGTCCTGTGCCCTTGCCCGTACGCTTGTCGGTTGTCGGCATGCATTCCTCTTCTGTGCGACACTTGGAGCTGGTGTGGACGCTCTGCTGCGGCGCTATTCCCAGATCAGCGGCGCAGATGCCCTGATGGCTCAGGCCGCTGCCACGGCGGCCATTGAGTCCTATTGCGATTCCTGCCAGGTCGCGCTGCTGCAGGAACCCGCCGTTGTCGGCGAGGAACTGCGGATGCGCTTCTCTCCAGGCTATGGCGACCTCCCGCTGGAGACGCAGCGTCCCCTGCTGCAGATTCTCGATAGCGGACGCCGCGCCGGCATCGTCCTTTCCGATACGATGCTGATGATTCCCTCGAAGTCCGTCAGCGCCATCATCGGCGTCGGTGAACCTCCGACGTCGCCGCCCCGTTCTGGCTGTACAGGCTGTTCGAAGGCTAACTGCGCCTTCCGAAAGATCTGACGAGGCGCCAAACTATGGTATACTAG
>JAUNMP010000400.1 GCA_030537465.1 bacterium
TGGGCCCGCCCGGACGGCTTCTCGGGCAGGCCCGAACATACCTGTCGGGCAGGCCCGAACGCTTCGTCGGGCAGGCCCGAATCAGGGACTCGGCTTCCTTAGTGCTTGACGGCGCTGGTCGCTCCAGGCTGTTGATAACTTCAAAGGCGCCAACCATACCCCCCCGTCTGGCGGGTGGGGGGGCCTCGTCTGGCGGGGGGGGATACCCCGCCAGGCGGGGGGGGGGGCCGCCAGGCGGGGACAAAAGGAAAATGGATAGAAAACGAATGCGAAATCGATGGTGGCAGGAACGCAGCCGATTTCGGCTGTTGATAACTCGAGAGTCCCGTTTGCTCCCCATGCCGACCAGGGGCCGCCAGACGGCCCCTGCAGAGGCCACGAGGCGGCCCCCATCATACCTAATCATAAGGGTGATCAGACAGCGGTCATACCGGTGTCCGCTGCCGTGGATGAGATCATCAAGAGGCCTTCCGAAAAAGCGCTTTCGCGCCTCTGCTGGAAGTGCTACAATAACCGCGCTCGGTTGGTCGAGTGACATAGTTGGGAGTGAGGGCTCCATTTGGAGCTTTTGAAGGAGATCTTGGAATGAGCTTCAACTGGCAACTGAAAGGATGGCCGAAGGCCACGGTGAATCGGGCGGCGCTTCGGGAGGAGCTGAAGGCGTTCGAGTCCGCGTTCAAGTCGCTCGCGCGGGCGTTGAAAAAGCCGCAGGACCTGGAGGTCGTCGCCCGGGCGTTGACGGACGAGGCAGTGAAGACAAGCGCCATCGAAGGGGTGAATGTCGATGAGAGCGTCGTCATGTCGTCCATTTGCAAGGCATTGGGCGTCGCGTATGCGCCCAAGGGCTTTACGAAGGATGCGCGCGCGGAGGGCGTGGCGCAGATGATGCTCGTCGTACGTGAAAAATGGAAGGCTCCGCTGACGGCGAAATTGCTGACGGGTTTCCATGCGGCGCTGATGGCAGGCGAGGAAAATCGGGTGACGGTTGGCGCTTTTCGCAGTCACAAGGAACCGATGCGGGTCATTCGCCGTCGGGCCGACGGCACGGTTGAGATCCGCTACGAGGCGCCGCCGAGCGAACAGGTGCCAAAGGAGATCGCGGCGTTTGTGGAACGGTGGAAGTCGCCGGCGGTCAAGCCGCGCGACATTGCGCTCAGGGCGGCGATGCTGCATCCGCACTTCGAGTCGATCCATCCCTTCGAAGACGGCAACGGCCGCGTAGGGCGGGCATTGGTCACGAAAACGCTCGCCGAAGGTCTGGGCGTACCGCTCATCCTTCCCCTGTCGACGATCATCGCGCGGCATCGCGCGGCATATTACGATGAGATTAACGAGGCGTCACGGACATTGGATTGGACGAACTGGTGCGCGTTCTTCATTCCCGTGTTGACGGAGATGCTGACGGACTTTGTCGCGGCGATGCGTTTTGTGAAGGCGAAACGCGAATATCTCGCGAAATTCGAAACTGGCTTTTCGGCGCGGGCGAAGAAGGTGATTCTTCGGATGTTCGAAGACGGGGAGATGGGCGCGAAGGGCGTGCTTTCGGCGGCGAAGTGGATGCGGATGACGAAGGTGTCGAAGCCAACGGCCACGCGCGACCTTGGGGAACTCCTCTCGCAAGGCGCAATCCTTTCCGAGGGCCTTGGTGGCCCCGAGACGAAGTATCGTCTGAACTGTTCCCTGCATGAGCCGATTGATCCATTAAATGATCCATTAAAAGTCTCGCTTGAAGATCGGATTCTGCGGGCGGTGGCGCGTCATCCCGGCGTGCAGCTGTCTTTTCTTGCTTCGGTAGAGTCGACATCAAGCCGCGTCACAGTTAAGCGAGCCGTTGCCGCACTAATCGCCGCCGGCAAGATCGAGCACCGCGGCAGCAAGAAGACGGGCGGCTATTTCCGCTGCGCGGAAAAGTGAATAGGGAATAGGGAAGAGTGAATAGGTGCTCTGTGGCTGTGTTGAGGATTGAGAAGGTTGAGAGAAAGTTGAGAGAGGAGCCGGACTTATTGCAATAAGTCCGTTCGTCCTGTCGACTGCCCCATTCTCTTCCATCTCGTGTGCTGAATTGCAAATAGCTTTACCATTCAAAGTTGTAGGCACTGCGTCTGTGTCTTGTTATTTACAATTCGACGTCAAGAGGGGAAGCGGTCTCCCGACCGCTTCGCCCACGAACGCGCCTCCGACCGGACATGAAGCGGTATCCCGACCGCTTCCCCGCTGGGCGTACACGGGACGCAAATGCTCGACTTGGCCGCCC
>JAUNMP010000144.1 GCA_030537465.1 bacterium
AAAATATAACGAGGATAATTGTCCTTGACGCCCCTGAACACCGCCAATTCCTGCTGTAGTTTCGCCTCATCCTTGATCGACACCGCAACCTGCACATACCGAGGAATGCCATCGTCCCCCTGGACGATAAAATCAACCTCCCGGTCATCCACCTTGCCGGTGCAGACTTTATAACGCCGTCGGACGAACTCAAAATAGACCACGTTTTCCAAGACCTGCTGAAGTTCAATCGTCGGCGAATTCAGAAGATAATGAACAAATCCAAAATCCGTAATATAGTATTTGTTTATTTGCTTAAGCAGTTCCCCGCCAACAACATCGAAACGATCTGGCTTGTAGAGAAAAAAGCAGTCCGTCAAACGCTCCAAGTAGGAAACGAGCGTATGATAAGAAGCGCTTTTTTCTTTCTGCGTTTTTGCATCTTCGTCCAATCGCGTCACCATCCGATTGGGACTCGTCAGACTCCCAACAACGCCGAGCATGTAGCGAATGATGCGGTCAACGAGGAAGCGCCCCTTCCGGCTACGCTTTAGGACATCCTTCTCGAGAATCGTCCGGTAGACAGATTCAATATATTCACGTTGAGCTCGGGAACCATTGGGAAACATCCGGGCTCCAGGCAATCCGCCATAGGTGACATACTCCATGAACAATCCTTCGCGATTGTTCAACGTCACTTCGCAATCCTGTACGCTTTCCTTGAAGGAAAGTGGCAGGACATTCACTTCGACATAACGTCCCGTCAGTCGCGTCGCCAGATCACTGCTCAACAAATCGGCAGTCGATCCTGTAATGTAGACATCAAAGCCTGACTTCACCTGCAGAGAATCAACAACCTTCTCATATTCCTGTACATACTGAACTTCGTCGAGAACAACATACAACATGCGATTCGGATCTTTAGCCGCCAGAATTGCGTTATAGAGCGCATGGCGATCGAGAAGGTGTTCATACTCCATTTCTTCGAAATTTATCGCGAAAATCTGCGCATCAGCAACACCTTCGGCATGCAGCATATCCATGAACATCTGCAGAATCGTCGATTTGCCAGAACGTCTAAGTCCAGTGACGACTTTGACAATCGGCTTATCGCGAAACTCGCAGAGCCATTGCATATATTCATCGCGCCGAATCATATCTTCTCGTCTTTTGCCATTTTGGATAAAATTATATCATTTACGGTGCGAAACTGCAAACCTTTTACCAAATGAGGAAAACTTTGCAAACTCATCTCTGACGAATACGCCAGGAAGACAGTCCCTCACAAAACAATAGATTGCGACTGGAGCGAAATCCCGCTTTTTCCAAAGCACTCGCGCGGCGTCGCCGTGAAGATGACCTCTTTGCCGACTGGCAGATCCTTGAGCGAGACAAGCCAGTCGGTCGGACGGTTTGCCTCCTCGACCGGCAGCGAGAAGCCTGCCGCGAAGACTTTGCCGGACACGATCGTCTTGCCCTCGCACACGGCTGCCACGTCGTACGTGAACACACGGCAGCCGTTGGAGGGCTCCGCATTCGGAATCGTCACGCGCACGCACGGCTCGCCCTTCCGCGCCTTGCTTTCGAGCGCACAGCCCTTCGGACAGATCTCGACCTTGAGCGCCGCGCCCGCCGCGAACTGCGGCGCCACGCGGGCCGCGGCCCGAGCTGCCGGAACGAACGTCTTGTCCGCCACCGGCACCGGCACATACCAGGCGGGGCCGATGTCACGATCGTAGACGGTCGACCGGCGGTGGACCATCAGGTGCCGTTCGAAGACCTCCACATAGAGGAAGCAGCCGCCATCCGGATCGCCGCCCCACGCCGCCACGGCGTCGTTCAGCGGGGCCATCAGATTCTTCTTGGAACTCGGATGCCAGAAGGCGGAGCAGTTGTCGTAGCCGAACTGGAGTCCGCCCTCGTGCAGACAGCCCGCGCCAATCGACGTGAACGCCCCCTGCCAGACGGCCCGTTCATCGGCGACCGTGCAATGGGAATGTCCCGAGAACGCCACGGCATTCGGGAACGGCGACAGCGCCCGGACGGACTGTCCGCGGTCATTTCCGCACGCATAGGCACCATGGCAGGTATTATTCGGATGTTCGTGCTGGCCGAAGAAGAACGGCTTCGTCGGATCGAACTCATTGCCATGCGCCTTCATGAAGCCTTCGAGATCCGGATTAAATGTCGGCCACTGTGCGCCGATGAAGGTATAGCCCTTCACCTCCTTGCGCCAGACCGGCGCCCATTCCGCGTCGAAGAGACGCTTCCAGGTGCGGGCCGCGTTGTCTGAATAGAACAGCCAGTTCTTGCGCTTGTTCTCCTCGGTCTGCTTGGCAAGCCCCATCTCCCAGGCGTCGTGGTTGCCGGTCGAAATCATCAGCTCGACCTTGCGCCCCGACTTCGGAAACACCTTGTACCAGATGTCGGCAAACTGCTCCATCTGCCGAATCTGCCCCGTATGCGCCACGTCGCCGCAGCACAGCACGGCATCGATGCCACGGGCGTCCAGCCAGCGCAGAGCCGTCTCAAGCCGCTGCGGCGCTTCCTTGCGTCCGCCGATATGCACATCGGTGATCACGCCGAAACGTAGCCGCGGCGTCTCGGCCGCCCACACCGCACGCGGCACCAGCACGCCGCCGAGCGTAGCAAGACCGCTTCCCAGAAAGGCGCGGCGAGGAACGGAGAGCGAAGAGCTGGGAGCTAAGAGCTTAGAGCTTGGAGTTTGGAGCTTGGAGCATTGCATCATCGAGATCTCCTTAACGAACGATAATTGAGAGGCCGCCACCGGACATCCGCGCCCAGATTCTCAGAATCGTCAAACGTCCAGTGCGCGATCGGCGTGGGCAATTCGGCGAAAAGCGTGCCGACGCACGCCAAAAATGCAGAACAAACAAGATGTTTCATGTCTAGATTCTAGCAAAACGCCCTTGGGCGAACAACGAAAAACTGGAATCTAGGCAAGTCACGTAACGAACACCTCCAGTCCAGCGACAGGGACGGACATCGCCGTCTTTCCAACTTGACGCGCCCCCGTCACCAAAACGACGGGGAGCCACCTACTGGATTTCGCGCGGATGGACGGACGTGCCGCGCGCGGGCGAGAACGTCCCCCCCCAGAAGGCGCCCGACGTGCGCGGCATCACGAGCTTGACGCGGTTCGCACCCGCCTTCAGGCGGATCGGCGTCAATGCACGGCGCGTGGGCCCTTCGTCGCGATACGGCTGTTCGCAGAGGTCGTCGCCCCAGGAGATTGGATTGTCGGCGTAACGCTCGAAAGTCGACTTTGCGCCCGGGTTCTCCCACACGGGCGGCAGAATCTCCACGTCGTTCACGTACACCTTTGCACCGGAGAGATTCCACTCGCCAATTTTCGGGGTGCCGAGGCGGGCGTTGCGGCTGTAGGCGGATCCATACGACATGAAGTCGATCCAGGCGCCGACCACGCGGTCGACGTCGCTCGTGATCACGCATTCGGCGACGACCTTCTTCACGGAGCCCTTCGCATAGGCCGCCAGATCGAGCGTGCCGCCCGTCACCGACTCGGCGACCACGGCGCCCTTCTCGTCCGTCAACTTCCAGCGAAGGCCGGACTGCTCCAGGAACGGGAACGGATCCTTCAGGTCGCCGTACACGTAGTCGCGCTGGAGCGCCAGACGATGTTCGAACACCGCAAGCTCCTCCGCCTCGGCCGTTCCTTCAGCCGGCTGCTTCAGGTGCGGCATCACGTACTGCGCACGATCCTCCACGCGTCCACTCCAGTAGTTGTCGCCGAACGCCACGATCGACGGCAGCACCATCGCGTCATTGAAGAGACGCGTCGTCTCCTCGCCCACGTTGTCGTCGTGCCACGTGCAGGTGACCGCGCCCAGAGTCCGCGCGGGATCGACCGCCCAGCGGCACGGCTTCAGGAAGAGCGCGCTGGGCGCCACCTTGAACGGCCCCCAGGAGCCGTTGTACATGCGGGCGGCATCAAAATAGGGATTGACGGAGTTGGTGACCTGATTGTCGTGCCAGGCCATGTCGATGACGTCGATGTCCTTGTCGAGACGGATGCCCGGCGCCCAGACGACCGCGCGCCGTCCGCAGCGATTGATCGTACGCGCCCACCCCGAGACGTGTCGGTCGTCGAGGTATTCCGGCCAGGCGCGCGCCTCGTCCGTTCCGAGGTGGATGAACGGCATCACCTCTTTCGGGGCGAGGCCGCAGAGCTCCTCGAGGAGGTCGTTCACGGCCTGGATTGCCTTGGGGTCGGCCATCGTCTCCACGCCCAGTCCGCGACGCAGCGCGAGGGAGTGTCCGGGCACGTCGAGTTCCGGCATCACCGTCACGCCCCGTTCGGCCGCATAGGCCACGAGTTCGCGGAACTGGTCCTGCGTGTAGTACTTGCCCACCTGGCGCGAGAAGGTCTTGTCCGCCGTGACGGCGGGATATTTCTTCGACTCGAGACGCCAGCCGTGGTAGTCGGTCAGATGCCAGTGGAAGAGATTCATCTTCGCGCGGCTCATCACATCCACGATCTCCTTGACGGCTTCGAAATCGAGATAGTTGCGTCCGCAGTCGTTCATGAACCCGCGCCATTTGAGCGCCGGCCAGTCGACGATGCGGCAGCAGGGCAAATCGCCACCCGAGAGCCTGCGCAGCTGCTCGAGCGTCACGCGGGCCCACCGCTCGCCACGAGAGGAAGACGCGGTGATTGTGACGCCCTGTTCGCCGACGACAAGCTCGTACGCCTCGTCGGCGACCGCTGCGGGCGCCCCCGCGACCGCGCCCGTCCGGCAGGTGGTCTTCGCCGCCACTTCCAATGCGTCGAAAGAGCCTTCGTGGCGTTCCACCTTCACGGGCTTCGGCGTCAGCGCGGCCAGCGGATCAAGCTCGTCGCCCTCCGCGCGCCAGTCGAACGTCCGCGTCCGCGCGCCGAAGCGCCAGGCGCGGGGGAAGCGCGTGGCCATCCAGTCGAGCGGTTCGGCGTCGCAGCCGCCTTCCGCGGCACGGCGATAGGCCGCGGCGATGGTCCGGCGCGTCTCGGCATCGGCCAGGTCGCGGAACCAGGAGATGAAGACGGCGGTTCCCGTGCGGCCGAGGAGTTCGATCCACTGGCGGTTGCGCGCCCACGGCACGGCGCCCTTCTTGACGAGACCCGCGCAGTCGGCGTCGACCTGGAAGAAAATGCCGTCCTGGTGCAGACGCATCGCGAGCGTGTTGACGCCCATCCTCTCCGTGCGCTCCCACTCGCGGCCGCTCGTGTCGTCGCCCGTGCGCTGAACCTCGAAGAGGCCCGCCGCGAAGTGGTTGACGGCGTTGCAGCCGATGATCACCATCTCGTCGCCGGCGGCCTCGCGCAGGGCACGGTAGCAGTCGAGCATGACCTCGGCGGTCGTCCGATCGCGGCGATGCCAGCGCATCGTCTTCATCATCGGCGTCGTCTGCATGGACGCGCCCCAGACGGCCGCCACGTCGTAGGTGAGGTAGTCGACCTTGACGAGTTTCATGCCCCAGGCGCGGAAACGGCCGACATCGTCGAGGATGCGCTGGCGCATCTCGGGCAGCGAGGGATCGAAGAAGCGCTTGTCGGAGAGCGTCAGCTGATCGTCGCCCGTCCCGTCCCAGGCGCGGAACGGACGATACCAGAGGCCGGGCTTCGCGCCGAGCGCGGCGATCGCCTTCGAGAAGTCCTGCATCTTCATGCCGAACTGCGCCGAGGATTCATTCCAGGGGCCGCGGCCCGAATCGAACGACCCCGTGCGGCGTTTGATCTCGGGCGGGCTCATCAGCTGCCAGCCGTCGTCCATCACCACGTAGGGGCGCACCTTCAACCCCTTCGCGCAGGCGGACACATAGGCCGCATCCGCGAGGAAGTTGGTGGCCGTGTTCTTGCCGTAGGCGCAGTACCAGTCGTTATAGCCGTAGACGGGCTCTTTCGCAAGGCGCGGCTTCGGGCACATCAGCTTCGCGAAGGTCCGCGCCGCGGCGTAGGCCGTCTCGCCCGCCTCGCCCTTGCGGGTCACGAGCCGGCAGACCTCGAGCGTCCGCGCGCCGAGTTCCACGCCGTCCGTGCCGGCGCGGACGTCCAGGTGCAGGCGCACCTCGTCCTTCCCCGGCTGCCAGCAGGCGAATGCGTTCGGCTGAACCGCCACGCCAATGCCGTCGGTGCGTCCTTTGTGATTCACCAGCATGTACCAGGGATGGAACTGCTTCCAGGGCGTCATCGGATACCAGCCGGACATGCCGTAGGTCCGCTCCCAGGCGTCGCGGTAGATCCGCACCCCTTCGTCCGTCGGATAGCCGCCTTTGAAGACGACCTCCACTTTCGAGACGGGCTTCGATGGCGAACGCAGATTCACCACCCCGTCCGGCGTGAATTCCACTTCGATGCCCTCGGCGCACCACGTTGCGCCACGTTGGACCAGCGCGAGTCGATTCGTTCCACTGTCCACCTCAATGCCGACTGGCTCGAGCGGCAGTCCCTCCGCACGCGCCAGCCACGAAACCACCGACACAATCGCCACTCCGGCGAACCGGACCATCCCGCTCATTCTCATTGTCTCCACCTCAAACCTCACAATTCAATGGCATTCGGCAACATTCAGCGCAAAATCACCAGCATTCCACTCGGATTCGGCAACATCGCGGTCTTCTCACACCGAGGATTATCCCACACTCGTCGATGGGTGTCAAGAGACACCCTTATCCCGATTTTTTCGGGATAATTTATCCCGAATTTTCACGCACCCCAATAGATATTGGGCGAAAAATATTTTTCACGTGCCCATATGTGCTTTGGACTTTTTTCCACGGACCCGCAAACGACCTTAAAATGCCATTTTCATGCGCATTTACGATGCGCTCGGCCCCGGCCTCCCGTGCGGGGCTTCACTTCGGGCCCCTTAGTCCGGAATCGTTCCGCGCCGTTGACAATCACGCGGACATCATTGGGCATCAACTGGAGGGCGCGGAGGGGAAGCCAGACTAAGGGGCCCGAAGTGAAGCCCCGCACGGGAGACCGGCGGCGTCCGCACGGGCTACGAAAGGCCCTTCAGAAAAAATCGGGATAAACGTGCTTTAGCGGAACGACAGCGCGGGCCAGGTGAATGGCTGGTCGTGTACGCCCGAAGAGGCCTCACCTTCCGGCGAACAAACGAACAGATTCAGGCCAAAGCGGACACCTGCTTCGGGGCGAATCGGCGCGATGAACCGACGCGGGAAGACGATTTCCCAGACGCCCTCGGCCAACGTTGCCTTCACCTCCCGCGCCACGTCGTCCGCCGTCACCACGGTTCCCGACGCCCCGCCATCGCGGAACTGCGTGTTCGTCTCGCGCGTGCGGACCACAGGCGTCCCCGAAACCCGATAGGCGCAGTCGTCCGGCCCCAGCCCCTTCAGATTCACGTCCCGCGCATCGCAGAGGCCATCGAAGGCGATGTCCAGCGTCGGATTCGCCGCGCCTCGGGTTTCCACGCGCATGAGGAGACTCTCCCCGCGCCGGACAATCTGCGCCGAGGCCGTCACACGCCCCTTCGCGCCGTTCGTCAACGGGAACACTGCGATCCGTTCCCAGTCGATTTTCGCGCCCACGGGCTCGACCACGTACTCGAAAGGCGGTCGAACCTTCTCGCGCTGCGGTGCCGTCCCGCCCGTGGCATTCCGCAACGCGGCCAGGAGACCCTCTCCGTCTTCGGAACGAATGAAGAGCGGGGCCGACGTGAGCGGAACCGCGGCCACCCGCCCCGTGGCCCGCGCCGCGCGGACATTGCCCATCAAATCGATGAACGTCGCGTCCACGGGAAGTTCCATTCCCAGCACGTCACCCTTCCGCAGGCCATTCTCGACGTCGTTGTTCGTCGTCCAGACGGCAAGGACACAATCCTTTGCATCCGGCGACGGACGGAAGCAGTAGCCGCGCACATCGGCATACGGCCGCGCCTCGCCCACGAAGCGCGGATCGGGCAGGAGATGCCCCAGCGTGTTCATCACCATCGGGAACATGTAGGGCGTGAAGGCCATGTCCATGATGGGGCGCGTCTGCCATGTGTGGTTCACCTTGAGACGCGGATAGCGCTTGAGGTCCATCACGTAGATGCGGGCGAGCGCGCCGGCATGAACCATTTCGCGATTGCCCAGCGCCTGGGAGGGAATCGTCCCATGGTAGACGTCCGACCAGTCCTTCGCGCCCCAATCGGGGATGTACATCGGCAGCACGTTGTAGCCTTCAGGGAAGAGGATGGGCGTCGACTCCGGGTAGCCATAGAAGGCCAGGCGTTCCAGCAGGTGCGAAGCGCCCGCATCCCGGTCACCCGCGCCCAGGATCGATCCGTCGACCGCATGGTAGGTATGCACGGAGATGCACGTGTAGCGGAAGTTCTGCCTCGCCGCCGCCTCGAGGTAGCCATCCATCACCGCGTAGGACGACGGATGGCAATAGGCCGACGTACCGTGGGTCGGCGCGAAATAGAACGTCATTCCGCGTTCGTCGAAGCCCCGCTTGAGCCCCCGATAGCACGCATGCTGGTACTTGAAGTAGGTGTCGAAGTCCCGATGGATCTTGACGAGCGGCTGCCAGAGCTCCTCCTCGTTCGAAAAGGTCCAGTAGCGGTCGGAGGGGTCCGCCTCCTTCGCCGAACGATAGGCCTCCGACTCGATGAAGGAGATCTCCTCCGGCGTCGCATTCGTGAACACCGACAGACCAGGCTTCCCCCAGCCGAAGCGCTCGGGGTAGCGGTCGCGCAGATCCGTCGCAAGAATATGGTGCTTGTTGACGATGCCGAACTTCTTGAAATACGGTTCCCAATGCCCTCGGGCGTATTCGCGGTTCGACTGCCAGCTCGTCGCGCCAACGCACCAATCGCGCATGCGGCCGCCCATCAACTCCGTGAACTCGCCCGAGAGCGTGAACTTGTAGGCGCCCCCATTCGCGAACCACGGGAAATGCGCGAAGAATCCCGCCAGCGGAGGCTTTTCCGCAAATGGCTTCAAGATCGTGAACCGCGCGTAGTCGCGCCAGGCGCCGGCCGCCGTCGCATAGTCCAGACGGAGGATGAAGATACCCGTCCCCAGCGCGGCCGCGTCGAGCTCGGGCACCGCGACCTCGCCCCGCCCCTGTGCATCCAGCGAGAACGAACAAGGCTTGCAGAAGAGGCGCTCATGGTAGAAGTTCTCGACGCAGACCGTCACCGTGCCGGCCAGATGGGCCAGCCCCGTCAGCTCAAGACGGGCGTTGATCGGCGTTCCGCAGTGGAGGTGGTTGAATTCGTCCGACGTCACGAGACAGGCCTCGACGGGATCGCCGCAGGTCTCCGTGGGGACAGTCCCCTCCTCCACCATCACGCCATCGATCCAGACGGGACCGCCCCAGGGCCAGAGGTGGATCCGCGTCCCCTGCTCGGACGCGATGAAGGTCACGGCATGGTGTTCCCAGTCGGCATTCGCGTTGAAACACGTCTCCTGCTTGGGGCCCACGGGAAAGCGCTGCTTCACCATGTCGCCTTCCGGCAGCGGACTCAGCGCCACGCCCCCGCCGCCCTTCCGATCGGACCGACACCAGACACTCGCCGTGTAGGTTCTCCCGGGCTCCAACGCAAGCGGCGCCGAAATGAAGGCGGGCCGGTCTCCCTTCGCCTTTTTGACGTCGACGAGGAGCGCGGCACGTCCGAACTTCGCCTCGGGCACCAGCTTTGTGAAACGCTCGCCCGGATGGTTCGTCACGGCTTCGAGCGGCGCCCCCCGGGAGAATCGCCATCCCTTGAATCCCTGCTCGAATCCGCCGTTCATGATCAGATTGCGTCCAGGCTTCGGCGGCACGTCGTAGGCGTCCGTGCCCCAGAAGTCGAACCCTCCCGTCGGCGGACGGCTCGGATGGACCCGTGAAATCGATTCGTGCAGGTCGATCTCCACGCGTCCCGTTGGACCGTTCGGCGTCATGGACACCGTCACATGACGTGTCGGATCCGCGGCGTTGAGTTCATAGACGCCCGGCGAGACGGAAAGCGCCGCGGGACGGTCCTTCGGCATCACCAGATACATGTCGATACGGCGATCAAGCCGACAGGCCAACCACGCAGCAGTGTCGACACCAACATCCCAGTCGGCCACCACGCGACCAGGGCCATCCGCCTTCACCGTGTAGCGGAAGACACCGTTCGTGCCGCAGGATGCCCAGGGGCGCGTCCAGGTGAATGCCTTCGCCGCCGGATCCGCCACAAGTCGATCCGCCTTCCAGGACTCGTTCCACGGTCCGCCGTCCTTCACGCGGAACCGGATTTCCCCAAGGAAGTCCGTCCCGGGCTTCAACTTGACGTTCTTGCCGGCATAGAGCGCCAGATGGCCAAACCCCGAGCCCCCGGCCCCCATGCCCTGGGCGCGGGCGTCCGTGCCGCCCACGAGCACGCTCTTGTCGCCGGCCGCGAACTCGGCCCACGCATACGTCTCCTTGGAGGGCGCCCACGGCTTCCCCGTCCGGTAGGGAAACGACAGGAACTCCGGCGTTCGCCGTTCCGGCTGGCCCTGTTCGAACGGCGCCCACGCCTCAGGCAGCGCCGGAAGCGCCGCCGCAAGAAGAATCGCTCCCAGCATACCGTTCCTCCAATCAGCTCTTCGGCGGCGTCGGCGGCGGCATCGTGTCGGGCATGCCGAGCGCCAGATACTTGGCGCGCGCATAATCGTGGTACTCCAGCTCGACGACCTGCTTGTCGTCGATGCCGAGTTTTCGCAGATAGGCGCGGCGCGCCGCGATGTCGGCACCGTCCGTCAACGCAGGTACAACGAGGCAGCGAACCTCGAGCTTCACCTTCTTGGAGACGAGGTATTCAAGGTTCTTCCGGATGATCTTGTTCGAGACGCCCGTGCACTTCTGGTGCAGCGCGTCGTCGTGGGCCTTGTAGTCGGGCAGCCACATGTCCGTGACCGGCAGCATCTTCTCGATCGCGGCGGGAGGCGCATAGAGCGAGGTGTCAAGACAGGTCTGAAGGCCTGCGGCCTTGAACCGCGAGAAGAGCTCGAAGGCCCATTCCCAGAAGAAGAGCGGCTCGCCGCCCGAGAGCGTCACGCCGCCGCCCGAACGGTCGTAGAACGCCTTGTCCTCCAAAGCCTTCTCGACGATCTGGTCAATGGCCATCGGCTTGCCGTAGATCTTGAACGCGCCCGTCGGACACGTTGCTTCGTCCATCCGGCACTTCTGGCAGTGCTGGCACTTGTGCTGGAAGCGAGCGATCTGCTGTTCCGTGGCGATCGACTCGGGATTGTGGCACCAAAGGCACTTCAGCGGACACCCCTTCACGAAAAAGGTTGTACGCATGCCGGGTCCGTCCCAGATCGCCATGCGCTTCGTATCCAGCATCAGGGGCACCTTAATCGGGCGTCCGTTCACCTTCGCCCAGGCAAAGGGAACTGTTCCCAACGCCGCCAAAGCCGCAATCGAACCACGGCAGAAATCACGTCTTGCACATGCCATAAGCCATTCTCCTCAACGTTTGCGCTCTTCCGTCTTCGCGGGGGCGAGCAGTGCATTCGCACACCAGACCATCGGCGCCTGTCCATGCGCGTCACCACGCATGCGCTTCCGGTCGAGATAGTACTGGTGGTCGTTCTTCTTGCCCGTCCCGATGCAGATGTCGGGCAAGTTGCCGAATTCGTCCAACTTGCCGCAGAGCGCGAGCCACGCCTTGCGGGCGGCGGGACCATAGGTCTTCGGACACAGCCAGCCGTTCTTAACGCCCTTGATGAAAGCGTAGGTGAACATCGCCGTTCCGGACGTCTCACCCCAGCTCGCCGGTTCGTTCACCAGCTGTCCCCAGAGTCCATCTTCGCGCTGGTATTTGAGCAAGGCAGCCATCATCCTCTGATAGCCTTCGAGAATCTCGTGGTAGTAGATGTTCTGCGCCGGCAGTTCGTCCAGGAGCAGCGCCATGCCGGCCGCCATCCAGCCATCGCCGCGTCCCCAGACAAACGGCACATCGGGCGCATGGTAGAAGAGTCCCGCCGCATCCCCTTCCTTCAGCTGGAGTTCCTTCAGGTAGAGGCACATCTCCTTCGCGGCGCGTTCCAGATAGCGGCGATTGCCGGTCGCCCGATGAGCCTGGACCTGAAGCAGCGTAATCATA
>JAUNMP010000401.1 GCA_030537465.1 bacterium
CCCTCCCAACCCTCCCATCCCATGCACCTCAATCGACGTGAATTTCTGGCCGGCGCCGTGGCCTTCGGCGCCCTTGCGAACCAGGCCGCGACTGCAGGCCGTCCCCTCAAGTTCCTCTTCATGAGCGACACGCACATCGAGCGTGACTTCTGGGAGCGCGACCATCCCGTGTACACCTGCTGGAAACCCGGCAACCATGCGGCGCTGGTGAAGACCTACGAGTTCATCAATGCCGATCCCTACTGCCGCGACATCGACTTCGCCTTTTTCTGCGGCGACCAGCTGAACACGGGCTACACGGCCCAGCAGAAGGAACTCGATGCGGAGCTTGCGATCTGGAACGAGACGTTGGCGAAGCTCGACATCCACGCGAAGACGCGGGGTACGGACCTCTCGTCCTTCAAGTTCGTCTCCAAACCCTACACCTGCACGCAGAACCTGGGTCGCGGAAACAAGCCTTTCGACGTGACGCCGCAGCCTCTTGCCTCGCGGGCCATCGTCATTCAGGGCAACCACGACACGGGCGTGCCCGAATTCCACCGCGACTGCGCCTTCACGTGTGGCGGCACGCGCTTCATCACGTTCTTCGCGGCCTACGTGGGTCTGCCGCCGCCGCCCGGCAAGAAATATCATTCGACCGGTGCGATCTCGGATGAGACGCTTGCGTTCCTTGAACGGGAGATGGCCGCGGCGTCTGCTGATGCGTCCATTCGCCACATCGTGCTTTTCTGCCATTGGGCGATCGCACCGGCGGGAAAGGACTTCGTCCATCCGATTGTCGACGCGTGCCCTTCGAACAAGATGAACGACAATCGCCGGAAGCTGCTCGCGCTGTGCGAGAAGTACGGGTGCGACCTCTTCATCAACGGACACGAACACAACGGCCGTTGGCCCGTTGCGAAGGTGGGCCCGCTTTCGGACATCAACTGCGGCACGGTGACGGGGATGACGGGATCCTTCGGCATCGTCGAGATCCATCCCGACAAGGCCGTGTTCAACGTCTACAACCGCGCGGTGGCGGAGGAGAAGGACGGCGGAATCGCCTATACGCAGTTGCCGTCCCGGATCTTCACGCGTGAAATTCCTTTGAAACCCATCCATTGAGGTCCTACATGAGTGTAGCTCTTACTCGTCGAACATTTCTCCTTTCATCCGCAGCGGCTGCCGTCGCCGGCTGTGGCACGTTCAAGGCCGCCGATCCGTGGAGCGACGGCGCAGCGATGTTGACGGAAGGGGGCATCCGCGTCCGCTTCCTCGGCAGTGGCGCCGCCAGCTGGAAACCCGAATGGGCGAAGAAGAATCCGCACATGCGCCGTCAGTCGAGCGTGCTGATCGAGAACAAGGTGCTGATCGACTTCACGATGTGCTCCTTCGACCATCTGCCGAAGGACTGCCATCCCGAAGTGCTTTTCCAGACCCATTCGCATGGCGACCACTACAATCCGTTCGCGGCCGTCAAGTTGGGCGTGAAGCGGATGTACGTGCAGGAGACGTGGGCCGCGGCGGCGAAGGCCGAGATTGCGGCGGCGGCTGAGAAGCTGGGACTGCCTGCCCCCGAGGTCATCGGGCTTCCCTTTGGCAAGTCCGTCGAGGTGTGCGGACTCAAGGTCATGGGCGTGCCCGCGAACCACAGCACGTCCCGCGTTACCGACGGCGTACTTGAGCGTACCTCTCTCTATCTGGTCGAGAAGGGGCCCTCGCGCCTCCTCTACGCCACCGACACGGGCGGTATCCCGGGTGACGCCGCGCGGATGATCGGCATCGACGCGCATGTGCGGGACGAGAACTTCAAGAAGAATCCGGCCTTCATCGACAATCCGTATGTGAATCCGCCCAAGCCGATCACCGCCTTCATCATGGAGGCGACGAACGGCGATCTGGACGACGACTTCCGCATCTTCGTCCACTCGAGCGTGCAGACCGTCGCCCGCACCGTGAGCGGCATGGTCAAGACGGGTCGCTTCGTGCCGCCGGCCGGACAGAAGGCCTACATTACCCATCTTGGCATCAAGTACCGTGGTTGGCCCTCCGAGAAGATCGAGAAGGAGATTCCCGATTCACTCCGCGCCGCCCACGACGGTCTCGAGGTCGTGCTGGGGTGAGGTTTTCTCCAGATTGCCGTGAGTTTTGGATGAAGGCTACTTCCTTCAATGTCCATCTGCTGGGAATTCTGTCCCTATTGTCCGCGGCTGCGGCCTTTGCCGAGACGGCGTCAACCTACGCC
>JAUNMP010000145.1 GCA_030537465.1 bacterium
GTTGGTTGGTTAGTTGGTGATTTGGGTGGAATGGAGATGGACACTATGGAAATGACGAGGAAGGGATTTCTGTTCGGAACGGCGGCGGCCGCGGTGACCGTGAAGGTTGGGGCGGCCAACGACATCCGGGATGGGCTGCCGGCCTGGGCGAATACCCAGATCGACGAGGCCGTCGCGCGCTACAAGGCGTGGAAGGGGGCGGACGAGACGGTCGCGTTCACCTTCATCACGGATGTGCACTCGCGTCTGACGGCGAAGACCGCGCCGATCGACTTCTCGAATTCCCGCTACCATGCGCTCTTCGTGCAGGCGGCCGCGGACCGCGCGGGGTGCGACTTCCTTGTGGAGGGGGGGGACCACGACTACGACAACGGCTGCAAGTCAGACGAGGAGGCTCTGCAGCGCATGGCGATGGCGGAGAGCGTCTATCACGACTACAAGACGCGCCCCGTGCTGTTCTGCCTGGGGAACCATGACCACGGGCCCTACCTCGGGCGTAAGACACGGCCCATTTCGTCCGAACTCTTCGGAAACACCTTCAACGGTCTCGCCGAGAAGCACGGTTTCAAGCTTGTCTTCGGGGAAAACCGTTCATGGGGGTACTTCGATGTGCCGGGCAAGCGTTTCCGCGCGATCTTCTGCAATACGTCCGACGAGGGTTACTACGGAATGTCCCAGAGCCAGATCGACTTCATCGCGAACGCGCTGAAGAGCATGCCGCAGGACTGGACGGCGGCGGCGTTCGGGCACTTCTGCGTGTTCAACGAGATCGGCCACTGGAAGCAGTACCAGAACGGCGACGTCGCGAAGGGGAAGCAGGCGTTCATGGCCGCGCTCGAGGCCTTTGCGAAGGATCGTCCGAACGCCCTGACGGGCTACTTCTGCGGCGACAGCCATTTCGACAACGAGATGGAGTTCCACGGCGTGAACTGGACCATCTCCCAGGGGTACGGCGGCGTGAACAAGGCGAACAAGCCCTGGGGGGCGCGGACGATTGCCTTCAGCCGCGGGAAGGAGATGCTCTTCGAACTGGTGGCGGTGAAACCGTCTATCGGCGAATTCCGTGTCTTCCGCGTGGGCGCGGGTGGTGCGGCATTCGACCGTGAATGCTACTACTTCAACAAGTGACATGGTGATTCTATGAACTTCAGGCCTGGTTTGTTCTTCGCGTTCGGCGCAAGCTGCATGGCGGCGTGCGCCGAGCTGGTCGTCTATCCCGATTATCCGTCCGCCATCGAGCGCGATCCTGCGTATGAAGTGCGGGTCGCGCAGGGAGGCGTCGAGAAGCCGCTGACGGTGTACAACCACTGCGAGAAGTCGATTCTCGATGGGCGTACGCACGGAGGTGACGTCTACCGTCGTTTCTGCGAGTTCGCCTTCGACGGTGAGCCGGTGCGGGTGGACATCCGCGTGTCGCAGGATGTTTCGTGCTACAAGGTGTTCCCCGCTCGCCGGCAGCTGAAGAGCTCGTTCAAGGACGGCGTGATCTCCGTGTGGCTCGAGAAGCCGGTCTACTTCGGCATCCAGCTCAACGACTACGACAAGACGATCCTCTCCGTCTTCGCCGACGCGCCCGAGAAGGCGGGCGAGATCCCCCAGAAGGGAGCTCCGGGCGTGATGTACGTCGAGGGGTGGGTGGATGCTCCTGGGGTGGACGGCGTAATCGAGACGGCGCCTGACGTGAAGGAGATCTACCTTGCTCCAGGTGCGGTGCTGAATGCCCGGCTTCGCTTGAAGACGAAGGGACTGAAGATGCACGGACGCGGCATGGTGCTCGATCCGCTGAGCGACATCTTCCGCTACGACCAGACGAAGAACACGGCGCGTGGCGTCGTGCAGGTGAACGCGCCCGACGTGACGCTGGACGGGTTCAAGATCGTCGACGCACGCACGTTCAACTTCATGAGCTGGCGTCCGAACACGACCTTCCGCAACCTGAAGGCGCTGGCGTCGATGATGTGCTCGGATGGCTTCACGAACGGCGGAACGGGCTTCCGCGCCGAGAACTGCTGGCTCTACGTGGGTGACAACGCGCTCGTGGTGAGCGGCGTGAAGGGGGCGGTCTACAAGGACATCGTCCTCGGGACCTCCTGCGCCGCGATCTTTCCGCAGGGGAACAACGTCGCGGTGTCGATGGAGAACATCGACGTCTTCCGCGCGGACGACGGCCTGATCAACAACTGGCACAACGACGCGCTCCGCCGCAACAACAAGTGGAGCGAGATGAACGCCGGCAAGGCGCGCAAGGAGAAGGATCCGCAGGACCTCAAGCATCTCGCCCACGAGTTCCATTTCAAGAGCCTCTCCGCCGTGGACTGCACGCTCTTCGCGCACTTCTTCAGCGGACGCAACATGGGAACGCTGCCGAAGACGTTCGCCTTCGACGGCTGTTCGGTGCCCGGATCGGCGGGGCGCGGCGACTGGAGGCTCATCGGCAAGACGGATGGCATCGCCATCGACACGCGCAACGACCCGAAGCGGTGGCTGATCACGGACAACTACACGCTCACGTTCACCAACCTCTGGATCGGCGGCGTGCGCGCGGAGTTCCCGGAGAAGGCCTTCAACAACCGCGCGACGGTGAAGACGGCCTATGCGACCACCGAGGCGCCGCGGGAGGTGCCGTTGGCGGCGGACCGCCACGAGGTTTCCTGGACGGCGCCCGAGCGTCCGCAGGCGACGATTGATCCGCACGCGAATCTCGTCGCCGAGGAGCCGAAGACGAAGAGCGTGTGGCAGCGCGTGCCCTCGTGGCTCGTCAAGTTCGAGGCGACGAAGCGCGACGAGACGGGGAAGGCGATCTACCATCTCGTGCAGTGCGAGAAGAACGCCGGCATGCAGGCGGTTCTGACGGAGGGATTCCGTGCCCGCGGGAACGGACGCTGGACGCTCTCCTTCGACCTGCGGGCCCGCAGCGAGAATCCGTTCGATCTGCGCATCCGCCTCCTCTCGAACGAGAAGCGTTTTGAGAGGGTCCTGCCCGCGCTCAAGGTCGCTTCACCCACGGAGATGACGCCCTGGACGCGCCACGAAATCGTCTTCGACACGGATTTCGACCCCGTCATGACCGATCTCGTCGCGCTCAGCCTGACCGCAACGGCGACGGCGGATGAAATCGAGTTCAAGAACCTGTCCTTCAAGAAATAGCAATTCCTGGAGATGAAAATGAGATCCTTTTTTCTGACGTTGGCGATTGGCGTGGCGGCTGCGGCGTTCGCGGCGAAGCCCGTGGCGCCGGTGGTGGCCGAGAACTACGACTGGCGCGATGGCGTGACGAATCTCGTGCTGGAGGGGCGTGGATTCCCGCAGACGGCGGCGCCGTACACGCGACTGCCGGAGAAGTTCAAAGAGGTGGTGACGTCCAAGGTGTGGGGACTCTCCCAGACGGCAATCGGCTTCAATGCGCGATTCACGACGGATTCGGACGAAATCGTCATCCGCTGGAAGGTGAGGGAGAAGATCCACACGACGATGTTCTTCACGCCGATCATGTACTGCGGCGTGGATGTCTACGCGCGGGGAGGGGACGGGAAGTGGGCACATGTGAGTGCGGCCGCGCCCGATTTCGACACCGGCGTGGGAGAACTGCGCGTGCGGTGGCGCAAGGGCGATGAATGCCTCGTCTATCTGCCGATCCGGGCGCGGCCGGAATCGTTCTCGATCGGCGTGAAGAAGGGTGCGTCATTTGGCCCGGCGCGTCCACATGCGGCCACCAAGCCGATCGTCCACTATGGAACTTCGATCGTGAACGGCGGGGCGGCCTCGCGTCCGGGGCTCATCTTCACGTCGATCATGAGCCGGCGCCTGGACATGGAGGTGATCAACCTCGGCTTCTCGGGCGCGGGCAAGATGGAACTGCCGATGGCGGACCTCGTGGCGGAGATCGACGCGGAGCTCTACATCGTCGACTGCGACTGGAACATGAACCGGCAGGTGCAGGAGGCGAACTACGAGCCGTTCGTGCGGCGGTTGAAGGAGCTGCGCCCCGACACGCCCGTTCTGCTCTGTGGCGGGTGCACGGAGAAGGCGGAGCCGCGCGACGGCGAAGTCTTCTCGCGTGGCGTCTACGACAGGCTCAAGGCGGAGGATCCCGCGAAGTGGGCGAACTGGCACTACCTCTCCGGCGTGGAGATGCTTCCGAACGACGACGAGTGCACGCACGACCACTGCCATCCGAACGACTACGGTTTCATCCAGATGGGGCGTGTCTACGCGGAGGCGGTGAAGAAGATTCTGAAGAAGTGACCTTTGTGTCGGGAAGAGGGGACGATGACCAGGTTTTTTCCTTTGCTCGCCAGCGTTCTGGTTGTTTTCAGCAGTGGATTCGCCGCCGACGTTCTGCCGCCGATGCTGGACGACGACGTGTGCGTGCCGAACGGCGGCATCTACCGCTTCTTTCCGAAGGCGGGGTGGCGGCAGGGCATCAACAAACGCATCACCAAGGTCTACGAGGAGTCGCCCTATCAGCGCTTCTCGGCCATGCGCTACTGGCGTGGCGGATGGAATGCACTCGAAGGGGGAAAGGACGAGTGGCGCTTCGACCAGACGGTCGAGCCGCTGCTGCAGCAGTGTCTCGCGGAACGCGCACGCATCATTCTCGGCCTCTGCTGGATGTGCGGGGGTGGACTGCGCGGCAACACGAACGTCGTGTGGAAGGCCGATGACGGCAACTGGTGCGCGGTGCCGCGCTACCTCTACGGTGAGCTGAAGGCGAGCGACCATCCGCTCAAGTTCGACGCGTCCTTCGGCGGAGGACTGACGCCCGACTACGATTCGCCGATTCTGCAGGACCGTTTCCGCGCGTTGCTGCTGGCCTTCGCGAAATGGATCGAAAAGCCCGTTGCGGGGACGCAGATCCGCCGAAAGGACCTGATCTACGGCATCGAGCTTCGCTATTTCGGCTATTGGGGCGAGGGAGCCGTGAAGGGTGGAACCTATCCCGTGTCGGAAGGCTTCGACCGTTTCATCGACGCCTATCTGGAGGCGTTCCCGGACATCCTGCTGATCGCGCCGGCGCAGGAGGCGCTCCATCTGCCACTGGAGAAGGCCTACCTCAAGAATCCGTCCAATCCGCAGGCCTTGCGGGCGATGAAGCACGTCGGGCGGATGTTCCACGCGCGCAACCAGGCGGGGCCGATCGGTTTCTTCATCGACTGCTGGGAGCCGCGGTCGCATCTGCCGACGGATACGCGCGTGATGTTCACGCCCGAAGGCAAAGTCGAGAAACTGGGCGACTGCCGTCTCAACCACCTGTGGGGCAACGCCTACGTCACGGGCGAGTTCGCCTATTTCATCCGCAAATACAACAAGAACGACCTGCCGTACGCGACGCTGGGCGAGCAGTTCCGCGAGCGGCATGCGAGCGGGCTCTCCGTCCACAACTTCACGATCATCGACACGACGCAGGGGGCGGCGGATCCGTCGCTCGGGAACCGTCCGCGGACCGATGTGCGTCCGAGCGACGAAATCTGCGCGAACACGCGGCGGGCGATGGCGACGCTGGGGTATCGCATCGTCCTGGGGAGCCCGAAGGTGGCACGTGACGAACAAGGGACGGCGGTGTCGTTCACGTTGACGAACATCGGCACGTCGAAGATGTTCCACGACTACTACCGTGTGCGCGTCTTCGCCGAGGACGCCACGGGCAAGGTCCTTGAATCCGTTGATGTGCCGTTCGATTTGCGGACGCTGCTGCCAGGCGAGAAGCCGCTCGTGTGGGATGAATCGCACGGGACGACGGTTCGTGCGAACCTGAAAACGAAGCAGGGACGTGTGCGCCTTGTCTTCGCGGATGCAAAGGGCATCGAGCATCCGATGTGCCTCTCCAACCGCGGCCGCCGCGCCTCCGACGGATCGTACGGACTGGAGTAAGCGGGAAATCTGGAAAATGATATAATGTCCGCATGGCGATGCGCACGGATTTGAAAATTCCCTATGGTGTTTCGGATTTCAAGACAATCCGAACGGAAGGACTTTACTACGTCGACAAGACGGAGTATCTCGCGAAGATGGAGGAGCGGGACCGCTTTGTCTTCTTCGTCCGGCCGCGCCGTTTCGGCAAGTCGCTCTTCCTCGACATGCTGCGTCTCTACTATGACCGCAACGAGAGGGAAAACTTTGAAAAACTCTTCGGCGGACTCTGGATCGGCGCGCATCCGACACCGAACCGCAACCGCTATCTGATGCTTAAGCTCGACTTCTCGGAAGTCGGAAAGGGGGCCGAGGCTCCACTTGACCAGAAGTTCGACCTATATCTGTCGACGGTGCTGGATCTCCTGCTGGCGGCAAACGCGGATCTGTTCTCGACGGAGTTCGTGGCCGACTGCAAGAAGCAGCCGGTCGGTGCGAAGTTCGATTTGATTGTCAAGAGCGCGAAGGCGAAGGGTGTCCCCGCCTACCTTGTAATCGACGAGTACGACAACTTCACGAATGAACTGATTCGATCGACCGGAAACGAGCCGTACAAGTCGATTACGCACGGCACGGGATTCTACCGCCGCTGGTTCAAGGTCTTCAAGTCCTCGTTTGACCGCATCTTCATGACGGGCGTCTCGCCGGTGACGATGGACGACCTCACGAGCGGCTTCAACATCGCGGCGAACATCTCGCAGGACGCGGCGTTCAACTCGATGCTCGGCTTCTCCGAGGCCGAGACGCTGCAGATCTACCGCGACTTCAAGGGCGTTGGCGAATTCCAGGAAGGCGATCCCGAGGCGATTGCCCGGGGCATCAAGCCTTGGTACGACGGCTATTGCTTCGCCAAGGCGAAAGTCGGCAAGGAGAGCGTCTTCAACTCTGACATGGTGCTCTACCATCTCAAATCGTTGGTCGCCGAGGGCGTTCCGCCGGAGAACATGGTCGACGTCAACATCTCGACGGACTACGACAAGCTCGAGACGATCGTCGACCTCCAGCGCCAGGCCGGCGCCCAGAACGCCGAGGACGTCTCGCCGCTCACGGAGGAGCTCGCGGCGAAGGGCGAAATCGCGTTCGACCTCGTTCCGAGCTTCCCCGCCGATGCGATCATCAAGCCCGAGAATTTCCGCTCGCTCTTCCACTACTACGGCATCCTCTCGATGTCGGAGCGGAAGAAGGGCATGTCCTACTTCCGCGTGCCGAACCACTGCGTGCGGCAGCAGATCTTCAACTACCTCCGCGACAGCTACCGGCGCGTGCGGATGCCGGACTGGATCGGCTGGTCGAATCTTGCGAGCGCGATGGCCTACGATGGCGCGTGGGAGCCGTTCTTCCGGCGCCTCGCGGAGGACCTCGCGACGACGATGCCGATCCGCGGCGGCATTGACCGTGAGATCCGCATCCAGGGCTACATGCAGGCCGAGTTCGGACATCTCAAGTTCTACCGCGCAAAGCCCGAGATGGAGCTCGCGCAGGGATTCTGCGACTTCTGCCTCTTCCCCGAGCGCGTCTACTACGGGGACGCGAAGCACAGCTACATCGTCGAGCTGAAGCACTCGGCCGCCGACGCGTCCGACGCCGAGCTTGCGGCGAAGGCCGAGGAGGGGATCGCGAAGCTCCGCCAGTATGCGTCCGACCCGTTCGTCCCCGACCTCGCGAAGGGCACGACGCTCCACCTCATCCTCTTCCAGTTCAAGGGCTTCGACCTTTATCGTCTGGAGGAGATCCCTCTTCACAAGTGAGTGCGTGGGGAAGGAACTCATGCGTACGGTTTTTCTCCTGGCGACGATTGCCCTTGGTCTGATCTCCGCGGAGGGACGGCAGGTTCAGGATGTCCGAATGCCATCGGTCGGGAGCGGGTTCGAGGCGCAGCGCAGGAAGACGCTCTGGGTCACGTACCGGAGCTTCAACAAGGAGCTGGAGCGAACAGGACAGTTCGGTGCGATGGGCATTACGAACCGCTGCTTCTTCGCGGCCAACACGATCAATTCCATCGGCAAGCCCTATTGCGAGTACCCGCTTATCTGGAAGGGGATTGGGCAGTACGATTGGTCGGCGCTCGACGCGCAGGTCGAGGACCTCGTGAAGGCGAGTCCGTCCGCGCACTTCATGTGCATGATCGATCTCAACACGCCGTACTGGGCGACGCACAAGTTTCACCTGGATTCCTTCACGGACATCACGCATGCCGCCTGCGATCCCGCGTGGCGACGGGAGACCGAGAAGTGGATGCTGGATTTCATCGCCTACGCCGAGAAGCGCTGGGGGGACCGCATCGGCGCGTACATCCTCTCCGGCGGCGGCACGAGCGAATGGTACGAGTACGATCGGGGGCGCACAAGCGGGAACAAGGACGCCGCGTGGGTTCGATGGTGCAAGGAGCGGGGGCTCGCGTACGGCGAGACCGTGCCGTCGCGTCCAGCGCTGGCGAAGGCCGCCTTCGAGAACCTCGTGTACGATCCGGAAAAGGAGCCAGAGAAGATCGCGTACTGGAAATTCCACAACTCGCTTCCGGCGGACGCCTTGCTGGGCTTCGCGAAGGCGGCTCGCAAAGCGGTGCCGGCGTCCAAGGAGATCGGGGCCTTCTTCGGGTATTTCCTGGTTAGCGACACGAAGCAGACCAGTTTCGCCCATCTCGACTACGAGCGGGTCTTCGCTTCGCCGGACATCGACTTCTTCATCGCGCCCGGCAACTATTCCGACCGCGGCATCGGCGGCGGCTCGGGCAGTCAGCTGGTGGATGGTACGGCGCTGCGGCACGGCAAGCGGTTCCTGCATGAGATCGACTTCGGTCCACATGATCAGCAGGCCTGGGGACGGGGCATCTGGAAGACACTGGCGGACGATCTGGCCGGCAACACGCGCGAGGCGGCGTTTGCGATGTCGAAGAACGCCAGTTCCTGGTGGTTCGACATGTGGGGCGGCTTCTACCGCGATCCGGCCGTGCGGGACCGCATCCAGGCGCTCAGGCGGGCGCAGGAGGCGCTGCCGGACGCGCCGTCCGTCTCGGAGGTGCTGCTGGTGGCGGATCCCGAGTCGATCTACTACGTCAACGAGCGCCATCCCGGCGAACGGGCGTTCGGGCAGGCGATGCGCAATGCGCTGTCGCGGACGGGCGCACCATACGACACATGCTCGTTCGGCGATCTCGGGGCGATCGATCTTTCTCCGTACAAGCTCGTCATTCTCAATTCGACGCTGTACATCTCTCCCGAACGGGAGCGGCTGCTGACGGAAAAGGTCTTCACGAACGGGCGCACCGTCGTGTGGACCTATGCGCCGGGAATCACGGACGGCAAGAGGCTCGACGTTTCGCGGGTGAAGCGTTTCGCGGGCGTCGAGTATGGGACGCCGGGCGTCAGCGTAACGAAAATGCCCGGCGCGTGGTCTGCGGTCTATGCCCACGACTACAGGCTCTACGCCACCGAGAAGCTGGTGGAGATCGAAAAACTGTCCGGCGTACATCGCTATGTCGACTCCCCGACGCCAGTCTTCGCCAAGGAGAACCTGGTCGCCGTCCACACCGTTCAGGGTGGTCGACTGACGGTCCGCCTGAAAGACCGCGCCGCCCGCGTGACAGATCTTCTGACGGGCGAGATCGTGGCGAACGACGTTCTGTCATTCGAGGTGGACTTCCACGCGCCCGACACGCGTCTCTTCAAGATTGAGAGAAGAAGATGAAGCATTGTGATCTCATTCTCGTCGCGGCGGTCACGGGGATGGCGGCGACGTGCTTGGGGACGGAAACGACCGCGTGGAGCGTCCTGCCGTGCTATGGCGGCGGGTATGTGCAGAATGTCGTCATCGCGCCGTCGAATCCGAATGTCTGGTACACGTATGTGGACGTGGGTGGACCGTACCGCAGCGATGACGCGGGGCGTCACTGGCGTCCGCTCCACGGCAACATCGCGGCGGAGCATCGGAACGTGGCAGGGGACTGTCCCCGCAGCCTGAGCGTCGATCCGCGGGACGCCGACTCATTCGTCATGTGTTCGGGCGGCGGCTATTCGCGGCCGTCGGGCATCTTCGTTTCGCGGGACGGTGGCAAGAGCTTCCGCAAGACGCACACGGCGCCATGCGCTTTGGCTATGCGGGGACAAATCTTATATGGAATGCCAACAACCGGCTTTTCGTTCGCGAGGGCTGGCTGCGTGCTGCAGATGACGCGACGAACGGCTATCACCAGATGTGCGTTCGCTTTGCGCCAGGAACGGGCATCGTGGTCGCCCCTGCGACCGTCAACGCCTACGGACTCTATCTTCCCGGCGTCGAGGCGCTGGCCGTGACGAACTTCTACGACACAACGGCGACGAATCTGAAAGTTGACGTCCGCCTCGATTCGGCGGAGGATCGTCTCGCGTCGGGTCTGCCATTCACGGTACCCGTCTGCACGGTGACCAACACCGCGACCGACCTCACGGACGTCTTGAACGTCCTGAAGCCGGCGAAGGGGTGGGCGGGACGCGTTGTTGCGGTGCCGTTGGCGGACGAAGGGCTCATCCGTTACGATGTGGTGTATTCGTTTGGAGGAACTCTATTCTTGTTGCGTTGACATAGGAGTGGCTGAAGCGTATTCCGGCGTAGTCTGCGCGGAGGGCTGAAAACTTACAAGAGCCGACATTTGACGGTCAAAGGAGATTGGTGTATACTGTCCGCAACCGTCAGTTCGGAACGGGCCAGTTCCGAACGGGCGAGTTCGGAAGTAGGAATGTATGAAGTTTTTCGACAGGCAGAATGAGCTGAAGAAATTGCGGGAGATACGGGAACGTGCCCAGGAGGGGGCGTGTTGGACTGTATTGACCGGACGTCGCCGAGTGGGGAAAACCGAGTTGGTGATGCGGGCGTTTGAGGATTCTCCCTACTTGTATTTGTTTGTGACCCGTTCGGCAGAGGCGGACCTTTGCGACAGCTTCAAGGAGCGCATCGAGAGCTTCACGGGACGGGAGATCCCCGGGAAGGTGACGAAATTCTCTGCACTGTTCCGCTATCTGCTGCAGTCTGCCGCCGAGCGTCCCATCACGGTTGTCATCGATGAATTCCAGGATTTCTATCGGGTGAATCCAGGTATCTATGGGGATATGCAGCGGGATTGGGACGAGCTGTCGCGCAAGGCGAAAATCAATCTTGTTGTCACGGGCAGCGTGAACACGTTGATGAACAAGATCTTCAAGGAGAAGGCGCAGCCGCTCTACGGACGGCAGACCGATCAGCTGAAACTTCGCCCGTTCTCCGTTTCTGTTCTGAAGGAGATTCTTTCCTTCTATAGTCCAGGATGGAAGAACGATGATCTGCTGGCACTTTGGACCTATACGGGCGGGGTCGCGAAGTACGTGACGCTTCTCATCGATCGAAAGGCCTATACGCCGCGAAAGATGTCCAAGGTCATCATCGAGGAGGATTCCTATTTTCTCGACGAGGGTTGGGCCGTGCTGGTGGAGGAATTCGGCAAGGAGTACGGCACATACTTCTCAATTCTCGGCGCAATTGCCCGTGGCAAGACTTCACGAGCCGAGATCATGAATGAAATTGGAGGAGAGGTGGGCGGCTATCTCTCACGGCTCGAAGAGCAATATGAGCTGATTTCGAAGAAACAACCGATTTTCGAGCCGACCTCCAACAAGAACTGCCTCTACGCGCTGAATGACAATTTCTTCCGCTTCTGGTTCAGGTTCATCTTCAAACACCAGTATCTCATCCAGGTGCGAATGTTCGACGAGCTGAGAAGTGTCGTCGATCGCGATTACGAGGTCTTCTCCGGTTCTGCTCTGGAAGGGTATTTCCGCGAGAAATTCATCGAAGAACATGCCTATTCCCGAATTGGAGGCTGGTGGGATCGCCGTGGTGAGAACGAGATCGATCTCGTCTGCGAGAACGAATTTACCAACTGTTTGGACTTCTATGAAGTCAAACGCGAGTCGCGACGGTTCGACGAACAGGTCTTGCGCGGCAAAGTCGATTCGTTTCTGAAGAAGAACCCCACAAAAACGGAACGGAACGGACGCATGGCAGGTTTGTCATTGGACGATATGTA
>JAUNMP010000402.1 GCA_030537465.1 bacterium
CCCATGACATTCTCGTAGGAACCGGTGTAGGCGGCGACGATCAGATCGCCATGCTCGTTGATGTCGTAGGCGCCGGCGCGATCGGTGGGATGGACGAGGGAGACATACGCGTCGATGTCGGCGTCCGAGAGGTCGCGGAAGGTCACGTCCGAGCGCACGCAGGTGGAGCGGACACCTGAATCGTCCACATAGGCGACCCCCGTGAAGACGGAATGGGTCTGGCCGGAGAGTTCGCGCAGAAAGACCTTCGCCTCGGAAAGATCGGCGGGCTTGCCGTAGATCTTTCCGTTGAACCAGACGATGGTGTCCGCCGCGAGGGCGGGGACACGTCCGCAGGCACGGAGCTTGAGCGTCGCGTTCTCGACAACGGTCCGCTCCGGGTCATGCGGAATCGAGACCTCGGGGGCGTCGGTCTTCACGACCTCGAACGCCACGCCAAGCCTCATGAGGATGTCAGCCCTTCGCGGCGACTGCGAGGCAAGCGTCAACGGCATCGTCGATCTCCTTCGGAATCTGTATGGGCAGGGCGTGCTCCGTGCCCGGCACCATCGTCAGCTGCGCCTGCGGGAAGATGGTCTTAAGGTAGGCGGCATTGTCGGAACGAACGATTCCATCGCGCTCGCTCTGGAAGATATGGACGGGAAAAGAAATGCCTGAATGAGAGAATGGGTGAATGTTTGAATGGGGGGGGAAGACGCGTTCGAGGTCGGCGCGGATATCGGTTTCAAGCAGATACCTGAGTCCACGCTCGAGGTTTTCGGAGACGTCGACCATATAGGGATTGGGTTTCCCCTCGGGCACGCCAAAGAAGCCTTCGCCATGCGTGAGCTCGAGTCCCTTGCGAAGCGCATCCAGCCGCCGCGGACTCATGCCACGCCAGCCAGTTTCTTTTACTTCCATCATCCGAGGCGTCGCCGCAAGGAGCACGAGTCCCGCAACGCGGTCGGGGAACTGGCATGCCAGCCGCAGCGCCGAGCTTCCGCCCATCGACCAGCCGACGAGAATGAACTTAGTTGCTGGTGCCTGGTTGTTGGCACCTGGTTCGGAAAGGAACCGCTCGGGAAGGCCGTCGAGCTGGTCGATATAGGAGAACAGCCGAACATCCACCCCCTGGAACCTGGAACTTTGAACCTGGAACTTTGAACCCGCGAAGCCGCAGAGATCCCAGGCCTGCGGGGATGCCGCCCAACCGTTGAGAACAAGAACTCCGGGGCGAGGCGCCTCGGATACGGTCTGGGTGGCCGCGTTCGAACGCGCCGCGGCGAGACGCTTCAGGTGCGCGGCGATGGACGCGATCTCGCGTCCACGCCCCCGCTCATAATCACCGTCAGCCATAGAGAAGGTTCCAAGTTCAAAGTTCCGGGTTTCGGGTTCAAAGTTCCGGGGTCCGGGTTCAAAGTTCAACGCCAGGAATCACTGATCCGAAACCTGAAACTTTGAACTTGGAACATGGAACTTTGAACCTGAAACCTTGAACTCCCTTTTACAACATCTCGCGGGCCTTCGCGTAGACGTTGTCGACCGTGAAGCCGAACTGGTCCGCGAGCACCTTGTACGGCGCGGAGGCGCCGAACGTGTCGAGCGTGACATAGCGGATCGTGGCGGAATTGACCGCGTACTTCTCCCAGCCAAACTTCACACCGGCCTCGACGACCACGCGCTTCGCGCACGTGCCGGGGACGACGCTCTCGCGGTAGGCGAGCGGCTGCTGCTCGAAGAGCTCACGGCACGGCATCGAGACGACACGCGCGTTGCGGCCGATTTCGGCGAGGCGCTTGGCGGCCTCGATGCAGAGCGAGACCTCGCTGCCCGTTGCGATGAACATCACGTCCGGCATCGGACTCGACTCCCAGATCACATAGCCCCCCTTCGCGACCTTGTCGGGGGACACACCCTCAAGCACCGGCAGGTTCTGACGGCTCGTGAGAATGCAGGAGGGACCATCCTTGCGCTGCAGCATCGAGAGCCAGCAGGCGCCGGTCTCGTTCGCGTCCGCGGGACGGAACGCGAGCAGGTTCGGCGTGGTTCGCAGCATCGCGAGCTGCTCCACGGGCTCGTGCGTCGGTCCATCCTCGCCCACGTAGAAGGAGTCGTGCGAGAACACCCACATCGACGGCAGACCCATCAGGGCCGCGAGACGCATCGCCGGCTTGCAGTAGTCGCTGAACACGGCGAAGGTCGCGCCGAACGCGCGGTAGCCGCC
>JAUNMP010000146.1 GCA_030537465.1 bacterium
ACGCCGTCAGGCGGACGTCCGGCACGACTTCGCCGAGGTTTTGCAATTACCTCGTGTCATTAAAAACTCCTCAGTCGACGCGGAATTTGACGCGGACCTTCGCGAAGAGCGCCATGTAGTAGTCGATCCCCAGGCGCTTGTCGCACTTCGGCTTCGGATGGCAGTAGCTCAGGCGCAGATAGCGCGCCGAGAGCGAACTGCCAACCGTCCGCAGATCGACGTCGATCGTCTTGCCTTCACCGGGATAGACGAGCCCCGTCAGCTCCTTCTGGCGCGTCCACGTCTGCCCATCCGGCGACACCTCCACCGTCACGTCACGCGGGAAGTAGAGCTCGGGACCGGCCGTCAATTCCACCGTGATGAGGTTGCGGACGGCGCCGAAGTCGATGGTGTGCGTAAAGACGCGATTGGGATCGCTGTCGCGCGCCCATCCCTTCTGGGGGGCCGTATACCACTGCTCGCCCACCGTCGTGGGAATGCCGGCCAAAAGCGACTTGTCCTCTAGCGCCTTGGCATCCATGCCCTCCACCACGATCTCGTGATGACCGGCCACGACGAGTCCGGCATTCGGCCGCCCATCCACCTGCACGGACTTGGCCCGCGGGAAGGCGATTTCCGCCTGAGTTCCCGCCGGCACGTCCAGCGTGGCGACCACGCGATCGCCCTGCCGTTCCCAGCGCGCGGAGATGAATCCGTGCGGCGTCGGAACCTTGCCCTCCGCGAAGCTGAGTCGCGTCACGACATGCGGGGCGAAGCGGAACGTCTTGAATCCGGGCGTGACCGGCTCGACGCCGAGCAGATAGGTCGTGATCGGACCCGCCACGGCCGTATCGGGATGCGATTCGTCCCACCAGCCGTCGCGCGTCAGGAAGCCGCACTCGGTGCAGCACTGGGCACCTTCCCAGGACGGATCGGAGAGCTTGAACCACGCACCGCCTTCCAGCATGTTGAACGCGGCCTCGTCGAAGCCATAGGCGAACTTGCCGCGGAGGCCCAGCAGATGGAACTTGCTCGCCGCGTCGGACGGCAGCGTCGGTGCGAGCAGCAACGCCTCCTCGGGCGTCGCGAACTCCGTCGCGAGCGCGAAGGCGTGCGCCCCCGCATTGGCGTTGCGCTGCTCCAGCGACATGTTGAAGATCTTCTTCTTGTCGTCCCAGAAGGTCTTGCGGATCAACGGCGCAAGACGCGCCGCCAGCTTCTCCCACTGCGCCGCATCCTCGGCGTGACCGAGCGCGCGCGCCAGCTTCGCGCCGTCACAATAGCACTTCCACAGGAGAATCTCCATGTAGACGCGCGTGCGGGGATCGTTCGGTGGCATGCAGGCCGCATGGCTGGAGGTCTCGATGCGCTGCAGGAAGAGACCGTCCTCGCGGCACCGCGACGTGAGATAGGCGAGATCCTTCTTCACGGCGGGATAGAGCGTCTTCATCGTCTCGTCGTCGGCCGTGTGCAGATAGTAGTCCCACGTGATCGGGACGAGCCAGGCGGAGAACTCGTCGGACGGGAAATGCCCGTATTCGCCCGACTTCGGCGGACGCGGCGTCTCGGCGTACGGGGCAGCCCAGACATAGCCTTCCGGCGTCTGGTTGAACGCGAGCAGCTTGAGCGACTCGCGGAAATAGGGCCAGTCGGGACGGAATGCGTTGAAGCACGTGCGCTGCGCCCACCAGAGGTCGCCAATCCACACAAGACGGTCGCGCTTCGCGCCATCGGCCATGAAGCGGAAGGACTTGGAGTAGTCCCATCCCGGAAGGCGGCCCTCGTCGTCCGCCCCGGAGAAGTCCTCGCGGAAGAGCTCGCGCCCCTTGCCGTCCTTCACCGTCAGGTTGTGGACGACCGGCCACCATTCTTTCTCGACGTAGACGCCGAACTTGCCGCCCAGATCGAGATCCGCAACGTCGCAGTCGATGATCTTGACGCCGTTGAACCAGGCGGAGACGTTCTTCCCCTTCACGGTCGCGTCCAGATGGTTGACCACGCCGTCAACGATGGGCTCGTCGAGGATCTTCTGGCATAGCAGCGTGTTGATGCCGTTTTTGCGGCGGATGATCTGCACGGCGGCCGGCTGGGTGGCGACGACGACTACGCCGTCGTCGACGTCCTGGGCACGGAGCATCAAACCGAACGCGGAGGCGAAGTGCGGATTCGTCCGCAGTTCGAAATCGGCGCTCCACGTGCCCTCGCCGTCCCAGGAGCGCTTCGCGCAGAGTCCAGCCGCCGTGCCCTTCTCGAGCTTGCGGGGAAGAAGCTTGCCGTCGACAACGCGCCAGGCGTCATGGTTCGGGAAGCTTGCGATCTGACACGTCCAGGCGCTCATGTCCCACGCGCGGTTGACGCGTTCGTCGGAGCAGCGGAACGAACCGACCGGCGTCTCGCGGGAATAGACGCCCGTGTTGCGGATCTCGAACGCGTCCACAGAAACCTCCGTGCCGGGCGTCTCGAGCTGGATGCGTACATAGCGCTCCTGCCCCTGGAGAAGCGGCGCGATGAACGTGCCCGTGCGCGTGATCGTGTAGAGCTCGAAGCGGTTCACGTTGGCGGGGAGAACAGGGTTGTCGAAGGTCGGACCGAGATAATCGGCGCAGCCACGGCGCGTAAAGTCGCCCGTCGCGCGCAGACCGTCCGGATGCGTCGAATAGGAGAGACGCAGCACGGGATAGCCGACGGTCTTGCCGTCCGCGTTCGTCCCCTGCGCCTTGAATCCCGTCACCTTGAAGACGGCGTAGCCGCCCACCGTCTTTCCGCCATAGTCGTAGGAGAGAACCGGCTGCTCGCCGCCCATTGGCCACGCCAGCGTCGTGGAGACGCCCTCGTTCGCCTTCATGCCGGCCTCAGGCTCCGAAATGGCTCCCTTGACGGCGTGAACCCGGACGGGATACTGGTTCACGTAGTCCACGGCGCCCACCACGCTCGCGACAAAGGCCAGTCCAACCACAAATTTCGCCTGCAGCGTCTGCACAATAGTTCTGTTCATGGTCCTCATTATACCACAAACAGAGCCCCAGTCCCCAGGCGAAGCTTGCGAGGCGCAAGCGAAAGAAGCTGTTTTTCCGGCAACTAAATATGTGATTCCCGCATGGAGCGGTCTCATCGAGCCCACCGCCGTGACCGCGTAGGGTATGTCGCTGCCGCCGGGAAGTCCACCGTTATCCGCAACCGACCTCGAACCTGGAGCTCGCAAACGCAGAAAATAGCTCGAAAATGTGGTTGTTCCTTGTCATGACCCCCCTTGAAAATGTGGTGATTGGCATCTCATAACTCCTTGAAAATGTGATACAATCTGTCCAGCACCACTTGGAGACACCGCTAATGAAGCGCAAAATCTACGAAAAACTGCTCGAATGGAAGCAACATGACCACAAAAAGGTCTTTCTGCTGATTGACGGCGCACGGCGCGTCGGCAAGAGCTGGATCGTAGAGGAATTCGCCCGTCATGAATACGAGACTCATGTCATCATCGACTTCAATGAGGCGAACTCCACGGTCAAGGAATTCTTCACTGAATATCTGCACGATCTCGATGATTTCTACATGCGCATCGGCGCATTCTTCGGCGTGAGACTCATCCCCGGGAAATCGCTTGTCGTCTTTGACGAGGTGCAGCAGTTCCCTCCCGCGCGTGCTGCGCTCAAGTATCTGATGAAAGACGGCCGTTTCGACTTCATCGAAACAGGCTCCCTGGTCTCCATCAGGAAGAACGTCGAGAATATCGTCATTCCTTCGGAGGAAAGGCACATCAAGATGCTCCCGATGGATTTTGAGGAGTTTCTGTGGGCCACGGGAAACGAGCCCCTGATGGAGATGATCAGGAAGTGCTTCGAGGACAGGAAGCCGATGGGACAGGCCCTTCATCGCAAAGCCATGGATTTGTTCCGGCAGTACATGATTGTCGGCGGCATGCCACAGGCCGTCAATGAGTTTGTCGAGTCAAGGGATCTCGCGGCTGTCGACAGAATCAAACGCGACATCCTCGAACTCTACAAAGGGGACATTGCCAAGCATGCCGGACAGATGAAGGCCAAGGTCGGGCGCGTCTTCTCCGAGATCCCCTCCCAGCTCCAGCGCCACGAGAAAAAGTTCCAGTTCTCCAAACTCGGGAAGTCCACGCGCTATCGGGACTATGCGGACACCATTTTCTGGCTCAGGGAGGCGATGCTCGTCAACGTCTGCACAAACGCGACCGAGCCCAACGTTGGCCTGAAGCTGAATGAGGACAACTCATCCCTCAAGTGCTATCTGGGCGACACGGGGCTCCTGATCAGCCATGCATTCGATGAAAACGAACTCGCCGCCGAAGACATCCACCGTAGACTCCTTTTCGACAAAATCGAGCTGAACGAGGGTATGCTCGTGGAGAATGTCGTCGCCCAGATGCTGACGGCGACCGGGCGCACGCTTCATTTCTATTCGTCAAGCGATCGCCTCGTCGCCGAAAACAGAATGGAAATCGACTTTCTGATCGCAAACACCAAAATCGGACGACGCAAGAACATCTCGCCAATCGAAGTCAAGAGCGGCAGAAGCTACGCGACCACCTCACTCGCCAAGTTCTGTAGAAAATTCAGCTCCTACCTGAACACGCCCTACGTCCTGCATACAAAAGACGTGGAAAAAAAGGATGGCGTCGCCTACCTTCCGCTCTACATGACACCTCTTCTCTGACTCAACCTGGAAAAAGCAGTTGCCGCAACGCAGAATCATTATGCCGAGCCGATGGCTCCCACGGAGGCGAAATGCCTTTGTCGTTGAACTGCCGTTTTTAGGCTCAAAAGCCCTATAAAACGTCAGACGGGTCCTTTAGCGCAGATCCACACCCGTCGCTCTATTTCATCGCCGCATCGATAGGGTTGGGTTATTTTAGCCTGACGGCAAGCAGGGATGCGGGCGGCAGAGCGAAACGGATGGCATCCGCCTGGAGCGGTGCGGCCAGTGTGCCCTGTCGGTAATGGCAACCCGTGGTCAGTCCGGTTGGGGTGAGGAGTTCACCACTCAACATCTGGGTACGCCCGCCGGCGGGAATCGTCACCGCAAGAGGCTCGGTCGGCGAGAAGTTATAGCCCGTGGCGTAGCGCGACCCATCCGCGGCATCCGTGACAAAAAGAGACTCGCACGGATTCAACCCCGTCACGGGGATGCCGCCCACGTGTCCCCGCATCAGCCGCATGGCCTCGCCAACGGACGTGAGATGGCTCGCAAACGGCTCCACGCGGATGGCGGTCTCATTCACCGCCTGGAAATAGCAGACGTACTCCAGGCCCAGCGTCCGCCATTCGCGCATGAGCGCATGGAGCATCTTGGCCGTGAAGAGCCCTTCGGCAATGCCATCGGCACGATACCACGGATACCACAGATTCCACTCGTCAAGCGAGATGGAAAGCGACGACGGCAGAGTTCCGCGGAAGCGCCGAAGGGAGCCCAGCAGGCGGTTGGCGCAATCATCGACTCGGGCAAAGAACGCCGCCGTGCGGGCGGGCGACGTGAAATCGAAATAGCCCGGGTTGACATATTGATGATAGGAGACCCGGGGCGCGATGTCGGCCAGCGGCACGCCGGCCCCGTCAATCCAGGCCTGTCCGCCACCCGGATACTTGCCCGACGCCGTCAGGCGCAAGGTGGGATCGACCTTGAGCATCGCCTCGGCATGGGGACGCACCATCCGCGCATAGGCGTCGGGTCCCTGCGGACCCTCCATGTGCGCGTAGCCCATCTCATTGCCGAGCGACCAGTGCTTCACGCGGCCGCGGCAACGGCGAACCCATTCGGCGGAGTCTTCAGGCGTGTCCCAGACGGCATTGATCGTGAAAAACGGTTCGGCGCCCAATTCATCGCAAAGCGCCAGGATGTCGTCCGGCGAAAGATCGTTCTGGTCATAGCCATAGGAGTAGGTCTGCGTCTCGATCTCCGTGTAGCTCTGGAGCGGCGCACGCGCGTCGCGGTCGGGGATATATCCATCGCGCCAGCGGTATTCGCCGGCGAAATTTCCGCCCGGCCAACGGACGATCGAGGTGCCGATCGCGCGCAGATTCTCGATGACATCGCGCCGCATGCCGTGGAAATGGTCGCCCGGCAGCACCGACACCACGCCGATGACGCCACAGCGCATGCCCTTCACCCCCACGGCAAGTTCGGCCCGAAGGTTCTTCGCGGGAGTGAAGTCAAACGTGAGGGTCTTCCAGTCCTGCTCATGCTGCGAACAGACGGTGAACGTACGTGCGGCAATCACCGCGCCGTTCGCCGTGACGCGCACCGCGAAGGTCACCTCCTCGACATTCGGCGTGCGGACGACGGCCTTGAAGGTGTGGGGAACGCCCCCGCGAAGCGCAAGACCGTCCTGGCACACGCCAGCCTCGTCCGCCGCATCAAGCGACGAGACAAACTGGCTGGAAATCTCGTTCTGGCGGAACATGCGCGAGGCGGCGGCATGGCGCGTATAGCCGCGATTGTGCAGCAGATCAAAGACCGGCCGCGCGCCATACCCCCTCCAGCCGGCGGCGACGCCGGTTGGCGAAGGCTTTCCGGCGAACTTCCGATTGCGCACCAGCTGGGCCGAGAGCCCTCCCTCAACCGCGCCGCGCGTATGCTCGATGTTCTGTCCAAAGAGGAACGCCGGCACAGGCTCCCCCGCACACGCGAGGAGAGTCCACAGCGCCAGACCCCATGCGCAGATTGTAGATTTCACGATCATTCGCCCTTGTCTAGAAATTCTAGACGCTCTAGAAGATCTAGAGAAGCTAGGGAGGCGGAATCACTTGCCGCAGATGGCTTTGAAGAGCGGGCGCGCCGCCTCGGCCCAGATGCGATAGCCTTCTTCCTTCGGATGGAGGAAGTCGGGCATCAGATCCTTGGAGATCGTGCCGTCTGCCTGCAGATACTTGTCCGTGAAGTCAAGCCAAAGGACGTCCTTGCCATCCGCGTAGTTCTTGATGATCGCGTTGACGGCCGCGTTCTGCTGGCGCATCTTGTCCGTCGGCTTCTCGCCGCGCGGGAAGACCGGGCAGAGCACAATCTTCGCGGCGGGCTGCTTCTCGCGGATGTCGGCCAGCAGCTGCTTGATGCCGGCAGCGACGCCCGCGGGATTGTCGCCGTAGTTGTTGTTCGTGCCGATCATCAGCATGACGGCCTTCGTGGTGTAGCCGCTCAGTTCGCCGTTGCGGACGCGCCAGATGTTGTGCTGGACGCGGTCGCCGCCAATGCCGAGCGGAAGGATCTTGTAGGTCTTGCGCAGATTGGCGAGAACGGCCGCGCCATTCCCCTCCCAGCCGCGCGTGATGGAGTCGCCCAGGAAGACGAGGTCGAACTCGCCCTGTCCGTCGGCGGCCTCGGCGCGATGCTTCTGGAGCGCATGGAACCACATCTCGGGATCCTTCCACCAGCCTTCCCTTTCGCCGATCAGCGACGTCGCCTGGGCCGGCGCGGGACCAGACGTATTGAGGGCGGCGTCGGCATTCGGCGCAAAACGCTGCGGGCAGAGCGCCGTGCCGTCATCCGAGAGCGCGAAATTGATGTACGGGATGATAGCGGAAGCCCAGACCTCGTAGCCATAGGCTCCGGGATGCAGGCGGTCGGGCATCACGCCCGCCGGCAGCGTGCCGTCCGGGAGCAGGAACTGGTCCGTGAAGTCGCACCAGAAGATCATGCGTCCGTCGGCGAACTTCTGGATTTCGCGGTTGACGACGGCGTTGCGCACACGGTTGCCATCCTGCGGCGTCGCGCCGCGCGGGAAGATCGGACAGAGGACGATCTTCGCCTTCGGCTGCTTGGCGCGGATCTTGTCCAGAATGGCGCGGATGCCGATGATCGTGTCGATCGGCGTCTCCTTCTCGAACGTGTTGTGGCCCGTGTTGTTCGTGCCGATCATCAGCACGACGCACTTCGCCTCATAGCCGTCGAGCTCGCCGTTGTCGAGGCGCCACAGCACGTGCTCGGTGCGGTCGGCGCTGTAGCCGAGATCCAGGGCATTGTAGGGCGCACCGGCGAAGTACTGTTCCCACTGCTTCTTGCCCTTCGACTCCCAGAAATGCGTGATCGAGTCGCCGATGAAAACGACTTTCGAACCGCCCTTCTTCACGAGCTCCATTTTCTGGGCGTGGCGCTTCATCCACCAGCTGTTCGGGTCCGCGTTCTGGGGAACCGGCGTCACCGCGCGAATATCGGCGTTCACAAGACAGGCGGCACCCACCACCATCATCAACATCAGCTTCTTCATACTACATCCTCCAGATCTCGAATTACTTCGAGGAGTTAATCAAGTCCAAAACGGCTCCGGAACTTTCCGATGATCATCTTGAGATAATCAGAGGGATACTCCACGTAGGCCGTCCGGAGTTCCTGCAGGGCGCGCGGTGCGAAACGCGCGTCCTTGCCCGCCTCCAGCATCAGCGCCTGATAGACGACTTGACGAAGCTCACGGCGATGGACATCCTGTTTGGCAAGTTCAAGCCCCAACGCGCTCCAGTAGAGCGCCGCCGCCAACGGATCCGTCCAGTCCTGCCTGCCGTACTCCGCGTCAATGGCCGCCATACGGGATTCCTCGAAACCAACCTCGGAGAGTCGTCCCGAAGACCTCAGTTCCTCGATCTTCTTCTTCCACTCCGACCGATAGTAGACGCCTGCCTCGTCGAGGGATCCACCCAGCTTCAGCAGAAACATCCACGAGAGTTCGCGGTAGAGCACGGGGTCCCGCGGATTCAGGCGAAGCCCGTCGTCACGCAACAGCCGAATGCCGGCCTCGACCCACCGCCAGCGGTCCTGCGGGGTCGGCATCGACACGGAGATGTTGTAGGAGAGATTCCAGGCGGCATAGGCCCAGACCTCGGGCGTGTGCGGCTCCAGGAACGTCAACCACGCGGAAAGCTGGGCCAGCTCCGCGTAGCGCCCCTCGTCCTGGAGGCGGTCCGCACGAAACCAAATGACCTCCGCCACCAGCCCACGGAATCCACCCAGTCCGGCGACGATCATCTCAGCCGCAGGGGAAGGCGCCCTCGTCGCCACCACGGTCTTCTCGTCCCCGCGCCGCTGGCAGAACCAGCCTCCCAGGGACAAAAGGACGAAAGCAGACCCGATGCAGACTCTGGAGGCAAGCGGGCTCACAGGAATCCATTCTCCGCAAGCATGTCCATGGTCAGTCCGCCACTCGGCGCGACTTCCGTCGAAGACGTCTCCTCCCGGCGGATTGCGTACTTGCCCAGCACATCGCTTTCGAGGTTCACGCTGTCGCCGACCTTGGCCGCGCCGAGGTTCGTCTCGGCCGCCGTCGTCGGAATCACGTCCACCTGCAGCCAGTCGTCACCGAGGCCGCTCACCGTGAGCGAGACGCCGTTGATGGCGATGGACCCCTTCAGAACCGTCGCCGCGGCGATTGTCCGCGGACAGCTGATCTTCAGCGCGAAGTCGCGTCCCTTGGCAATCTTTGCGGCAATCGTGCCACGGCCGTCCACGTGGCCCTGCACGACATGTCCGCCGAAACGGTCCCCCGCGCGCATCGCGCGCTCGAGATTGACCTTTGCACCGGGGCAAAGCTCCGCGAGTCCCGTACGCCGCTCGGTTTCGCCGAGAACGTCGGCGGTGAACCGCGTCGCATCCGAATCGCACACCGTGAGGCAGACGCCGTTCACGGCCACGCTTTCGCCCTTCACCAGCGGCTCCGGCCATGGCTCGAACTGGAACTCGAGCACGAGCCCACGTCCGCGCGAGACGCGCTTGACCTTGCCGACTTTCTGGATCAATCCCGTAAACATCTCAGTTTCCTCAAAAAGGGTCGGGGGTACGGACATTGTTCGAGAAAATGTCCTCCCCGGGACAGTATGGAATCTCCTGACGGAACCTGCGCGCCTGGACGAGCGGCAGATTCCCGATGACGATCGGGCAGAGGATTGTCACCCATTCGTCGACGAGATCCGCGTCCGCAAGGGCGCGGGCAAGGCCAAGCCCGCCTTCGCAGAGCACCGACATGAATCCGCGGGCGCCGAGATCCTTCAGAGCCTCGACGGGATCGCGGTAGACGAGCGTGCGCTCCTTCGCCGCGTCCGTGAAGATCTGCGCGTTCTTCGGCAGCTTGCCGCTGCATGAGACGACCGCACGCCAGAGATCATCGTTTCGCTTCGTGTGACAGAGGAGCGAAGGATTATCCTTGCGGACCGTCTCCGCCCCGACCATCATCACGTCGACCGACTCCCGCCAAGTTGCCGTTTCACGAAGGGACTCCCTGCCGGAAATCCACTGCGAGCGCCCTTCATTGTCGCAGATCTTCCCGTCGAGGGACATCGCGAGCTTGACGGTCACCCATGGAAGACCCGTGGTCACGTGTTTTGCAAAGGGCCGCAGCGTCATCGCCCAGATGTCCCGCGCCATCTTCAGACGGGCCGGGACGCGACTCTGCGCCCAGCATGCGGTCTCGATTCCGGCACGGCGCAGTACGCGTGCCGCCTTGCCGCGGTTCTTCGGATTCGGGTCCGGGCACGCCCAGACGACGCGCTTCACGCCAGCCGCAATCAAAGCATCACAGCAAGCGCCCACGCGCCCCGGCTTGGAACAGGGCTCCAGCGTGCAGTAGACCGTGGAGGCGTTGAGAATGTTGAGACGGTTGAGGTGTTGAGACCTTGATGAGGTGAGGCGCCGGCGGGCGTCCTTAAGTGCCGCGGCCTCGGCGTGATCGCCACCACAGACCTTGTGGCGCCCTTCACCGATGATGCACCCATTCCGCACGACAACGGCGCCAACGGGCGGATTCGGGCGCGTGTGCCCGCAGCTCTTCTCCGCGAGGCGCCACGCCCGTTCCATGAACGTCAACTCAATGTCGGCAGCTTCTCTCAACCCTCTCAACCCTCTCACCCTTCTCAACCCTCTCACCCTTCGTTCGGCGTAAACGTCTCGGCCTTGGGCCTGCGGACGTCCTTCGCGAATTTGTCCATCACGCCATTCACGAACTTGCCGCTCTTCGTCTCGGAGAAGAACTTCGCGAGATCGATCGCCTCGTTGACGAGAATCGGCGCGGGGATGTCCGTACAGTGGATCACCTCCCAGGCGCCAATGCGCAGCGCATTGCGCTCGACGGACCCGAGTCGGTACATGGACCAGTTGCGGAGATAGCCGCCAATCTTCTGGTCGAGCATCTCGCGTTCGGCCCACACGCCGCGGACACGCTCCTCGGCAAAGACGCGCACTTCCGCGAGCGAGGCCTGGGTTTGCGGATTGGGATCCGTGAAGACAACCTTCACGCTTCCCGGCTCCTCGGCGAGTGCATCGAGTTCCAGCTGGGCCTGCTGTTCCCAGAAGGCCTCGATTCCAGCATCCACCGAGGCGGGCGGGTTCAGGTCGAACTGCACCAGCAGCTGTAATGCCCATTCACGACCCTGTCTACGTGTAATCATACCAACCATCCTGTCTGATCAATGTCCGGGGAAGCCAATCACGCCATCCACGGGATATTTTGCGAGCTTCGCGCGCCCCCCCAGGTCAACGAGCTCAATGAGAAACACCATCTTCACCACCGTTCCGCCAAGACGCTCGACGAGCTTCGCGGCCGCCTCGGCGGTACCGCCCGTCGCGAGCAGATCATCGACGATAACGACCTTCTGCCCGGGACGGATGTCGTCCTTGTGCACTTCCAGCGTCGCCTGCCCATACTCGAGGTCGTAGCTCTCGGCAATCGTCTCGCGGGGAAGCTTCCCGGGCTTGCGCACGGGCACGAACCCCTTCCCCAGTCGACACGCCACGGGCGCGCCGAAGAGGAAGCCGCGGGACTCCATGCCGATGACGAGGTCGAAGTCGACCCCCTCCAGTCGGCGACAGCACTCCTCAACAGCAAGACGGAACCCCTCGCCCGAGGCGAGCACGCCCGTCACGTCGCGGAACAGGATCCC
>JAUNMP010000005.1 GCA_030537465.1 bacterium
GCAACCAGCCCGTCCTCTTCATGCCGCATCCCTACGACGAGACGCCGGCGGGCGAAGAAATCCACGGTGGCATTCCCGTCTGCTGGCCCTGGTTCGCGCGGAACGGCCCCGCCGGCTCGAAGCTGCATGGCGTCGCCCGTTATGTGCGCTGGTCCGTGAAGGCGACGGAGTATTCCGAGGATCTCACCGAGATCACACTTGGGTTGACGAGCGACGACGAGACCCGTAAGGCATGGCCGCACGACTTCGAACTCGAGCTCAAGATCTCCGTTTCGATGAAGCTCACGCTCGCGCTGCGCGCGACGAACACTGGCAAGGATGCCTTTTTCGTCACCGAGGGGTTCCACCCGTACTTCCTCGTGCGCGAGCGTGATCAGACCGAGGTTCTCGGCGTGGACGGTTGCGAGTTTGTCGACACCCGCGCGCCCGAGAAGGGCAAGCGCACCTGGGTCGGAAGCTATCCCGTCCGCGAGACGGGCAGCAAGATCTACGAGGTCTCCAAGTACGAATACGTGCTGATGGACAACGCCCTCAACCGCGCCATCGCCATCGTCTCGCGCGGCAACACGCGACTCGTCGTCTGGAATCCAGGCGACGAGAGCGCCGGCCGCGTGGCCGAATTCGGCGTGGACGGCTGGCGCAAGTTCGTGTGTGTCGAACCCTGCTCGACGCCGGACGAGGCCGGACACGAGCTCAAGCCGGGCGAGAGCCACGACCTCCTCATGGCCGTCCAGTCCGTTCCCAACGACGGCAGCGTCCACGCACGCCACAGTTGATTTGACGGTATCGGGACTTCAGTCAATTGTGGTATAATCACGGGCATGAAACACAACATGCCCGTGATTGTTTTTTGTGCGTCTCTGACGGCGTTGGCCGGCGAGACTTTTCTGCTGGAGGGATGGCGGTTCCATCGGGGAGCCTGCGACAACGCCCAGGCGGCAACCCTCGACGATGCATCCTGGGAGAAGGTGCGGATTCCGCACGACTGGGCGATTCCCGGCCCCTTTGACAAGGAGATCGACAAGCAGGTCGTCGCCGTCGTGCAGGACGGAGAGAAAGTCGCCACCGAGAAGACCGGCCGCACGGGTGCGTTGCCCTGGTTGGGCGAGGGCTGGTATCGTCTGCCATTCTCGGTGCCCGCCGGAACGGAGCATGCGGAACTCGTTTTCGATGGCGCGATGGCCGAACCACGCGTCTATGTCGATGGTTGCGAAGTCGGATTCTGGGCGATTGGCTATAACTCGTTCATTGTCGACATTTCCAGATTCCTGAATGGATCGTCTGCAACGCACACGTTGGCCATCCACCTCCAGAATGTCCCCGAGAGTTCCCGCTGGTACCCGGGCGCAGGACTCTATCGGCCCGTGCGGCTGGTGACGGGACCAAAGGTCGGTCTGAAGACCTGGGGTACGTTCGTCCGCACGACTGCGCTCGCGAAGGATCGCGCCCGCGTGACGGCGACGGATGTGCTGCGCGGCGCCGCGCCGAAGAAGGCGGCGATGCGCTGGACGGTTCGAGATGCCGATGGTCAGTCCGTCGCGCAGGTGAGCGCAGTCTGCTCATCTGAAGCGACCGGCGTGCTCGACATCCCGGCGCCGCAGCTCTGGACGCCCGAGACGCCCCATCTCTACACGCTCATCTCAGAGCTGGTCGCAGACGGGAAGACGCTCGACCGCCGTGAGACGCGTTTCGGTGTTCGCATGGTCGAGGCGACGGCGGACGGTTTCCGGCTCAATGGTGTGAAGCGGAAGTTCAACGGCGTCTGCCTCCACCACGATCTTGGCCCCCTCGGCGCGGCGTTCAACAAATCTGCGTTCCGCCGCCAGGTCCTTCTGCTGAAGGATATGGGCTGCGACTCGATCCGCACCTCGCACAACATGCCAGCCCCCTGGCAGATGGACATCTGCGACGAGATGGGCATGATGGTGATGGCCGAGAGCTTCGACATGTGGAAATTCCCGAAGTGCAGAAACGGCTACGCGCGCTTCTTCGAGGAGTGGTGGGCGCGGGACCTCGAGAACCTGGTCCTCAACCACCGTAACCACCCGTCGATCGTCATGTGGTCGATCGGAAACGAGATTCCGGAGCAGTCGAAGGAGAAGGGGCTTGAATGGACGCGGGCCATGCAGGATCTCTGCCATCGGCTCGATCCGACCCGCCCCGTGACCCAGGGCCTGGACCGCGTGGACGACGCGGTGAAGACGGGCATGCTCCAGGAGATGGACGTCGTAGGCCTGAATTACCGTCTTCATCGCTATCTGCACGCCTACACCAATGCGCCGCACGGTTTCATCCTCGGCAGCGAAACGGCCTCGACGGTCTCAAGCCGCGGCGTCTACAAGTTCCCCGTCGTGCCGAAGGCGGGCGCGAAGCATCCCGATGGACAGTGCACGAGCTACGACGTCGAGTGGTGCCCCTGGAGCAATCTGCCGGACGACGACTGGGCCATCCAGGACGACAATCCCTGGACGATCGGCGAATTCGTCTGGACGGGTTTCGACTATCTCGGTGAACCGACCCCCTACAACGAATACTGGCCCTCGCGCAGTGCCTACTTCGGCATCTACGACCTGGCGGGTCTGCCGAAGGATCGCGTGTGGCTCTACCGCAGCCGCTGGAACACGGCCGCTTCAACGCTCCATCTCCTGCCGCATTGGACGTGGCCAGGACGTGAAGGGCAAGTTACGCCCGTCTACTGCTACACCTCCTGGCCCGCGGCGGAGCTGTTCGTCAACGGCAAGTCGCAGGGGCGCCGTACCCGTGACGCCTCTTCCCGTCTTGACCGCTATCGTCTGCGCTGGAACGATGTCGTCTATCAGCCCGGAGAGCTGAAGGTCGTCGCCTATGACGCCAATGGCAAGGCCGTGGAGGAGAAGGTCGTGAGGACGGCGGGGGCTCCGGACCATCTGGAGATCTCGCTCGATCGTGCGGAACTTGTCCGGACGACCTCCCAGGATACGCCGGATCTTGCGTTCGCCACGGTGCGCGTGGTGGACAGGGACGGCAATCTCTGTCCCGATGCCGACCTCCAGCTCCGCTTCGCCGCATTGGGATCCGTCTCGTACAAAGCCGCCTGCAATGGTGACGCGACGAGCCTCGAAGTTTTTGGAAAGCCGACGATGAAGACATTCCACGGGCAGCTCGTAGTCGTCGTCGAGGCGGGTGCGTTGCCCGGGGCGGGGTCGCTTGAGATCTCCGCCGATGGTATGAGGCCCGCGCAGGCGAAACTGATCGTGAAGTGAAGGAGGATGAGCATGGTTGATGTGGAGAATCTGACGAAAAGGCAGCTGGCGTCCTATCTGGACTCGACTTACCTGAAGCCCTTTGGCGCGTCGGAGATCATCGACGATCTCTGCCGCGAGGCGGCCGAATATGGCTTCGCAAGCGTGGCCGTGAACGGCGCGGAGGTGGCGAAATGCGCGGCTCTGCTCAAGGGTACGGGTGTGAAGGTGACGGCCGTCGCGGGGTTCCCGCTCGGCCAGATGTCGATGGACGCCAAGATCTATGAGGTGCGCGACGTGCTCGCCAAGGGCGCGGGCGAGGTGGACATCGTCCAGAACATCCGTCGACTCCAGGCGGGTGACCTCAAGTACGTGCTCGACGAACTGACGCTGTTCGCCAGGATCTGCCGTGACGTGGGTGCGACCTCGAAGGTGATTCTCGAGAACTGCTACCTCTCGGATGCGGAGAAACTTCTCTCCTGCAAGCTCGCCTGCGAGGCGGGTGTCGATTTCGTCAAGACCTCGACAGGATTCGGCACGGGCGGGGCCACCGTTGCGGACGTCGCCCTGATGCGCGCTGCTGTTGGACCCGAGAAGGGTGTCAAGGCCGCAGGCGGCATCCGCACGCTCGAGGATGCCAAGGCGATGCTGAAGGCCGGCGCCACACGCCTCGGCACCAGCGCCGGACGTGCCCTTGTCGACGCCCTTGCATAATTGATTTCCATGGGAGAACTTCTGATGAAAAAGACATTCCTTGCGCTGGCCGTTCTCGGCTTCTCCTCCGTTTCGCTGTTCGCCGCGCCGTTCAAGGACGGTGACCGCGTCGTCTTCTATGGCGACTCAATCACGCACCATGGCCGCTACCACGAGTTGATCTCTCTGTACTACGCAACCCGCTTCCCGAATGCGGAGATCCGCCTCTTCAATGCGGGTGAGTCTGGCGGCAGCGCCGGCAGTGCGATGCGTCGTCTCGTGGACGATGTCGCCGCCAAGAAGCCGACCAAGGTCGCCGTGATGTTCGGAATGAACGACATCGGGCGGAATAACTGGCCGCGTACGGGCTGCACGAGCAATCACGTCCAGAAGCAGCAGGCTTCGATTACGAACTACAAGTGCACGACGACGGCGCTCGTCTCCAAGGTTCGCGAAACCTGCGGGCATCCGGAGATCATTTATATCACGCCGTCCCCCTATGACCAGAGCTGCCAGATCGACGGCAAGCCGGCGGATATCGTCTGCAACGACGGCCTCGCCATTCTCGGAAACTGGGTCCGCGGCCGCGCCGCGGAGGAGAAGGCCACCTGCGTGGATCTCCAGACCTTCCTGCGCGAGCTGAACGCCCGGGAGCAGCTGAAGAATCCGTCCTGGAGCTTCATGCGCCTTGGAGACGGCGGTTTCGACCGCGTCCACCCGCGCCCGTTCGGTCACCAGTTCTTCGCCTACGAGTTCCTCCGTTCGCAGGGCGCCCCCGCGGAAGTCGCCCATCTCGCCTTCGAGGCGAAGCTCGGCCTTTCACATGAGTCGCGGAATGTCGACATCTCTGACTTCACGTCCACGCCGACCTCGCTCTCGTTCACGGCGCTTGAGAAGGCTCTGCCCTATCCCTTTGATGCGGATACGCGCAAGGCGTGCGACTATGCTCCGATTGTGCAGACTCTGAACAGGGAAACCTTCCGTGTGGTCAACCTCGAGCCCGGCCTCTATGAACTTGCGATCGACGGCGTGGTCGTCGGTCGTTGGACGACACAGGATCTTTCCGCCGGCGTCAACCTCGCTCTGAACGAGAAGACACCCCAGTACGCACAGGCGCAGAAGGTCCGCGAGCTGAACGCCGCGCAGTGGAAGGAGCAGATCAAGGGACGTGATGTGCGGATGTGGCGTCTCTGGCAGAAGGGCAAGGCCCCCGTCGAGGACATGGCGAAGTACCGTGACTGGTTCATGAAGAAGTATCCGGGCGGCAAGGCCGAGGGCTTCTTCGGCTATATGGCGAAGCAGTATCTGGACTACGGCGACAAGCTGCCCGAGGTGGATGCGAACTGCGACCGTCTCTACGCCGAGGTCCGCGCCGCCGCCAGACCCGTTCCCCACAAGTGGACGCTCTCCCGCGTCGGCGACGAGCCGCGCGCGAAGTGCGTGCCGGCCTCTCCTGTCGCGAACCATGAGCCCAGCCTCCTTCCCGAGGGGCGCACCTGGAAGCTCGTCTGGCACGACGAATTCGACGGCACGGAGCTCGACACGACCAAGTGGGGCTTCCGCACCAACTTCTGGGGGCGCAATGCCCACTGGTTTGCGAAGCCAGAGGACAACGCCGTCGAGGTGAAGGACGGTTGCGTCCATCTCAAGGTCGTCAAGAAGCCGGACGGACAGTTCGTCTCCCCGCAGCTCCAGACAGGTGAACTCATCTGGGATATCCCGGCAAATCCAAACGCCACGGGTTTCTGGCCGCTGCCGAAGCGCCAGCCCGCGAAGTTCCTCCACAAGTACGGTTACTACGAGGCACGGTTCCGTCTGCAGAAGATGCCGGGTTGGTGGAGTGCGTTCTGGATGCAGACCGAGACGCAGGGCTGCTCGCTAGATCCCACAATCAGTGGCGTCGAGCAGGACATCATGGAGTGCTTCACGCCAGGTGAGATCATTCTCCACTGCTACCATATGAACGGCTATGGTGCCGACTATAAGGGCTTTGATTCCCACCGTCGCTACAAGAAGACGAAGGACGCCCTCCGCGTCTACCAGAAGACCGTTGGAACGGAGCGTTTCGTCACGATGGGACTTCTCTGGGAGCCGGACGGCTACACGGTCTTCATTGACGGCGTCCAGAGCGGACACCGCGTGGGTATGGCCCCGGGCGAGGCCGTTTCGCAGATTCCCGAGTTCATCCTCATCTCGACGGAGTGCCAGTATTTCCGCGAAAAGAAGATGACGGGCGCGGCGTCTCCCCATCTCGAGGCCGCCTGGAAGGCCGGAGACGCGTTCGTCGTCGACTATGTGCGCGTCTTCGACTGGGAATAATCGAATTCTGGCCCACTCCCAGGACGCGAGAGGCGAACCAACGCCTAGTCCTACTTCTTGACAGGCTGGAGAATCCACCGCTTGTTGTACCAAAACCACTGCTCAGGCGTGCGGCGGATTCCCTCGTCCAGAAGCTTGAGCGCTTCGACGGTGAGGCGCCTCGCCTCGGCCTTGCGGTCTTTTGCGGTCGGATCGGGTCGGAGGGTCGCCAGATGGTCGAAGGTGTGGAGACCGTTTTCGCGACGCATGATGGCGACGACAATGGGTGCCCCAGTCGAGACGGCGAACATTGCGCCGCCGTGCGAGACGTTCGCCGTGCCGTTCAGGAAGGGCACCTCGACGTCCAACTGCGGCACGCGCAGGTCTGGCAGGATGGCGAAGCCGCGCCCGGCCTTCAGGATGCCGAGGATGTCGCGCATCACGGAGGCGCTACCTCGTTCGACCACGTCGATGGTCCCATACTGGCGCTTCATCCACGCGTCCACGTAGGGATTGCGCTGGCGGGCGGCGATGGCGGAAAGCGGGATTCCGTACTGGGCCATGGCCCACGCCGCCATATACCAGTTTCCGCAGTGGGGGACCATGATCACGGCGCCCTTGCCCTCCGAGATGACCTCGCGGAGTCGATTGGAATAGACGTCAATGTCCTTCACGTGCTTCGAGATCCACGTCTTTGTGAGCCGGGGGGCTCGAATCATCTCGATGGCGTTCATGAGCACGTTCGCCAGGGAGTACTTGGCGATGGCGAGCGCCTCGGCGCGCGACTTTTCGGGGAAACAGGCCAGGATGCGCTCGAGAGTGCGCTTCTTCTTGAAACCGCAGCTGACGGCGACGGACGCGACGCCGCGCGCGCACGCGCAGGCGATGCAATAGGGGATTGCATTGACGAGGGCGCACGCCGCGCGAAGGGCGCCATATTCGAAAAGGCAGGCTATCTTTGACTTCTTGGCCATATGTGAAGCATATTATACCAAATCCCGAATGGTAGGGACTTGCCACCACACATCAGCTATGATATATTCCATTTTTGCGAGTGGAGAGCGCTCTCGACGAACGTTTTCGAAGATCAAAGGAGAATGTAACGTGTCTGGCTTGGATGTGATAGAATGTATTGGCGTGCTGTTTGCTCTGTGCGGAATATCTTCTCTTCGAAACTTTTTGCCAACTTTCGTATTCCTGCTGATTGCGGCGACTTTGCCTAGGTATTCTCATTGTCCTGACCTTATCAATCAGTTGGCGCAATCGGTGCCGCCGCCGATCCTTTCAGGATGGTCTCTGGTTCTTTTTGGTACCTTGGCCATGGTTGAGCTGTATGCGAACTGGAATGATACTGCCCGCGAGATGCTCAGCGATATGAATTGGGAGAAGTATTTCAAACCGATGTTCGCTTTCCTGTTCGCGCTGGTCATTGGTTCTCCCGAAACGGCCGCAGCGGTTTCCTCTGCCGTTCCCGGTACGATTGTTGATGCGCAGACTGTCGCGGCCGTGACGAGCCAGGCGAATGTACTGGCAAGTCAGGCGAGTGCGGTGGCCACGCAGGTGAGCAGCACTGTTTCGGCTGATTCCGTCTCTTGGACGGCCTGGTTGAAAGACATCTTTCTCGCGGGGATGTCGGCTCTTGGAACGAGCATTCTCTGCAATATCAAGGGAAAGATATACGAAATCCTATATTCGATTGATCCTGACAACTCGTTCAAGCTTCATACGCTTGCGGCCATGATTGAGGAGAGTTCCTGGTTTCTCCTTCTGATTGTGGCGTTGGTGATTCCCTGCTTGGCGATTATTTTGGTTCTCGTTATGGCGGGCTGCGCCGTCGCCCTTCGAAAGCTGTTGGCGAAGATAGAGAGAGATCGTAGTCATCCATGCCCGTCGTGCGGTAAGCTCGTCCACGATTCGGCGGTGATCTGTTCGTCCTGCCGTGTCGAACAGCCGATGCCGTACCACGAGGTGGCGTTGATGGGGTTCGCTGGGAAAGGGTTCGTCGACAGGGATTCTCCAGGCGCAGTCTTGGCTCACCACAGAAGTTTATTGATGGTCCGCCGCTGCCCAATCTGCGCGACTTACCTGAAGGACAAGGTCACATGCGGAGGCTGCGGAGGCGACGTCTGGGGGCAGGGCTTCACGCGCGAGGATCTCGTTCGGATGCTGGACCACAGGATGATGGTGTGCGGGGGCCTGGCCCTTGTCCTCTCCTGGGTGCCCTGGATCGGATTCTTCCTGCCGATCATCCTGATGAACGTCTTCGTGATTCGAATCCTTCGGGCCTATGAGTCCAAGTGGTCGCGGGCCTTCGGGAATTTCTTCGTTTCGGTCGTGAAGATGATTTTCTTCCTGATTGTCTTCATCTGCTCGACCATCCCGTTCGTGGGACTTCTGGCGCTGGTTCCGTATTTCTTCTCCTACCTGATGCGGCGGAGAAGATTTCTCAAGTAGAGCAACGACCGAAAAATCATGCGTCCCCGATACGAACCGGGGGCGCATGCCTTGTCTGGACTCTCTGCGGAATTTGGATTACTTCGCCAGCAGCTTCCGCAGACGGGCATCGGCATCCTTCATGGACGCATTGATGGCGTTTGCTTGGGCGGTGATCATGTCGGCCGTCGAGATGTCGAGCTGATTGACGGGAAGGGGACGGGCGGAGCGCGCAAGCTGTCCGTCGGCACCGAACCCGTAGAGCGAGAACATCGCGATCTCGCCCTCGGGACCCTTGCCCGTGCCCATGCCCACGACCGCATAGCCGGTCACCTTGCCCATGGCGTCCTTGCCCACGAAGATCGGACACTTCGCGTCATCCTGGAGCTTTTCCGCCGTGGCGGTACCTTTGGGCAGCACCTTCAGGACGTTCTCGCTCTTCGAGAGGTCAAGAATCTGCTTCCCCACGAGGATCGCAGCCTTCTGGGGGACTGCGGTCGCCTTGCCCTCGAGCCGGTCGACGCGGAGGCAGGCGTCGGCGATGGCGCCGCAGACCGCACGGGACGTGATGGTCGCGCCGGTGATGGCTTCGATGTCGCCGCCATCCTTCTTGACTTTCAGTCCCGCGGTTGCCTTTCCTGCGAACTGTCCCGCGAAGCCCTTGTCGCCGAGCTTGGCACCGAGACCAGGCGTCTCGTTAGCCGCGAGCACCTGGTAGGAGACGATTTTGCGGTCTGGTGTGAGACCGACCATCAGCTTGATGTCGCCACCGTAGCCGGCGCCGCTGACGCCTGGCACGGCATAGCCGATGATGACCTTGCGGCCGGCGTCGGTATATCCAACGAATATCTTGATCGAGTTGTCTGCCGGGTCTTCCTTTGTTTCGATGGCCTGCACGCCTTCGGGAAGAACGGCCTTCGCGGCCGCGTTGGCCTTGAGTGTGGCGATGTTCGCGATGGGGGCCTTTGTGATGTCGTTGACGAGCGAGAGCACGGCCGCGCAGATGGCGGCGATGATCGTCAGGGGCAGAACGAGTTTGAGGATCTTCATTACTTGGCTCCAAAGGGCTTCGGCTGGGTGAAGCGAGAGATCAGGGGTGTGAACGCGTTCATGATGAGAATCGCAAAGGAGACGCCTTCGGGGAAGGCTCCGTGGAGGCGGATGAGCATCGTGAGCAGACCGCATCCGCAGCCGAAGATCAACTTGCCCTTGGTCGTGACCGGCGAGGTGACATAGTCCGTCGCCATGAAGCACGCGCCGAGGATCACGCCGCCGCTGAAGGTATGGACCTCCGCGAGCTTGAGGGCGTTGAGGTCCATCCCGTAGTTGACGAAGGCGAAGAGGACGACGGTGGCAATGAACGAAACGGGGATATGCCAGGTGATCACGCGGCGGAACAGCAGGTAGCCGGCGCCGAGCAGCAGCGCGAGGGCGCTGACCTCGCCGAGGGATCCGTTGACATTGCCGAGGAAGGCGGACTGGATGAAGTCGCCGTTCGCGAAGTTGAGCACCTTGTCCGCCGCAGGCGCTTTGTCCCAGGCCGCGGTCGCGAAGGTCTTCAGATAGGAGAGCGGTGTCGCCGTGGTCGTAGCGTCAACCGTCGCGCCGGCTGCGATCTTCCAGGACGAGTTCGACCACACGGTCATCGCCTCGGAGAAGGAGACGAGCATGAACGCGCGGGCGGCAAGCGCCGGATTGAACGGATTGTAGCCGAGACCGCCGAAGACCTGCTTCGCGATGCCGATCGCGAACGCACTGCCGACGATCGCCATCCAGAGTGGAATGGTCGGCGGCAGATTGAGGGCGAGGAGCAGGCCCGTGAGCACTGCGGAGAGGTCGCCGAGCGTGTTCTCGCGCTTCATCGCAAGACGGCAGGCTCCCTCCACGACGAGGCAGGTCACAACGCACGTGGCGGTGATCAGCAGCGTTCGCCAGCCGAAGAAGTAGGCGCTGCAGCAGAGCGCGGGCAGAAGGGCGATGATGACGTCGAGCATGATTCCGCTCACGGACGACTTTGCGTGTGTGTGCGGCGAGCTCGAGAGGATGTAGCGTTCCGATGTCTGTTTGGGTAGCATGGCGGTTCCTTACTTCTTCGCGGCGGCTGCGGCCTTGGCCTTTTCGGCGGCCTGGCGCGCGCGGATGGAATTCTTGGCGCGACGGCAGAGATGGGTGAGCGAACGGTAGGCGGGGCACCCGAACGTACAGGCGCCGCACTCGATGCAGTTCATCACGCCATTGGCCTCCGCGTCGGAGATGTCGTCCGCCTCCACCGCCTTTGAGATGGCGGCCGGGTTGAGCTGCATGGGGCAGGCTCGCAGACAGCGCCCGCAGTTGATGCAGGGGGAGGACGAATACTGGAAGACCTTCTTCGCCGTGAGGAAGAGCAGTCCCGAGGTCGTCTTCGTTGTGGCGATGTTCAGATGGGGCACGTTGAAGCCCATCATCGTGCCGCCGCTGATCACCTTGCGGACGCCCTCCTTCTCCCCGCCGCAGAACGCGGCGAGGTCGGCGTAGGTGGTTCCCGTGGGGGCAAGCACATTCTTCGGCTCGGCGATGCCGTCGCCCGAGACGGTGGTCACGCGCTCGACGAGGGGCTTCCCCTCGACCACGGCGTCTGCGATGGCTGCGACTGTGCCCACGTTCTCTACGACGCAGCCGACCGAGATCGGCAGGGCGCCGGGCGGCACGAGGCGGCCGACGGTCGCGTAGATCTGGTGCTTTTCGGATCCCTGCGGGTAGAGCACCGGCAGAATGACGATTTCGACGTTGCCGTCGATGTCCGCAAAGGCCTTTTCGAGGGCGGCGATTGCCTCGGGCTTGTTCGCCTCGACCGCGATGCGGACGGCTGGGCCGTTCAGGACCTTGCGCATGATTTCAACGCCCGTGCGGATTTTGTCCGCATGCTCCAGCATCATCCGGTAGTCGGCCGTCAGGTAAGGTTCGCATTCTGCGCCGTTGAGGATGAGGTATTCGCAGTGTTTGTCGGGCGGGGGCGAAAGCTTCACCACCGTCGGGAATCCCGCGCCGCCCATGCCGCAGATGCCGGCCGCGTCCACGCGGGCGAGCAGCTCCTCCTTTGAGGCCGTCTTCCAGTCAAGCGGGGGAAGGGTGACGGTGGGCGTGGCGGACTGGTCGTCGTCGGTTTCGAGGATGACCGCGTCCGCCCAGGATCCCGCCGCGCCCTGGCGGGACTCGACCGCCTTGACCGTGCCGGCCGCGGACGCGAACACGGGCACTGAGATGAATCCGTTGCGCTCGCCGAGAAGCTGTCCCTTTGCGACGTGGTCGCCGACCTTGACGACGCACTTGGCGGGGGCGCCGAGGTGCTGGCTCATTGAAATCGCCAGCGTCTTCGGCAGCGGAAGCGCCTCAATCGTCTTGTCGCGCGCGAGTTCCTTGTTGTAGTCCGGATGGACGCCACCGTGGAATTTGAAAGAGCTCTTGACCGTTTTCATGTTCTAAATCCCCAGTTGAGCTTAGTGGCCCGTCTCGAAGTGGGCGTCCTCGCGGATGCACTTGCGCGGGCACTTGTCAACGAGCATCGAGTCCGTCGGCGGATTCTCGTAGTTGATCTTCGCGAGGAAGCGGTCGAAGGTGAAGTGCCCGGCCTCCTTGCCCCCCGAGTTCTTCTCGCAGAGGTGGCAGCCCATGCAACCGACGCCGCAGACCTTGTTGACCTCGGGTCCGCGGAGCGGGTTGTTGCAGAGCACGTGGATCGTCGCTTTCGCGGGGACGAGTTCGATGAGCTTCCTGGGGCAGACCGACACGCACTTGCCGCAGCCGATGCAGAGACGTTTGTCGACGATCGCGAGGCCGTCCTCCACGCGGATTGCATGCTTCGGGCAGACGTTCGCGCAGGCACCGTAGCCGAGGCAGCCGAAACGGCAGCCCTTGTCGCCGCCCGCCGTCGCCGCGGCTGAAGCGCAGTCACAGATGCCGTTGTAGTCGCCCACGCGAATCGCTTCGCTTCGCGTACCGCAGCACTTGACGAGGGCGACGCGGCGTTCGGTGGCAGAGGCCTCCACGCCGAGGATCTTCGCGATCTCGGCGGAGACCTTGTCGTCCGCGGCCGTGCAGCCGCCAGGGGCCGCGGTGCCTGCCACGAGGGCGCGGGCGTAGTCGCCACAGCCGGCGAAGCCGCAGCCGCCGCAGTTGGCTCCGGGAAGGGCGCCTGTGACGAGGCCGATGCGCGGATCCTCCTGCACGGCGAGATATTTGTCCGCAATCGCCAGCGCCAGCGCGGCGACCGCGCCGATGGCGGCGATGACCAGAACTGCAACCAGAATGCCTGACATCAAAAAGCTCCTTGAACTTTAAACCTTAAACCTTGAACTTTAAACTTTTCAGTACGGCATCTTCACAAGACCCGAGAAGCCCATGAACGCCAGCGACAGGAGTCCGGCGGTGACGAGCGCGATGGCGATGCCGCGGAAGCAGCGGGGGGGATTCGCGTGGGCGAGCTTCTCGCGGATGCCGGAGAAGATCACCAGGGCGAGTCCGAATCCAAGGGCCGCGGCGAAGGAGAAGATGACGCTCTCAAGGAACGGCGTGCCGTTCTTGCAGTTCAACTCGGCCACGCCCAGGACTGCACAGTTCGTGGTGATGAGCGGCAGAAAGATGCCCAGGGCTGCGTGCAACGGCGGCATGAAACGTTTCATCGCAATGTCGATGAACTGCACAAGCGCGGCAATCACGAGAATGAACGCGAGCGTGTGGATGTAGCCGAGGCCGAAAGGCTCGAGGACGAAGTGGTCCAGCAGCCAGGTGACGGCCGAGGCGATGGTCATCACGAAGATGACGGCACCCGACATGCCCAATGCCGTCTCGGTCTTCTTCGAGACGCCAAGGAAGGGACAGCAGCCCAGAAAGCGGTTCAGCACGAAGTTGTTGACTAGAACCGCGCCGATGATGATGATGAGGTAGTGCATGGCCGCGTATTATACCATATAATACGCGCGTGCGCGAATTCAGCGTTTCTGGAAGAGGTGGACTGTGGCATGCACCGCGAAGATGGTCGCGATTGTGGCGACGAGGATGCCCGTGATGCCCATCTGCCAGCCCGGCATGCCGAAATGGAGCGCCATCGCCAGTACGATGACAAGCACGGAGATGTGCGCGAACTGCCCGCAGAGCACCGCCGTGGGGTGCTTGCACCAGGCGGCGTAGCCTTCGGCGTGTCCGCGCACACATTGGAACATGGGCCAGACCGCATAGCAGCACATGAGGACACGGGCGAGATGGACATGCTCCTGCGGGAGGTTCTGCACGACTTGGAAGTACCAGTCGCCGACTCCCGGCAGTGCGACGAACAGCGGGATAATGCCGAGGATTGCCCCCGCGCAGGCCGCGTAGCGGACCAGGCGCCAGTCTCCGCGGTACTCGGGCGGGAACTGGATCGCGACGGCTTGCATGCGGAACGCCCCGTAGCTCACGGGGTTCGCGAGGCCGATCGTCACATAGTGGATTGCCAGCATCGCCACACCCTCCGTCGCGCGTCCGACGAACGCAGCCACCATGAAGGGGGATGAGGCCAGCAGGAATCCGCCCAGGGATAGCGGTAGCGTGAAGTTGAACTGCCGGAGCGCGCCGTCGTCCTCTCGCGTCGCCTCGGGACTTTCCGTCTTCAGTCTCCTCACGAATTTGCGCGCATAGAGATGCGATAGCACGTATTCAACGATGCAGGGCCCTGTGGTTGCCGTCAGTCCCCACATTGCCCCCGTCCAGCCCAACTTGATGAAGAGGTAGGGGGAGACCGCCGTGAGGACGATGCGTACCAGTGTCGCGATGTTCGCCTCGAAGCTCGCGCGGTTATTGAAGAGCACCACCAAGGGCACGTTCCGCAGGAAGAAGGCCGCCTGCATGATCACGCCCCAGCGCATGGTCTGACGGGCGATCTCGGCGAGCTCGGGCGGCAGGTTGAGCATCGTCTGGAAGATCAGCGCGTCGAAGGGCGGCATCGTGAGGAGCATCTGCACGGAGAGCAGCACGATCATCATCCATGTGTTCAGACGGATGAAGGAACGATATCCCGAGAGGGCCTTTCCGAAGACCATGCCCGTCATCACGAGCCCGCCCCCCAGTGCGCCGATCATGAACATGACCGTCTGCCCCTGGGCGAACGCGGTGAGGGTCTTCACGCCGTATTCGCCGTGTGCCACGATGGAGGCGACAAGAGGATACGTGAGGGACTGCGAGAACGCCTGCAGGAGCAGCGGGATGTAGAATCTCGTCGCGCGCCCCGGCGTGTAGCCGCCATATCTATCCTCGTCCGTCATTGAAGAAAACAAATTATACCACACTTCCCCGCCCTTGTGCCAAAGGGGAACGAGGCGAAGACACGGGAAAGGGATTTTGTGGTATAATCATTAGACGATTTCGAGGCGAATTTTGAATTTGGAAGGGCAGAGTAGAATGATTCAGATCGGTAGACGGGAATTCCTCTTCAAGGGGCTGGCGACAACATGTGTGTTGGGAACCTATCGGACATGGGCGCAGGCGGCGACGCCACCCTCGAAGACCATCACGATGGCCATCCTCGGCATCGGCGCACGTGGCAAACAGATGCTGCCGATCTTCCTCAACCAGCCCGGCGTGCGTTTTCTCGCCGTCTGCGACGCAGTCCGTGAACGCCGCGAGGCGGCCAAGGCGCAGGTGGACGCCTATAACGGCAACACCGACTGCCGGATGTACGCGGACTACCGCGAGCTCCTTGCACGTCCCGACATTGATGCCCTCTACATCGCCACGGGCGACCGCTGGCATGCCCGCCTCGCGATCGCCGCGATGCGCGCAGGGAAGGATGTCTACTGCGAGAAGCCCATCGCCCTCTCCATTGAGGAAGGCGAGGCCGTAATGCGCGCCTCGGAACTCTACCAGCGCATCTATCAGGGCGGCGTGCAGCGCCGCAACGTGGGCAACTTCGTGACGGCGATGAAGCTTGCAACGAGCGGACGTCTCGGCCGCATCCACACCGTCCACGCCGGCATGGCTGGCATGGGCCGCAGCGCCGAGAACCACTATCTGCCGGAGGAGCCCCTGCCGGACAGGAAGGACCTCGACTGGGATCTGTGGACCGGTCCCGCACCCCTGCGTGCCTACAACTCCGCCTACATCTTCAAGCATATGTGGCATGTGGAGTACGACTACCACGGCGATCTCAGCGAATGGGGCTCCCACACCATCGACCTCTGCCAGCTCGCGCTCGGCCGCGAGCTCACCGCACCCTCGAAGTATATACCCGTCTCCAAGAACGAGGTCCACGCCTTCTATTCAGATGGGGTCAAGATGGTGCTTCGCCAGGGCTTCAGGAACTCCTGCGGCATCCGCCTCGAAGGCGATGAAGGATGGGTGGAGACCGATGACTCCGGCAGTGTCTACGTCTCGAATCCGCTGCTGCTCGAGGGGCACACGATCCGCCACGAGAGCTGGTCGCGTCCCGTGCAGCATCCCGCCGAGTTCATTGCGTGCGTGCGGTCCCGCCTGCGCGCGAGTGCGCCCGCGGATTCTCTCCATATGACGCACGTCGCCTGCCACGCGGCGACGGTGGCATATCATTTGAACCGTCCGATGGACTTCGATCTCAAGTCGTTCACGTTCCCCGACCACGCCGACGCCACGAAGTTGCTTAAGCGCAGCGACCGTGCGCCGTGGCTGCTGGAGGGTTGAAGGTTCCAAGTTCAATGCTCAAAGTTCAAAGTTCAAAGTTTCGGGTTCAAGGTTTCGGAAGGATGAAGGTGATGAGAAGATTGATTTGGGCGGTGGCAATGGCGTCGATGGGTGTTCTGTGGGCGGCGGATCAGGACGCCACGCTGCGCGAGGCACAGAAGCAGGAAAAGGCCGGAAATGCGGTGGAGGCCGTGAAGGTCTTCAAGACCGTCTACGGCGACAAGTCCGCGCCCGGCCATCAACGCCTTGCGGCCCTCTGCGGACTTCTCCGCACGGATGCCGCCCACCTTGCGGACTGGAGTCGGACAGGGCTCCTGAGCAAGGATGAGCTCTGGAGCGGTACGGTGGCGCAGGCGCTCGCCCTGCTGCCGTCCGAGAAGATCGACGCCGCGCGCGACACATGGCAGAAGACGCTTCCTCCGGAGGTGTTCCTCAAGGTGCTTCGCGCCGTCGTGCACGTGAAGAGTCCCTCTGCGAAGACCTTCCTCGTGGACGCCCTCGCCAAATCCAAGAGTCCCGAGGTCCGTCAGGCCGCTCTCGAGGGGACAGGACGCATCGGTACGGCGGACGACGTCTCGCTTCTGCTCACCTGGATGCGCAGCGACGACGCCGAGGCGGCCGAGGCGGCCCGACGCGGACTTATTCTCTTGGGTGACGCGAAGACCGACGCCGTGATCGCCGGCAGGCTCAAGTCCTTTGAGAAGAACCCCGTCTTCCTTGCGAAGCTGCTCGAGGTGCTCGCCGTGCGCAACGCCCTCGGTCAAGCCGCGGCGGTCGTGCCATTCCTCTCGCATGCGGACGAGAGTGTCCGTACCCAGGCGTTCAGGGTGCTGGGCCAGCAGGGCATGTACGCCGAACAGGCCGCCGTGCTCGCCGCCGCGATGAAGACGCAGAGTGAGAAGGAGCGCAAGGAGGCGCGCAAGGCGGTTGCGAAGATCGCCCGCCGCGCCGGCGGCGTCCAGTTCAAGGCGAGGCGCATCGGCAACTGTCGCACGGAGGCCTGCGGCGTGGCGGACTTCAACAACGACGGCAAGCTCGACGTGGTGGCGGGTCCGTATCTCTACCTTGCGCCCGAGTTCCGTCCGCAGAAGGTCCGCGAGGTCAAGAGCGACGTCAAGGAGGACGGCAAGGGCTACGCCCACGACTTCATGAATCTCCCCCTCGACGTCAATGCCGACGGCAGGCTGGACGTGGTGAGTGGCAATTGGTTCACCAAGGAGACCTGGTGGTTCCAGAACGAGCTCCCGGGCGCGGACCTCTGGCCAACCCACGTGATCGAGCAGACCGGCAACATCGAGACGGGCATCCTCGTCGACCTCGACGGCGACGGCAAGGCGACGGACTTCCTGCCCGACACCCAGCTCACCTGCCTCTACCAGCTTGGGAAGGGCGGGAAGCTTGGCGACCACTTCTCCCGCGACTCCATCTCCAACGACCGCTGCGACATGGGCCGCGGCTGCGGTGACCTGAACGGCGACGGACGCAACGACATCCTCACGCCGGCCTTCTGGTACGAGCACTGCGCGGACGGGTCCTGGAAGAAGCATCCGTACGACGTCGGCTTCTCGGACGGCGGCCGCGCTCTCGGCCACGCCTCCAACCTCATCGTCTTCGACGTCAACAAGGACGGTCTCAACGACGTGCTCGTGAGCTCCGCCCATAAGCACGGCATCTTCTGGTACGAACAGCGCAGTGAGCGCGACGCGAACGGCGAACTGCAGTTCACGAAGCACGTCATCGACGACACCTGGACGCAGGCCCACTATCTGGGTTGGGGCGACATCGACGGCGACGGCGTGCCGGAGCTCGTCACCGGCAAGCGATTCATGGCTCATAATGGACACGACCCTGACGAATACGGCCGTCTCGGCATCTATTATTACGACTTCACGCCGGGTCCGAATCCCGTGTTCAGGAAGTATGTCATCTCCTTTGACTCCGGCATCAGCGTGGGGTTGAACGTCGAGTGCGTGGACATCGACGGCGATGGCGACCTCGACCTCGTCACCACGGGCAAGTGGGCGGGCCCCGTCATTCTCGAGAACAAGACGAAGTAGACAATGGTCGGTTACGGCATATCCGTCGTCGTGGGCTTCCTCTCGCTGTTCTCCGACTTCGAGATCCGTCCCCGCACCGGCGAGTACTTTCAGTCCACGCGCGTACCGTACACGGAGTCGTATGGCATGCGCTTCTACGATCTGGGCTATGTCTGGGCGCCGACCGTTGTCGCGCCCGTGGTTCTCTGTCCCGTTGGTCTCGCCGTCTCGGCGGTTGATTCCTATGTGCTCTCGCCGGTCTGGGACGTTCTCTGCCTACCCTACGATGCGATGAAGGACTTTGAACGTCCACCGGCGGGCAAGTCCTCCGACGAATAGTTATGGTATAATGCGCGCATGAAAAAAACAATCTGCGCGTTTTTTGTTCTACTGGTTCTTTCTATCTCTGCTGCCGTCCCTCCCTACGCAAGTGGAAACTACGTGACGGGCGTCTCGGGGCGGAAGACCGGATTCTTCCACATGGAGGAAATCGACGGACGCTGGTGGGCGATTGATCCACTGGGCCGCGGCTTCTACTTCACGGGTGTGCAGAGCGCCGGCTACTGGGGTGTGCGCGACTTCCTCACACGACGTTGTTTCTATGGCGAGCACAACAAGGCGCATTTCCCTTCGCGTGCGGCCTGGGAGAAGGACTGCGTCGCCAAGCTGAAGTCCTGGGGCTTTAATATGCTCGGTCATGGCTGCGACACCGGCCTCGAGCATCAGGGGCTTGTCCACGCCCATGAACTTTCCATGACGCAGATTCTCTGCAAGAAGCCCGCGGACCCTGATCTCGCAATCTGCGTGGAGACGTCGCCCGCCTGTTCCGCATTTCCGAACGTCTTCCACCCGAACTTCGAGAAGCATTGCATGGCGTTCGCGCAGAAGCATTGCGCGCCGCATAAGGATGATCCCTGGGTCGCGGGTTGGTACGTGGACAATGAACTCGCCTGGTGGGGGGATCGCGAGGCGCGGTACACGCCCCGCTGCAATGGACTCTACGAGACCGTTGTCCGTCTCCCCGAGACGCACACCGCCCGCAGAGCTCTCGTGAAGTTCCTCGCGGAGCGTGGTTTCAAGCCAGCCGACAAGGTCCCCGATGCCGTCAAGCGCGAGTTCCTGCTCTTCACGGCCGAACGCTACTTCTCCGTCACGGCGCGCGCCGTCAGGGCAGCCGATCCCAACCACATGATCCTCGGCGCGCGCTTCGCCGGAATCTGGGGCGCCGTCGACCTCGAGGTCTTCGCGATCGCCGCGCGGCATTCCGACGTCGTGACCTTCAACTGCTACCCGTGGGTGGATCTCGACACGAACGAGGTCTTCGAGAAGCAGGGAGGCGACTCCATCGAGAAGGCGTTCGGCGCCGTCTACTCCGCCGCCCGCAAGCCCATCATGATCACGGAGTGGAGTTTCCCCGCCCTTGACTCCGGCCTGCCGTGCACCAGTGGTGCCGGACAGCGCTTCGCCACGCAGGACCTTCGGGCCCAGGCGAGCGAGATCTGGATGAAGACGTTGCTGGGTCTTCCCTATGTTGTTGGTTGGAACTACTTCCGCTGGGTTGACCAGCCTGCGAGCGGAATCGCCCGTTACAATCGCGAAGACACAAACTACGGCCTCGTCAACGAGCGCAACGAGCCCTATCATCCGCTTGTAGACGTCTTTGCGCGCGTTCAGAAAGAGATCCTGTCGCTCCGCCAGGTCGGCCTGCCCGAGAGGAAGACCGCATCCTCAGTTGCCGCCGATCCACGGCAGTTGCTGCCGTCGCTTGTTCCGTCCAATAAGCTGTCCTTCAGACGCGAGGGGAACGCTTTCATCGTGGATGCCGGCGGTATGGTCTGCTCCGGGCGTGTCGGCGGTGGGCGGATGCTGGAGTCCATTCGCATTGGAACGTGTGAGCTTGGTTCCTACAACGCGATGCTCAGTCGGGACGGTGCGCGGGAGAAGAGAGCGTGGACCGCGACCGACCGGGTGACCGATGTCTCCTGGGGCGATTTACCAGACGGTCGTGGCGAACTGACGCTACGGGCAGAGGCGACGGACGGCCCCGTCCGCTTCGCGCTCACCCATCGGCTCACGTTCACGCCAGGTTCCACAAAGTTCCTCTGCGAATGTCTGAAGGCCGAGAATCTCGGCACGATGGCAATCGCGATGGACCGTGTCTACTTCCGTCTTGATCCCGCATTCCCCGTAAAACAGGCGCCGAACAAGGGAGGGGTGCCGCCGATGTGGAAGATCGCCCGTCAGGCCTCCTGGAGAAGTCCGCAGGGGAAACTGCTCGGTGCGACGACTCTGGCCGAGAATGTCGCCGTTTTCCACTGCTATACGGATCCACACGGTGGTCCGCACTCCGATCTGGGCTTCTTCCCGGTTTCAATGAAGGTCCTGGAGCCTGGCAAGGTCTGGACACCGGCGAGCCCGATGTGGATTCTCGCGACGGCCGCCTCGATCGCCCCCACGGCCACGGCCCGCCAGCCGATGCTCATGCCTGAGCAGGTGACGGCCATCGCCGACGAATGGGAGGCAAAAGACGCCGCGCAGCGCGCGGCCAAGGATTTCGATCTCGGCGGCGGTGTGCGCGCGGCGCTGGACGGGAACGGGGGCTTCGTCTTCACAGCGGGTGGAAAGAGGCTCGCCTTCGCCCCTTTTGAGCTGAAGGCATCCGCGACGGGCGCTTCCCCAACCGTGACGTTCAAGTCGGAAGGGGATGCCTTCATTGCCGAGATCCAGGGCGATGAGCGTGATTTCGGAAGCGCTGCGTTCGGCGCCTGTTCGGAGCGGCCGTCCGCGGTTTACTTCGGATACGGCTACTATGTGCGCGATCCAGGGCGGTTCTCGCTGCCGCTGAACGGACACCAGAACGCCACGCGGTTCGCAGGCTTTGACTTCACCAATGGTCTCTCCGTGGTGGTCGCCACCGAGACGCCCCCCGATTCGCTCTACCACGAGCCGGACAGGAAATCCCTAGGTTTCGCGCTCTCCCAGCCCACCCGCCTGACGTTCGTCGTCGGGCGGAAGGGCGCCTTCGACTGCGCGCTCCGCTACAGGAATCACTTCAAGGTGCCCGCCCCCGCCGGCTTCGCCAACAAGGCCGGGCGTTTCTGCGTGGACAGCTGGAACGGCACCTTTAACCAGTTTGGAGAACTGATTCGCCGTGCCGCCGACGACTACGGCCTGAAGGATGACCTGCTTTTCTATACGCATTGCTGGCAGCGGTACGGCTTCGACCGCCATCTGCCGGACGTCTATCCGCCTTCGCCGACCTTCGGCACAGCGGCGGAGCTCAAGGCGGCGTTCGACCTCGCCCATTCCCGTGGCTGGAACTTCGGCGTGCATCTCAACGTGATCGATTGCTACCCTGACTCGCCCTGGTTTTCCTGGGACAGAATTTGCCATCAGCAGAACAGGAAGACTGGTGCTTGGGAACCCGTGAAGGCCTGGATCAATCCGCCCTACAAGGAACAGAGCTATCGTCTGCTGCCGCGATGGGGTGCGGAGTCGATCATCTATCAGATTGAGCAGCTCCACGCGGATGGCTTCCGCCCCGACACCGTCTTCATCGACGTGACGGGCTCGGGGTCCTTCGGTGCGCAGACCTGTCGCGATCGGGCAGGGAATGTCCACTCGCTGATCGAAAACACGCGCGAGAACGCCCGCATGTTCGACACCGCGCGCGCCCTCTGCGCCGATCGGCACTTCGTCTCCAGCGAGGCGCCCTGTGACTACATGGTCGGGCATTTGGATGGCGGCGACTGCCAGTGGATGCATCTGGACGAAGAGGTGGGTGCCTACCGCTGGATGAAGGTGCCGGGGGCGGTGCAGGAGAAGACGCCCTGGTTCCCGCTCGTCTACCACGACCGCATCTCCCTGCACGGCGTCGGCTACAGCGCGCGCTTCGAGGGTGCTCGTGGCGAGGACTGCCATGGCGTCGATTCGGACGACTACATCAGCTGCGAACTCATGAATGGCCACTCGCTGATGGCGGACTGCTACAACCGCGACGCCTACAAGGCCGAGGCGGGCGTCCTCGAGCCACTGGATGTCGACCGCTGCCTGCGGCAGGCCGTGCGCAAGTACTGGCTCGCGCAGCACATCATCCGCGAAATCGGCACGGCCACTGTCTCGCGCGTCGAGTTCGTGAAGGGGAATCCCCGGCATCTCCAAATCCGCTGGTCCACCGGGATGAACGTGTTCATCAACCGCGACAGGGCCGACTGGTCCTGCGAGACGGGGGATGAAGGTCTGGGCGAAATTCCGTTGCCGCAGTACGGATTCGTGGCGTTCAACGCGAAGACGCGGAGATATGCGGCCATTCGCCGGCGTGGGGAGCGCGTCGTCGAGGAATCGGCCTATCCTGAGGGGAAGAAGGTCGTCCGCTATGTGAACCCGCGTGGCGACGACACGGCCGTGAACCGTCTGCCCGTGGCGCCGTCCACCGAACTCCTCGCGGGCAGTGCGGCCCCCACGGGGACGGTCCACGTGAAGACGAGCTGGAAGCTCCTCGCTGGCCAGCAGCTGCCGTCTGGCACCTTCCGGATCTCGTACTGGCTGCTCGATCCCGTGTTCCGCGAGTACAGTCCGAAGGAGGCGGCGCTGTTGGTCACGTCTGTGACGGCCGGTCTCGCCGACCCCGTTGAGGCGACGTTCACGTGGCCGAAGGGCGTGAAGGGGCCCCGCGTGCTCCACGTGGCCGTTTCGCCGATCGATGCGGACGCCGTGGACGTCTCGCCGCGCTTCAAGCTGTTGGGCACGGCCGCGTTCTACAAGCGCTACCGCCAGGGTACATTCGCCGCCAACGGTGCGTACGCGCCCTATGAATGCCCCGACGCCAATCTGTGGGACCGTCTCTTCCCGCCGTCCACCCCGGTCGACTTCGGCTGGACGCAGACGACGGAGGCGTTCCGCCTTGTGACGGAACCCGGGAGGCCTGGCAGCAAAACGCTTCTGCCGGGAGGCGCCAAGCCGTCTGTTCCGGTTGCCACGGGTTGCCCCGACATCATCGTGGAGCGTCCGCGCGGGAATAAGCCCGTGACCGTGAAGGCGTCCGACTTCGGATTCTCCACGTCGAGCACCACCAACGCCGCCGCGATCATGCGTGCCCTGGACGAGTGCCGCCGCCGGAAGGCGAACCGCCTCGAACTCGCCCCCGGCACCTATCGCTGCTTCGACGAGCCGGGCATTGTCGTCCGTGATTTCGCGGACTTCACCTTCGACGGCAGGGGCGCGGTACTCGTGTTCCGTCGCGCAGCCGAATACCGTGGCCAACCCCAGAGCGAACTCATCCTCGACAAGGGCAACCTCCTTGTCCAGCGCTGCGTCCGCTCGCAGGTGGGGAATTTCACGATGGACTGGGACTGGGAGGGCGACCCCCTTGCCGCCTTCGTTCGCGTCATCGACCGCCACGAGGACGAGTCGCATCCAGAATGCTCCTACATCGACCTCGCGTTTGTCGACTATGAGCGGCATCCAAAGTTCCCCGAGCCCGTTCCCGTGCAGAAGATGATGGCGATGGACGAGAGTCGTGTGCGGTTCCGCAAGGGGAGCGGATTCTCCTTCGGACAGACCGAAGGCCACTTCGGCGCGAAGAACGAGTGGGTCATGCCGAATGTCCTCCGTATGTGGCCCGGCATTCCGATGGAGGGTCGCAACCAGAATCCGATGACGGGATTCCGCTATTCGGCGAACGGCAATCTCCTGCGCGTCCGGCAGTTCGAGACGAACGGACTCTACCGTCTTCAGCACTACTACTACGGCAAGAACGCCATCAACCTCGATTCCAACGCGCATCTCACCGTCAAGGATGTGGCCGTGTGGAGCTGCTTCGGCATGGGCATGGTCGTGGATGGTTCGCAGCACCACTGGCTGGTCGAGAACTTCCGAGTGGTGCCGCCGACCGAGGCCGAGTTCAAGGCGGCCTATCCCGAGGGGCGCTTCTTCCATCGACCGGTTTCCTCGGTTTCAGACGGCCACCACGTGGCGCGCTCGAAGGGTGATGGCAAGTACGTCAATTGCCGCTGGTCGCTCAACAATGACGATTCGTCGAACTTCCACGACCGCTTCACGATCGCGGTCCGCGCCGCCGACCGCGTGCTCGACATCGTCAACCGCCGAGGGGCCTCCTATCTGCGCGCCGAGCCCGGCACGACGCTTGAACTTCGCTATCCGAACTTCGCGGCTGTTGGAATGGAGGGCTTCCGCGCGAAGCTGCTGAAGGTGAACGGCAACCGGCTCTATGTCGACCGCGATCTGCCACAGCAGAAGGGACAGTGCTTTCTCGTGTGGGACCGCGCGTACGGCACGGACCGCATTCTGATGAAGGACTGCGTCTTCGAGGACACCGGTTGGCGGAATATCTTCTCCCCCTCCGATCTCACGCTCGAGGGCTGCACGTTCCGCCGGACCTCCGGCGTGCCCGTCCGCTTCATCGCCGACTACCGCAGCGATCTCTGGTGCGAGGGACTTGGCGCCACGAACCTCGTCGTGCGCAACTGCCTCTTCGAGGACACCTGCGTGCTCAATCCCAAGGACTCCTGCATCTCGACCGTCTGCGTGACGCCGGGTGGCTGGGACGTCGGGACTGTCGACAAGGGCTTCGTCGGCGGAAATCTGCTGGTCGAGGGCTGCCGTTTCGTCAACCCGGGCGGCTACATCCTCGACCTCGGGTGCGGCAGGAACGTTTTCTTCCGGAACAACAAGGTCGAGCTTGGCCCGCGAGCGAAGGACAACCCCGACAAGGCCGGCAAGTTCAACGTCTCCGCGGCGGAAAACGTCCACATCGAGTGAGAGGATAGTCCGCGTTATGGTATAATGCGGGCATGAGAAAACTTCTTATCCCGATGTTGGTGGCGTGCGCGATGGGCGCGTGCGCCGAAAACAGAATCTGGCTCGAGGACGTCGACCGGTCGTCGATGACGTGCGGCTACAGGAAGCCGCTCGTTGCGCGGTCGATTGAAGGCGGTCTGCTGTCACTGAACGGCAAGGTCTACGAGCATGGCCTCGGCACGCACGCGAACAGCGTCCTCGCCGTGCCGGTGGGCGGGAATGCGCTGCGCTTCGAGGCCGATGTCGGTCTCGACGACGAGATGAAGGGTCGTCCGAAGGCCTTGCTCGAGTTCAAGGTGTGGGGCGATGGTCGGCTCCTTGCGACCTCTGGCGTGCTGCGGCGCACGAAGAAGATCCACCATTTCGACGTTGATCTGGCGGGGGTGCAGGTCGTGGTGCTCGAGGTCTCCGATGCCGGCGACGGTAACGACAGCGACCATGCGGACTGGGGGGACGCCGTCTTCACGTTCAAGGATGGAACAAAGCCCGCGAAGCCGGAGAACCTCACCACGCAGCTCGGCGTGTTGACGCCGAAAGCCCCCTCGGCACCACGCGTGAACGGTCCGGATCGCGTGGGTGTGCGTCCCGGCAGCCCAATCCTCTACCGCGTGCCGGTGAGCGGGGAGCGTCCAATGAAGATCTCCGTGACGGGACTTCCCGCCGGCGCCTATTTCAATGCGGAGAGTTCCTCCGTGAATGGCGCGGTGGAACGCCCTGGCGAATATCCGCTTGTCATCTCGGCCGAGAACGCGAAGGGAACCGCGACGCGCACGGTGAAGCTTGTCATTGGTGACAAGATCGCGCTCACACCGCCGATGGGATGGAACAGCTGGAACGTGTTCGGCGGCGGTGTCGACGAGGCCAAGGTGAAGGCCGCGGCGGACGCGATGGTGGCGAGCGGCCTTGCCGACCATGGCTGGTGCTACGTGAACATCGACGACTTCTGGCAGAACCGTCCCGGCGAGCAGAAGGACAAGACGCTCATGGGCGCCGAGCGTACCGCCGATGGTGTCATCAACCCCAATGCGCGATTCCCGTCGATGAAGGGGCTTGCGGACTACATCCACGCGAAGGGCCTCCGCGCCGGACTCTACTCCTCGCCCGGTCCCGTGACCTGTGGCGGCTGCACGGGTAGCTGGATGCATGAGTTCCAGGACGCGAAGTCCTATGCCGACTGGGGCTATGATTATCTCAAATACGACTGGTGCAGCTACGGCAGAGTCGCGATCGGCGGCGGACTCAACCGCGCTCGCTACCCCTATCTTTTGATGGGCAAGGCGCTGCGCGAGCAGAACCGCGACATCGTCTTCTCGCTCTGCCAGTATGGCATGGACAACGTCTCCTCCTGGGGCGAGACCGTGCTCGGCAGCTGTTGGCGTACAACGGGCGACGTGTTCGACAACTGGGGCAGCATCTACGGCAGCATCCAGAAGCAGGCCGCGCTGTGGCCGTGGTCGAAGCCGGGTGCGTGGAACGACCCCGACATGCTCTGCGTCGGAAAGATGCACTGGAATGGCTTCAAGGGGTCCCGCCTCACGCCGAACGAGCAGTACACCCACGTGTCGCTCTGGTGTCTCGTGGGTGCGCCGCTGATGATCGGATGCGACATGACGAAGCTGGACGACTTTACATTCGGCCTCCTCTCGAATGACGAGGTGATCGCGGTCGACCAGGATCCCCTGGGGCTCGGCGCGGCGAAGATCGCCGTGGACGGCATGGGCGAGATCTGGGCGCGTCCGATGGCGGATGGCTCGGTCGCGGTGGGCCTGCTGAACGCGAGCTTTGCGACGGCGGACGTGGTGCTCGACATGACCGTGGTTGGTCTCGAGGGCGGCTGGCGCGTGCGCGATCTCTGGCGGCAGCGGGACGAGGGGGAGTTCCGCGGCGTCTACAAGGCGTCCGTTCCCGGGCATGCCACGCACCTCATCCGTCTCTGGCCGGTGGGCGACGGCCGCCTCCGCAGGGGAATGACGGATATCCGTGAGAACGCGTGGCGTCGCGAGATCGAGCAGAGCCGCCCGGGCGAGCCGCGTGCGAACGCGGAGGTGGCGGCGCCCTGTCTCCATTGCGAGGAACGGCGCGCCGCGGCGGGAATCAAATAGGTTGAGGAGAGAAAAATGAAGAAGCTGCTGTTGACGATGGGCCTCTGCGCATTGGCTGCGCAGGGGGTGACGGTGAAGCCGGAGAACACGGACGAGATTCTCGTCAATCCGGACATGGGCCTTGTGATGTACCACTACTCGAACCGGCAGTGGGCGTATGGACAGCTCCAGGAGCGGGGCGACGTGCTCGACTGGTTCCCCGGGACGGGCTGTGCGTACTTCCGCCTCCCCTGGTGTCTGCTCGAGCCCGAGGAGGGCGTCTACCGCTGGGATCTCTTCGACAGCTACGCCGCGCCATGGGTCGCGGCGGGCAAGCAGATCGGCTTCCGCCTCACCTGCTGCGAATCACGTTATGCCTTCGCGACGCCGGAGTGGGTGAAGAAGGCGGGCGCGCGCGGCTGGTTCTTCAAGATGAAGATGGCCAAGATCTTTGGAAAGGATCCACCCGGTGCCGAGCTGGACATCTGGGAGCCCGACTACGGCGACCCGATCTTCCTCGCCAAGCTCGAGAAGTTCCTCAAGGCCTTCGCGCGCCGCTACGACGGGAAGCCCTATGTCGGGTTTGTCGACGTTGGGACGATCGGCATGTGGGGCGAAGGGCACACGCGCGCCTATGGTAAACAGATGAAGGCCGAGGGAAAAGATCCCGAGGCGTCGTTCTTCAAGCACTACGAGATGCACCGTCGGCTGCTGCCGAACACGACCATCCTCTGCATCGACGATCAGGCGGGGTCCTCGAAGCCTGATCCGGCCGAGACCGTGCCGCTGATGAAGTACGCGCACGAGCTCGGGTTCGGCTTCCGCGACGATTCGATCCTCGTCTTCACCCCCTCGATGATCCCCGAGCGCCTGAAGCCGCACCCGTGGTGGTTTCACGCGAACTGGGCGGAATACTTCGCGCCTGTCGCCCCGACTTTTGTCGAACATGAGCATTACGACCTCTCCAACGAGCGTGGGGCCTGGAGTGACGAGAAGCTCGTCGAGAGCGTGGAGGCGTACCAGGCGACCTGGCTTTCGATCCATGGTTGGCCGAAGGTCTGCTTCGATGGTTCGAAGGACGCCTACGCGCGTGCCGCGCGCCGCCTCGGCTACCGCTTTGAACTGCGTGAGGCGTCGTACCCGGACGAGGTGGCCCTCGGGGAACCATTCGAGATTGCCTCCACATGGGTGAACGTGGGTGTGGCACGCCGCTACAAGGGTGCGACTCTGGCCTGGACGCTCCTCGACGAGAAGGGGCGCGTCGCGTGGGTGTGCTCAGATGAACGCTTCGACTTCAAGGATGCCCAGCCCAAGCTGAAGGGCGTCGAGAGGCCCGTCTCGCTGAAGAGCCGCTGCACGGCAGGCTGGGTGGGCGAGATCCCCCAGTGCAACGATGGCGTGTGGGTCTACACACAGATGAAGAAGGTGGGCAACTACGCGACCGACACGCGCGTGCCCACACTGCCGCGCGGCACCTACACGCTGGCGGTCTCGCTGGGTGCGCCGGACGGCACGCCGCAGCTGGCGCTGCCGCTCAGGGACGGTGTCGACCGCCGCTATCCGATTGGCACGATTCGTGTGAAGTGAGCAAAGAGGGAGAAAGTATGATGACAAGACGTGACTTCGTGAAGACGGCGGCACTGGCCGCAACTGCGGGAGCCTTCGCCCAGGCTCCGTCCGGCAAGCCGGAGGAGATCCGTTCCGTGCTGCTGCATCTCGGGCGGAACATGTGGGGATGGACGCCGCCAGCCGGCATGAAGGTGGAGGCGAAGGGCTTCAAGCCTCTCGCGACGACCCTTGAGTGCAAGGAGGACCTCTGGCGGGCGGCGACGGATCGTGCGGCCGTGAAGGGCATGAACATGGTCGTGATCGACCTCGGAGAGGCCGTCGTCTATCCGAGTCATCCCGAATTGGCCGTGAAGGGCGCCTGGACGGCGGACAAGATGAAGGCCGAGATCGCCCGTCTGAAGGCGATGGGGCTCGAGGCGATTCCGAAGCTCAACTTCTCGACGACGCACAACGGCTGGCTGGGCGACTACCGTACCATGCTCGCCACGCGCACCTACTACCAGGTGTGCGAGGACGTGATCCACGACGTCGCGCAGATCTTCGGCACGCCGCGCTTCCTCCACATCGGTTTCGACGAGGAGACGACGCGGCACCAGGAGCACAGCGAGCGCAATCTCGCGGTGGTTGTCCGCAAGGGCGAGCTCTGGTGGCACGACTTCCTGCACATCGTCCGCACCTGCGAGAAGGAGGGAATGCGTCCCTGGGACTGGGCGGACTATGGCTGGCACCACGAGGAGTACTTCACCAAGTGCCCGAAGTGCGTCCTGCAGGGCAGCTGGTACTACGACGAGGCGGACGGCGACTTCTCGCTCGACGATAAGGTCAATTCGGACGCCTTCCGTCTGCGCGAACTTCTCACGCTCGAGAAACACGGCTTCGACCAAGTGCCCTGCGGCACCAACTGGGTGGGCTGGAAGCGGAAACGCAACAACAAGAACGCCGATGACGTCATCGGCAAACTCGTCAAGTTCGGTCGTCGGCACATCTCGCCCGCACACCTCAAGGGCTTCATGATGGCGCCTTGGGCGCAGTGCGACACGCCGGAGAACAACGAGAAGAACCTCAAGGGCATCGACCTCTTCGCGGAAGGTCTGAAGAGCTAAGGCAACAGGGGGCAAGAGGTAGGGCAAATGGAAGAGAAGGTTGACGGAAAGACGGTGACGGGGGATGCGCGCGTGAGGCGCTGGACGCAGAAGCTGCTCGACCTCTCGCTGCGGAACCGCCTGCTGAACGTGCGCGACGGAAAGCAGTTCATCCCGCTCTTCTGCCGGGACGTCTGCACGCTCGAGGACCGTCTCGCGGAGAGCGAGACGGTGCAGCTCGAACAGGGCGATCCGGAGGACGTGTTCCTCGCGTCGACGCTCACCGTCGAGGAGACGAGGAAGCGCCTCACGGCCCTCTACCGCCAGGCGAAGACGGATCTCGAGGAAGGGGGCGTGAACACGCTCTTCCTCGCCGTTGGTTTCCTGAAGTGGCGGCCCACGCCGCGGGACGAGAAGTTCCTGCGCGCGCCGGTGCTGCTGATTCCCGTGCGACTGGTGCGGAAGACGCTCTCAGACTACCGCATCGCCCGCTTCGACGAGGAGACCGTCGTCAATGCGACGCTGCTGGAGCTGCTGCGCGCCGAATACGGCATCTCGGTTCCGGGCGTCGACCCGCTGCCGTCCGACGACAAGGGGGGGGACGTCGCGGCCGTGCTGCAGTCGTTTCAGTCCGCCGTCGCCGACCAGCCGGGCTGGGAGGTGATCCGCACGGCGGCGCTCGGACAGTTCTCCTTCGGCAAGTTCGTGATGTGGAAGGACCTCACGAGCCGGATGGACGAGTTGCGGAAGAATCCGCTCGTCAACCATCTCGTGGAGGGTGGGGGGATCTTCGACGACGGAGTGGAGGTGTTCCCGCCGGAGGAGGTCGAGTCGAAGCTGGTGCCGGTGGAGACCTTCTGTCCGCTGAGCGCCGACTCCTCGCAGATGACCGCCGTATTGTATTCGGCTCTGGGCAAGACCTTCGTGCTGCACGGTCCGCCCGGCACGGGCAAGAGCCAGACGATTACGAACCTCATCGCGCACAATCTTGCGCTGGGACGCCGCGTGCTCTTCGTCTCCGAGAAGAAGGCCGCCCTGGACGTGGTGCATCGTCGTCTCGCCGCGGTCGGGCTGAAGCCGTTCTGCCTGGAGCTCCATTCCAACAAGTCCGGCAAGGCGGATGTGCTTGCGCAGTTCAAGGAGGCGCTCTCCGTGCCGGACTGCACGGGCCCGGCCGACTGGACGACGACGGCGCAGCATCTTGCGGAGGAGCGCGATGGACTCAACGCCTATGTGAGGGCGCTCCACAAGGTCTATCCCAACGGTTTCACGGCGTGCGACTGCTTCGCGCACCAGATTGGAATCTCTGGCTCCAAACCGACTGCCCCGCTTGTTGACTTCCCAGTCCTCGGCCAGTCCCGTGCCGACTACGAGACCCGTTCGCGGCTGGCGGGCGAGTTGCCGAACCACTGGCGCGGAACCTCGGTGGGGGCCGTCGCGGCGTTGGCGCCTCTGAAGGACGTTGATTGGACGCCTGGCATCGAACGGCAGGTGGCCGCGGCGGCACGCGATCTCGCCGAGGCGAAGAAGAAGGGGTTCTTCGCGAATCTCCTCGCCGCGTTCCGCAATCGCGCGCATGTGCCGTTTGGGGCGGCCTATGGACTTTCCGCCGAGGGCGCCGAACGTCTGGCGGGGGGCGTCGCGGAACTCCGCGGCGTGATGAACTGGCGCAAGGCGAAGGCCGAGGCTGTCCGGCTGGGGCTGGGTCGTCTCGTCGCCGCCCTCGAAAAGGGCGAGGTGACTCCGGAGAACCTGCAGACGGCGTTCCTCGACACCTACACGACGAAGATGCTGGACGAGGTGCTGGCCGCGGAGCCGGCGCTGGCCTCCTTCACGGGACTCAACCAGGACGACCGCGTGAAGCGCTTCCGGGAGTTGGACGCGCGTCTGGCGGAACTCGCGAAGGGGGAGGTGTTCGCACGCCTCGCGGCGAAACTGCCGCGTCGGCGGATGGGGGACTGTCCCGCGGCGAGCGAACTGGGCATCCTCCGGCGCGAATGCGAGAAGAAGGCGCGTCAGAAGCCCGTGCGGCAGCTGCTGGCGGAGATCCCGAGCCTGGCCTCCGCGATCAAGCCGTGCTTCCTGATGAGCCCGCTCTCCGTCGCGCAGTATCTGCCCGCCGACGCGGCGCCGTTCGACCTGGTGGTCTTCGACGAGGCGTCCCAGATTCCGGTCTGGGACGCGGTCGGCGTGCTCGCGCGCGGAAAACAGGCCGTGATCGTGGGCGACCCGAAGCAGATGCCGCCGACGAGCTTCTTCCAGAAGGGCGAGAGCGCCGCGGACGCGGAGGACGAGGACGTGGTGGAGGACATGGAGTCCATCCTCGACGAATGCCTCGCCGCCGGTGTCCACTCCGCCTACCTCAACTGGCACTACCGCAGCCGCCATGAAAGCCTGATCGCGTTCAGCAACCACAACTACTACGAGGATCGTCTGAACACGTTCCCGTGCGCGGCCGTGTCGCCGCGTCTCGGCGTGCGCTTCGAGTTCGTGCCGAACGGCGTCTACGACCGCCGCGCCTCGCGGACGAACCGCGTGGAGGCCCAGGCGCTGGTGGACTACATCTTCACGCGGATGAAGGAGCCCGGGTACACGCCGCGCTCCATGGGCGTGGTGACGTTTAGCCAGGCGCAGAAGGAGCTGATCGAGGATCTGGTGGACGAGCGGCGCGAGCGGGAACCCGCGCTCGAGGCCTTCTTCGGGGACGGTGGAGACGAACCGTTCTTCGTGAAGAATCTTGAAAACGTGCAGGGCGACGAGCGGGACGTGATTCTCTTCAGCGTGGGGTACGCGCCCGATGCGGACGGGAAGTTCGCGATGAACTTCGGTCCGCTCAACCGCGACGGCGGCGAACGCCGCCTCAACGTGGCCGTGACCCGCGCGAAGGAGCAGGTGGTGGTCTTCTCGAGCATCCACGGCTCGCAGATCGACCTCGCGCGGACGTCGGCCGTGGGCGCGGCGCACCTGAGGAGCTTCCTCGAGTTCGCGGAGAAGGGCGTCTCTGAGTCAGTGTCCGGGGCGTCTCGCCCCGAGGTGCCGACAGAGACCGAATTCCCGTCCGTCGTGGCGGATGCCCTGCGGGGCAGAGGCTGGGAGGTGGACGAGAACGTGGGATGCGGACAGTTCCGCATCGACCTCGCGGTACGCCGCAGAACGGGGACGGGATACCTACTCGCAATCGAGTGCGATGGACCCGCCTACGCGGCACAGCGCACGGCGCGGGACCGCGACTGCCTGCGCGCCGCGGTGCTGAAGGGACTGGGCTGGCATGTCACGCGCCTCTGGAGCGTGGACTGGGCCTTCGATCGGGCGCGCGCCGAGGAGTCTCTGGCGTCCCTGCTGGATGCCCTGGCCGCACACGAGGAGGAGAGGCGCGAACAGACGCCTCAGTCGGTACAACCGACCCAGGGAGCCCCGGCGTTGCCCGCAGGAGTGACGGCACTGCGCGCAAAGCCTGTACGGACCGTGAAGAAGACGCGGAGCATCGACGAAATCCCCACGGCGGAGCTCGCCGCGGCGATGCAGGAGGTCACGCGCGACTTCGGCGGCTGCGACCGCGACACCCTCTATCGGGAGACGCTGAAGCGTTTTGGACTCAGCGTGCTGACCGCGAAGGCCCGTGCGCATCTGGACGCGGCGTCCGCGCGCGCTGATATTGGCCAGTGACCATGTTGTTCACGATATTACATCTTGGACTCGCGGTCGTAGCTGGACTTCTTGTGGGGTCGGTACTGTGCCGCTGCGATGAGGCGGGGTTTCATCCGCTGCGCAGGGCGTGGAATCGCTTTCGGCTGCTACCCCGTGTCCGACAACTTCTGTTGATCGTTCTTGTGGTCGGGGTTGTCCTTTGCGGCGGTGGAAAAGGGACTGGTCCTCGGCGGCAATCGGCGGAACTTTCGCGAGACAACGCAACCTCCGTCCAACAGATTACACCGCAGACGGGCGCAGAATTGCCTGACGGCGAGGCCTCGTGTACTTTGACGAATCTCCACTTCACGGAAATTGTCCCGCAGTCCAATTCCGTGCGCGTCGCGCTGGCGTGGCCGACGAACCTCTTCCGAGAGGGAACGATTCTCGATTTCTTCGTCAAGGTCGGCGCGTTCTCCAATGATTGGACATGGGCTTCTGCGGTGAATGTGCCCGTCGGCGTCGTCTCATTGGTAGCGGACATCCCCTGGGCCGGAGCGCGCCCTGATGTCCTCTTCCTGAAGGTCGGCGACCGATTCTCAAACGCCGTGACGATGGACGATTTTGACCGAGACGGCATCCCCGACGTCTACGAACTCCACCACGGGACGAATCCCTATGTCGAGGATGCTGAACGGATTCCCCGCCTGACGGTCGGTTCGGGAGGCACCTATGGGACGCTCGCGGCGGCATTGGCACAAAGTGCCGCCTATTCGGTCGTCAGTCTGGCGGGGGAGACGTTCGAGAGCTCGACGCCGATCGTTCTGCCGCCCCATCCCGTTCTCGTGGAAGGTCCGCCGACGGGATACGCCGTGCTGCGGAGTTCGGCTGGAATTGCCGCCGTGATGCTGACTGCGGGGCAGACATCCCAGACCCTGTTCCGGAATCTGATTGTCGAGCTTCGGGCCGTGGAAAGTTTCCAGGCGGGCTTCTGGATCGGGGGGAATACGCCGTGGAGCGGACGCGGCGCGGCGGCGACCTTCGAGAACGTGCACATACGTGCGCCGTATCCTGGCGTCGAGCATTTCGGGTGGCTGTTCTACCGAAACGAGAAGGGGCCGTCTCGTCTTTCGGGCTGCACGATGAATGCGGCGGGATCGACCTGGGCGTATGGCGTTTCAATGTACAACGCCGCCTCAAACCGGATTGAGGACTGCGCGTTCCTGAACATGCCGACGAACCTTGTGGAGAATCTTCCGATCGCGGTTCTGATCCGAGAGTCGACGAATGGCGTAGTCGGGTTCGAAGCCTCCGTACCCCGTCCCGATCTTTCATGGGGGGGATGTCCGCTGGGGGCAACCTATGACCCGGTGGCGGATTCGGACGGTGATGGTCTTTCCGACTGGGATGAGGTGTTCGTCCACGACACCGATCCGCGTCTGGCGGATTCGGACGGTGACGGAATCCCCGATGGGGACGAGGTGCGCGACGGTACCGATCCGCATGATGTCGATTCGCATGCCCAACGTTTCGAAATCTCGGTGACGAACACGGTCTTCCACGCGGACATGACCAATTACGTGTTTGCCGGATCCATCGACGGCTGGGGGGATAATCTGCTCTTCACGTGCACGGGACGCGCCACCGAAAGGGTCGTCGACACGAACACGCTCTTCGCCGTCACGCACATGGGGGCATTCCGCGACCTGAACCGGAACGGGGCGTTCGATTCGGATGAAGACATCCTCCTGACGCGGGACGTTTCCGGTGTACAGGCGGTGAAGCGCGTTCGTTTCGCGTTCGGCGACGTCGACGGAGATGGCGTGGACGATCTGCAGGAACGCCGGGACGGCACCGATCCTTATTCGGGTACGTCGGTGAAGATTTCGAGAAAGGTCAAGATCACGAATCGTGATTCGACTGCCAACATCACGAATTATTGGTTCATCGCCGCATCACCCGACCGGACGACGGCGACGTGGAGCCATTCGGTCGGAACGACTGTGAAGGCCGAGGGGACGGTGACGGGACTAGCCGTCGATGGCTTTCTCTACGTCGTGGTCTATCGTGACTTCAATCGGAACGGCATCTTCGATGCAGGCGTTGACGCGATTGTCACAAACAGGTTCGCAAATGGTTCGTCGACGTATTCGTTTACCATCGGTGATGCGGATTCCGACGGGGTGGAGGACGGGAGGGAACTTGTACACGGAACAGATCCCCTTGATGCGAAGTCCTATTGCTTCCAGGCGACGTTGGACGTGACGGACATCTTCACAACGACGAACGCGCTCGCGTGCCAGGCGACCTGGGGCGATGCGGTCGTGCTGCCGACGCGGATGGTCGAGACCAATCGGATTTCGCTGGCTCTGGGACACCTTGCGACGACCAATCGCGCACAACTGACGGTCTGGTTCTGGGACGACTCGAATGGGAATGGCATTCGCGACACGGAGGAGGCTTCGACGTCAATCGTCGTGGGACATACGGCTCACGATGTCGCCCAGGCGAGCGCCCTGCCATACGGTGGGTTCGACAAGGACCGCAACGGGCTGCTGGACTGGTGGGAACGGCAGTCGGGATTGTCCGACGTGGCGGAGCCGCACGGAGGGATTGACGACAATGACGGGGACGGGATGATCAATCTCCACGAGTTCTGGGCGGGGACAGACCCTCTGACGCCGGACGGGAGCAACACGCTGCTCTCCGTCTGCGCGCGTTCGGTCGACGACAGGATCAAGAGCGTCATTGATTCGGTATCGGCGGTGGGGCGTTTTGTCGACTTCTTCCACAATGCCTCCAACGGCGTGTTCGTCGCCAACACGAATTTCTGGGCGAAGGACCTCGATTTCGGCTGTGTGAGCGTGTGGTCGGAAGATTCCGTTGATGGGGAGCGACCAGCCACGGCAATTACGAAACGGCATGTGGTCATGGCGAATCATTGGCATAATTCACGGTATGTGTTTTGTGATACGAATGGCATGACACATACCCGAATGGTAGTTTCGGCATATACTGTTCCCGGAACTGATTTGCGACTTGGCCGGTTGGACGAGGATCTTCCTGACAGTATTTCAATTCCCAAGATACTTCCTTCAAACTATGTGGACGAGATCTCAACGGGAAAGTATTTGCCGGGCGTTTGTTTGACGCATGAGAAAACGGCGAGTGTCGCGGAACTTTCAGATCTTGATTGTTCGCAGCGAAATTCCAGCAACAATGTCCTCTACCACCAGCTTGGGCAAACGGCATCGACGAATCATGTATCGCTTGCTAGAAACAGGATTCGTGCCGCGACGACGGATGGCTATTCGGGGTGTCCCGTGTTTCTTGTCATGGGCAATCAACTCGTGTTTCTATTTTCAAAACATCTTGGACATCCTGGTGTGCGGACATGGACTCCCAATTGGGGCCCCATGATTACACATTGTCTGGACATGATACAGTCGCGCATTGACCTGTGGGAAGGTGACGAGTCCGAGAAGTATCGCTTGAATGTTCTTCCATTGGAATGCTTCAACCCCAATCGTTCAGATTGTGGGGAAAACGAAAACGTTTTGGTCACGCAGGAAGAATGATTGACCTTGAAAAGGAGACATGGTGATGTACTACCTCGTATTCATGGGATTCTGCTGCATGTTGTTGAGTGGTTCTGCAGCCCCGGCTTTATGGACTGGTCTGCGGGTCGAACAGCCTTCCTATTCGTATGAAGGTTGCTATGACTATACGATTAGCGGTACGATCCGCCCAACAGTCGGCGGGAATGTCTATGTGCAGGGACTTCTGTACGGTCACGAGGAGAACGACAGTTTCTTCCTGAAATCCTATGACTACTCGGAGACCGTGGCTCCTGTTCAATGTACATGGTTCCTGATGGCCTATGGCGATGTACTAGGGCAGGATACAGTCCGCTCCGCCTTGCAGATTGACTTGACGGGGTATGGGGCTGAGACTGAAGGGGGGACAATAATTCCTGACCGAGGTGATTTCTATTTGGGATTCCTGGCAGAGAGAGCTTGGACGGAAAGTGATGAGGCATGGTATGGGTGGGTTCATGTTTCAGTGGATTCCGATTTTCAGATGAATTTGGTGGGGGAGGGAATTAATCTGGATGGCGGTGCCGTTGTCGTAGGAGGTACGCCTGAGCCGAGTTCGGGAGTGTTGCTCTTGTTGGGTCTTGCTGGACTTGGCCTCATGAGAAAACACGTAGCTGCATGATTGGGCTCGTCGACATTTTCTGTGGCGGCCTCGCCCTGTCTTCCCGGACAAGACCACGGAAGGCGCGGAAACCCGCCTTTGCGGGGCACGGGGCCTTTTTGTAGAGTGTCCATTATTATGGCAAACTGCGCCATCACGTGCTAATATTCCGTTAACAAGCCGATGGTATAATCCGTGGCATGCTCGTTCACGGAAAAGGGGAGTGTCCCTATGGACAAACGGCGGGATTCCCGCTAGAATATACGACTCTGCTTCTCCGGGAGCGGGATTTCTGATTTGAAAAGAAAACACAAGAGGCAAGAAGAAACATGCTCAAGGTCGAAAACCTGAAGAAGAGCTTCGGCGACTTCCAGGCGGTGAAGGGGATCTCCTTCTCCGTGGGGAAGGGCGAAGTGCTGGGCTTTCTGGGGCCGAACGGCGCCGGAAAATCGACGACGATGCGGATGATCACGGGATTCATCCCCCCGACGTCGGGTACCGCCGCAATCTGCGGTCACGACATCATCAATGATCCCGTCGGCGCGAAGAGCGCGCTCGGGTATCTGCCCGAGGCGGCGCCGAGCTACCGCGCGATGACGGTGGAGGACTTCCTCACGTTCGCGGCGAAGATCCGCGGCTTCGGTGGTGCCGAGGCGAAGGCGAAAGTCGACGCGGTGGTCGCGAAGGCCGGCCTCGAGAAGGTCCGCAAACAGACAATTGAGACGCTCTCGAAGGGTTATCGCCAGCGCACCTGCTTCGCACAGGCCATCATCCACCAGCCGTCCGTGCTGATCATGGACGAGCCGACGGACGGCCTCGACCCGAACCAGAAGTTCGTCGTGCGCCAGATGATCAAGGAGATGAGCGCCGAGATGGCGATCATCATCTCCACGCACATCCTCGAGGAGGTGGACGCGGTGTGCTCGCACGCCGTGGTGATCGCCGATGGCGAGGCGAAGACCGGCACGAAGGAGAACGCGAAGATCACGGTCGACGAACTGCGCAAGCTTGACCCCTCGGGCAAGCTGGACGTCATCTTCCGCAAGCTCACGATGAAGGAGGAGAAGTAACATGAGCTGCTGCTGCAAGGGCAAGCACTGCGCGTGCAACGCGGTGCGCACGGTCTTCGGACGCGAGTTCAAGGCCTATTTCGACTCTCCCGTCGCCTACGTGTTCCTCGTTGCGTTCCTCGTGCTCGCCGGCTTCCTCACGTTCGGCGTCGCGATGTTCTACGAGCGCCGTCAGGCGGACCTCACGCCGTTCTTCTTCTGGCATCCCTGGATGTACCTCCTGCTGGTGCCGGCGGCGACGATGGGCCTCTGGGCCGAAGAGCGCCGCAACGGCACGATCGAGCTACTCCTCACGCTGCCGGTGACGCTCGGCGAGGCCTTGGTGGGCAAGTTCCTGGCTGCCTGGTCGTTCATCGGCATCGGCCTCGCGCTCACGTTCCCGATCGTCCTCACGACGGCGTGGCTGGGCAGCCCCGACTGGGGCGCCGTGTTCTGCGGCTATCTGGGGAGCTTCCTGCTGGCCGGCGCCGCCACGGCGATCGGCGTCTTCGCGAGCTCGCTTTCGCGCAGCCAGGTGGTTGGTTTCGTGGTCGCGCTCGCGCTCATGTTCGTGCTGCTGATGATCGGCTTCGACCCGATGCTCAACGCGGTTGCCGGCTGGGGCGTGCCCGGCTTCGTGGTGGACGCGCTTTCGTCGTGCTCGCTGCTGAAGCACTTCAACTCCATGGGACGCGGCGTCGTCGACTTCGCGGACATCGGCTACTATGCGGGCGTGATCGTCTTCATGCTGGCCACTGCCCAGTACGTCACCGACAGCCGCAAGGCGAGCTGATCTAGAGCCTCTAGAACATCTAGAAAATCTAGAAAGGAATTTGCAGACAATGAACAAGAAACTTACAGGTGTTGTCGGACTGGTCGTCGTGGCCGCCATCATCGGCGCCTCGAACCTGATCATTTCCGAGCTGTTGCCGCGCGTGGACCTCACGGCCGAGAACCTCTACACGCTTTCGGATGGTTCGAAGGCCGTCCTGGGCAAGGTCGAGCGCAAGATCACGCTCAAGTACTTCTACAGCGAGAGCGCGAAGGACATGCCGGCCTCCCTCAAGACATACGCCGAGCAGGTCCGTGACCTCCTCCGCGAGTACGAGCGCGCCGGCAACGGCAACGTCGTGCTCGAGATGTACGATCCGAAGCAGGACTCCGACGAGGAGGAGTGGGCGACGAAGTACGGCATCGAGCCGCAGCAGGTCAATCCATTCGGCGCACCGGTCTACTGCGGTCTCGTCGCCGCATGCGAGGGCCGCGAGGAGACCATTGCCGGCTTCAGTCCGCGCACCGAGCCCACGCTCGAGTACGACATCACGCGCTGCATCACGCGCGTCGCGTGGCCGGAGCGTCCGGTCGTCGGCATCCTCTCGGGAATCCCGGGTGTGCTCGGCGAGCAGATGAATCCAATGATGATGCAGATGCAGCGGCAGCGTCCAAATCCGGGCTGGGTGGCCTTCACCGAGCTGAAGAAGGACTACGACGTGCGCGAAATCCAGGCCGAGGCCGAGACGATCGACGCGGATGTCAAGACGCTCATCGTGCTCCATCCGAAGAACCTCTCGGAGAAGACGCTCTTCGCGATCGATCAGTTCGTCATCGGCGGTGGCCGCCTGATCGCGTGTGTCGACCCGTTCAGCTTCATGGACATGCAGGCGAATGCGCGCCAGCAGAACCCGATGATGCAGCAGATGGGCGGCCAGGCCGGTCCGTCGACGCTCGGTAAGCTCTTCGACGCGTGGGGCGTGACCTTCGACACGACGAAGTGCGTGGCCGACGACCAGTCCGCCGTGCAGATGCGTGGTCGCCGTGGCACGGTCGAGACCGACGCGACGGTACTCGAGCTCGGCCCGGCCAACATCGCGAAGGGCGACGTGCTCGCCGCGGGCGTCTCGCAGCTGATGATGCCGTATGCCGGTGCGCTCTCCTGCAATCCGCCGGAGGGGCTCACGTTCACGCCCGTGCTCACGACCTCGAAGGAGGGCTCCTGTCTGGTCGACGCCGGCATGCTCCAGATGGGTCCGGAGGGCATCCGCTCCCAGCTCAAGCCCGACGGCGTGGTCCGCACGCTCGCCGCTCGCCTCGACGGTACGTTCAAGACCGCGTTCCCGAAGGGTCCGGACTGGACGGAGGGCTCGACCAACGCCGTCCCGAAGGTCGTCGAATCCGGCAAGGGCTCCGTCTTCCTGTTCGCGGATTCCGACTTCATCGCGGACCCCGTCTGCGTGCAGGTTGTCGACACGCTCTTCGGCCAGCAGGCGATGCTCCGCGGCGACAACCTCTCGCTCTTCGCGAACATCGTCGAGCAGTTCGCAGGCCGCGAGGAGCTGATCGGCCTCCGTTCGCGCGGTCCGTCGGACCGTCCGTTCACGGTCGTCAAGAAGCTCCAGGCCGAGGCCGAGCGCAAGTTCCGCGCCGAGGCCGAAAAGCTCGAGAAGAGCCTCGAGGGCACCAACAAGAAGCTGAACGAGCTGCTTCAGGGCAAGCGCGGCACGGATCGCCAGCTCGTCTCCAAGGAGCTCGAGAGCGCCATCCTCGAGGCGCGCCGCGAGAAGGCCAAGACGCAGAAGCAGCTCAAGAACGTCCGCAAGGAGCTCAACGCCGACATCGAGAGCCTGGGCTTCACGCTGAAGGTGATCAACATCGTGCTCGTGCCGCTGCTGGTCATCGTCTTCGGAATCCTGCGCGCCGTCGTGCGTCGCCGCCGCTGAGTTCGTGGAAATCTGATAGGAGTTTGACAAGATGAAATCCAGCAAGGTCATCATTCTCGCCGGCGTGGCGGTGGTTCTCTGCGGTGCGGCCGTGGTTGTGAAGAGCAACCGCCGCGTCCGCACGCCCGACCTCGTCGGACGCAAGGTGCTTCCAGCGTTCAACGTCTCCGACGTCGCCCGGGTCGAGGTGAACGGCGCGAAGACCGTCGCCCTCGCCGCATCCGACAAGGGGTGGACGGTCGATGCGCTGCACGGCTATCCGGCGGACGCGAAGAAGATCACGGACGAGATCCTCAAGCTGAAGGACCTCAAGGCCGGTCCCTCCGCCTCCGACGTCGCGGATGCCTCGTCGACCAAGGTCGTCCTGAAGGACGCCTCCGGCAAGGAGCTCGCCACGCTGAGCATGGGTGACACCCACAAGGGCAAGCCGAAGGGCCAGATGGCGATGTTCGGCGGCGGCGGCTACCCCGACGGCCGCTACGTCTCGATGGATGGCAAGACCGTGCTCGTGAGCGACGCGCTCGAGGCCTTCGATGGCGACCCGCTCAAGTGGGTCGACCGCAGCATCTGCAAGGTGCCGAGCGCCGACGTGGCGTCCGTCACGTACCAGAAGGGCGGCGAAACGGTCAAGCTCGCCCGCAAGGACGGCAAGTGGGAGCTCGAGGGACTCGGCGCGAAGGAGGAGATCGACACGTCCAAGACGTATTCGCTCGACTCCGCGCTCAGCTACCTCGACCTCACGGGCGTTGCCGATCCCAAGCTGACGGAGGCCGAACTCGGCTTCACGACCGGCGCCGTCTATACGGCCACCCTCAAGAACGGCACCGTCTACACGGCGAAGACCGGCAACGCGACCGGCTCCGATCGCTGGGTCAAGGTGAGCGCCTCCTTCAAGGCCGTCGGCACGAACACGGTCGAGAACGCCAAGCTTGAACAGGCGGCGAAGGACTTCAACGAGAAGGTCGGCAAGTGGACCTATTCGGTCTCCTCCTACAGCGCCGACAACATGGCGAAGTCCCGCAAGGACCTCGTCAAGGCGAAGGAAGAGCCCAAGAAGGATGAGAAGAAGGACGAGAAGAAGTAAGTTCATCTCGGCCTAATTCATTGAAAAGCGGCGTGGATTCTCAAATCCACGCCGTTTCTCGTTTCAATTTTACACACAACGTACAATACTCCGCACTTGTCTCGTGTCCGCGAATCGGGTATAATATTCTCCCGATTTTGGTTACCCATTAAGAAGGAACGAGGCATATGAAGCGTACGGACGTGGACAAGGTTCTCATCATCGGATCTGGCCCGATTGTGATCGGCCAGGCGTGTGAATTCGACTATTCGGGCACCCAGGCGTGCAAGGCCCTCCATGCCTGCGGTTACAAGGTCGTGCTGGTGAATTCGAATCCGGCGACGATCATGACCGACCCCGTGATGGCGGACGCCACCTACATCGAACCGCTCAACGTCTCCCGTCTCGAGCAGATCATCGCCAAGGAGCGTCCGGACGCGATTCTTCCGAACCTCGGCGGCCAGACGGGCCTCAACCTCTCGATGGAACTTTCGAAGAAGGGCATCCTCGACCGCTATGGCGTGAAGGTGATCGGCGTCAATCTGGACGCGATCGAGCGCGGCGAAGACCGCGAGGTGTTCAAGGCGACGATGGAGGAGCTCGGCATCGAGACGCCCCGCTCGGGCATCGTCCATACCGTCGAAGAGGCGGTCGACCTCGTCGAGAACAAGATCGGCTATCCGGTCGTCGTGCGTCCGGCCTACACGATGGGCGGCGCGGGTGGCGGCTTCTGCTACAACATCGAGGAACTCCGCACGATCTGCGCGCGCGGTCTTGACGCCTCGCTGACGCACCAGTGCCTGATCGAAGAGTCCATCCTCAACTGGGAGGAGCTCGAGGTTGAAGTCGTCCGCGATGCCAAGAACCAGATGATCGCGGTCTGCTTTATCGAGAACATCGACGCGGTAGGCGTGCACACGGGCGACAGCTACTGCGCCGCGCCGTTCCTCACGATTTCCAAGGAACTGCAGGAGCGTCTGCAGCGCGACGCGTTCAAGATCGTCGAGAAGATCGGCGTCATCGGCGGCACGAACGTGCAGTTCGCGCACGATCCGAAGTCGGGCCGCGTGGTGATCATCGAGATCAACCCGCGCACCTCCCGCTCTTCCGCGCTCGCCTCGAAGGCGACCGGCTTCCCGATCGCGCTCGTCTCCGCGAAGCTTGCGGCGGGCATGACGATGGACGAGATTCCGTACTGGCGCGATGGAACGCTCGAGAAGTACACGCCGGACGGCGACTACGTCGTGCTGAAGTTCTCGCGCTGGGCGTTTGAGAAGTTCCGCGGCGTCGAGGACAAGCTTGGCACGCAGATGAAGGCCGTCGGCGAGGTGATGTCCATCGGCAAGACCTACAAGGAGACGTTCCAGAAGGCGATCCGCGCCCTCGAGCGCGGCCGCGCGGGTCTTGGTTTCGCGAAGGATTTCCACGAAAAGAGCCTCGACGAGCTCCTCAAGATGCTCTCGGTCGCGAACTCCGAGCGCCACTTCCAGATGTACGAGGCGGTCCGCAAGGGCGCCACGGACGAGCAGATCTTCAAGGCCTGCGGCGTGAAGGCGTACTTCGTGCAGCAGGTGCGCGAACTCGTTGAACTCGAAGAGAATATTCTCAAGAACGGCCTCACGGACGAACTGCTTGTCCAGGCCAAGAAGGACGGCTTCAGCGACAAGTACCTCGCGCAGATCCTCAAGATCGGCGAGAAGGACGTGCGCGACCAGCGCAAGAAGCTCGGCATCCGCGAGAAGTGGTTCGCCGTGCCGGTCTCGGGCGTCGAGGGCCAGGCGTACTACTATTCGACCTACAACGAGGTCAAGGCCGATCCGGATCCGAAGCGCGCGAAGGCCTTCGGCGAGGTGCCGGTCTCGAACAATCCAAAGAAGGTGATGATCCTCGGCGGCGGTCCGAACCGTATCGGCCAGGGCATCGAGTTCGACTACTGCTGCTGCCACGCCGCGATGGCGATGCGCAAGATGGGGTACGAGACGATCATCGTCAACTGCAACCCCGAGACGGTGTCGACCGACTACGACACGTCCGACAAGCTCTACTTCGAGCCGGTGACGGTCGAGGACGTCCTCCAGATCTACGAGGCCGAGAAGCCGATGGGCATCATCGTGCAGTTCGGCGGCCAGACTCCGCTCAACATCGCGCGCGGACTTCAGGACGCGGGCTGCAAGATCCTCGGCACGTCCGTCGACTCGATCGACGACGCGGAGGACCGCGATCTCTTCCACTCGATCATGGACAAGCTCGGCATCCCGATGCCGGAGTCGATGATGGCGAGCGACCTCGAGGGCGCGCTCGGTTGTGCGGCGAAGCTCGGCTATCCGCTCATCATCCGTCCGTCGTTCGTCCTGGGCGGCCGCGGCATGGAAGTGATCTACGACGAGATCATGCTCAAGGAGTATGTCGCGAAGGCCGTCGGCGTCACGCCGGACCGTCCGCTCTACCTCGACCGCTTCCTCTGCCATGCGATGGAATGCGAGGCGGATGCGCTTTCGGACGGTACGGACGTCTTCATTCCGGCGATCATGCAGCACATCGAGCTCGCGGGCATCCACTCGGGCGACTCAGCCTGCGTGCTGCCGCCCGTGACGATCCCCGAGGACGCGAAGGCGACGATTCTCGACTACACGCGCAAGATCGCGAACGAGCTCAAGGTCGTCGGCCTCATGAACATGCAGTTCGCGATCGAGAACGGCAAGGTCTACGTGATCGAGGCGAATCCGCGCGCGTCCCGCACGGTTCCGCTGGTGTCGAAGGTCGCGGGCACGCAGATGGCGGGCATTGCGACGGAGCTCATGCTCGGCAAGACGGTCAAGGAGCTCGGCCTCGACAAGAAGAAGATCATTCCGTACTACGGCGTGAAGGAAGCCGTGATGCCGTTCGAGAAGTTCCCGGAGGTCGACCCCGTGCTCGGGCCGGAAATGCGCTCGACGGGCGAGGTGCTCGGCCTTGCGGACACGTTCGGACTCGCGTACTTCAAGTCGCAGGAGGCCGCGGGCTCTCCGCTGCCGACGACGCCCGGCAAGCTGCTCGTCTCCCTCTCCGACAAGCAGGACGACGCCGTCTCGGCGGTGCAGCGTTTCGCCCAGCTCGGTTTTGAGATCATCGGAACCGAGGGCACGATCAAGTTCCTCGAGTCGAAGGGCGTGAAGGGCACGGTGATCGCCAAGATCGGCGAGGGCCGTCCCGACGTGCTGGACGCGATCAAGAACCGCGAGGTCAAGATCATCATCAACACGCCGTCCGGCCGTCGCGACGCGCGCGCCGACGACAGCCGCATCCGCCAGAACGCGATCAAGTACAAGGTCCCGTATCTGACGACGATCGCCGCCGCCCAGGCCGCGGTCGAAGGCATCGGCGCCGCGATGAGCGGTCTCGGCGAAGTGCGCTCGCTCCAGAGTTACCACGCGTCAATCTCGCACTGAGTATGCCGCTGATTTGAAAAACAAAGAACGGAGGGTCTCGCGTGCTTGTCACGCGGGACCCGTGTTGGAAGAAGAGAAGACCATGGTTAATGACGAAACGGTGGTGACCCACCCCGCAATCGAGGAGGACAGCTGCAAGGGCTGCGGACGCTGCGTGGCTGCCTGTCCCCGTGGGTGCCTTGAGATGAAGACGACACTGAACAAGATGGGCATCAAGCCCGTCGGCTACAAGGGCGAGGGGTGCATTGGCTGCGCCATCTGCTTCTACAACTGCCCGGAACCCTATGCGATCAAGGTGGTGAAGGCATGACCAAGTTCGTCAAGAGCAATGAAGCCGTCGTGATGGGCGCCCTCTACGCGGGGTGCGAGCTCTACTTCGGCTATCCGATCACGCCCGCGAGCGAAATCGCCCACGGTGCCGCGAAGTGGTTCCCGATGCTGGGGCGCACGTTCGTGCAGGCCGAGTGCGAGACCGCGTCCGTCAACATGATGTTCGGTGCGGCCGCAGCAGGCAAGCTGTGCATGACCGCGACCTCGGGTCCTGGCTTCTCCCTCATGCAGGAGGGCCTCAGCTATCTCGCGGGCGCGGAGCTGCCCGCCGTGGTGGTGGACGTCAACCGCGCCGGTCCCGGCCTCGGCAACGTCTACCCCGAGCAGAGCGACTACACGCCCGCCGTCAAGGGCGGTGGCCATGGCAACTATCAGACCTTCACCTATGCGCCCGCGAGCGCGCAGGAGATGTGCGACCTCACGATCAAGGCCTTCCAGATGGCGACCAAGTGGCGCACGCCTGCGGTCGTCTTCGCGGATGGACTGCAGGGCCAGATGATGGAGACGGTGCGCCTGCCGGACGAGGAGTGCGCGAAGCCCGACTTCAGCGCCTGGGCGGCCCAGGGCGAACCGAAGACGCGTGAGAACCTCGTGAAGTCCATCTTTCTCGACGCCGCCGCGCAGGAGGTCTTCAACGATCACCTGCAGCGCAAGTACGAGGAGATGCAGGCCGACGCGGAGGCGGAGACCTATCTCGCGGACGATGCGGACCTGCTGATCTGCGCGTTCGGCATCGCGAGCCGTGTCGCGCGCACAACGGCCGAGACCTGCCGCAAGAAGGGCATGAAGGTGGGGTGCTTCCGTCCGATCTCCCTCAATCCGTTCCCGCGCGAGCAGCTGGCCGCGGCGGCGAAGGGACGCAAGATCATGACGATCGAGCTCGATGCCGGCCAGTTCGCCGACGACGTGCGCCTGCAGCTTGCGAAGAGCGGGCTTGGCGCCGAGGCCGCGAGCGTGATGATGATCCACCGCATGGGTGGACAAGTCGTCTCCGTCGACGACGCCGTGAAGTCCGCAAAGATGATTCTGGGGAAGTAAGATGAAAGTCGTTGAACAGAAGGGCATGTACCAGAAGTTCCCGCGCAGCGGGAAGGATACGCGCGTCACCCACTACTGCCCCGGGTGCGGACACGGCATTGTGAACAAGCTCGTCGCCGAGTGCTGCGCCGAGATGGGGCTGCAGGACCAGACGATCTTCGTCGATCCCGTCGGCTGCGGCGTGTTCACCTACTACTACTGGGACGCCGCCCACATCTCCGCCGCGCACGGCCGCGCCTCGGCCGTCGCCACGGGTTCCTGCCGGGCGCGTCCGGATGCCGTCACGATCGCCTATCAGGGCGACGGCGATCTCGGCGCCATCGGCTTCAACAACGCCTTCCAGGCCGCCTCGCGCGGTGAGAACTTCGCGTGCATCTTCATCAACAACTCCCTCTACGGCATGACGGGCGGCCAGATGGCCCCCACCACGCTCGAGGGCGAGAAGACCACGACGACGCCGTTCGGGCGCGATCCGGACGTCACAGGACACCCGCTCCACGTGTGCGAGGTGTTCGGCCAGCTGCAGGCGCCCGTCTACATCGCCCGCACGAGCGTGGCCGACACCAAGCGCATCATGCAGACGAAGCAGGCCATCCGCCGCGTCTTCGAGCTGCAGAAGGAGCACAAGGGCTACTGCGTGCTGGAGATCCTCGCGCCTTGCCCCACGAACCTCCGCATGGATGCGCTCAAGGCCGCGCAGTTCTGCATGAACGAGATGGAGCGCGAGTTCCCCCTCGGAACCTTCCGCGACGTCGAGAAGAACATCGGTGTCGTCGAGTCCGCCCCCGCCACCGAACCGTCTCCGCTTCTCCAGGTGAAGGCGGTGCCGCAGGTGAAGTCCTGCGCCGAGCTCTTCGCCGAGAAGACAGTCGTGCCGCCGGCCGAGAACGACCCCTCGTTCTCCGAAATCCGCTTCAAGTTCGCCGGTTTCGGCGGGCAGGGCATTCTCTCCCTCGGCCTCACGGTGGCGGAGGCGGCCCGTCTCGAGAAGCGCCACACGCTCTGGTTCCCGAGTTACGGACCCGAACAGCGCGGCGGCAGCGCCAGTTGCTCCGTTGTCGTTTCGGGTACGCCGATCGGCTCGCCGACGGTGGAGCATCCCGATGTGCTCGTCTGCATGAATCAGCCATCGTACGAGCGGTTTGTGGGCGATGTCCGCAAGGGCGGCACGGTGATCGTCGATGCGACGGTGCCTGTGACCCGTCAGCCGCCCGAGGGCGTGAAGCTCGTCGTGTGGCCCGCCATCAAGATGGCGGAGGACTTCGGGGTGCCGAAGGCCGCGAACACGATGATGCTTGCCGCGCTGATCAAGCTCGCCTGCACGGGTCTCAAGGACGAGAACCTCGAGCAGGCCCTGGTCGCCAGCTTCGCGAAGAAGCCTGAGCTCGGCGTGAAGAACCTTGAGATCCTTCGCAAGGCCGAGGCCACACTGGTCTGATTCCATTCCATCCAACGGGGGGAACACGTATGAAGAGACGCGATTTTCTGAAGACAACGGGGGGGCTCGCCCTGTTCAACGTCCTACCGCGCAATCTGATCGCCGGCAGCGGTACGCCGCCGCCAAGCGAGACGGTGTGCGTGGCCGCAATCGGCGTGGGCGGACGTGCGGGGGCGGACATCAACGGCCTCGCTGGCGCCGGAGCGAAGATCATCGGTCTCTGCGACGTGGACGACAGCCGGTCCGCCGGCATGCGCAAGAAGTTCGAGAAGGTTCCGTACTTCAAGTACTACCGCGAGATGCTCGACAAGCTCGACAAGCAGATCGACGCAGTGATGATCGGCGTGCCGGACCACTGGCACGCGACGATGGCGGTGGAGTGCCTTGGGCGCGGCAAGCACGTGCAGTGCGAGAAGCCGCTTGCCCAGAGCTACCACGAGATGGATGAGATGCTGGATGCCGCGAAGGCCCATCCGAATCTCGTCACCCAGGCGATGAACCAGGGCCACGCCTACGACACGATCCGCGACTTCCGCGAATGGGTCGAGGCGGGCCTTATCGGCGACGTCACCGAGGCGCACATCTGGTGCCCCGCGAAGTACACGTTCATGGACAAACTCGATGAGCTGAAGAAGACGTGGGAGGTGCCGAAGGAGGTGGACTGGAACCAGTGGCAGGGACCCGTGCCGCATCGTCCGTTCTATCCGAAGTACATCCGCGGCGTCTGGCGCTTCTGGACCATGTACGGCACCAACACGCTCGGCGACTGGAGCTGCCACCTGATGGACCCGCTCTTCTGGACGCTGGGGCTCGGCATGCCGAAGACGGTCAAGGCGGAGATCTTCGGGAACTGGGATCCCGCGATCCATGGCGCGACGTTCCCGAAGGGCGTGAAGACGACATTCGAATATGTCACCCGCGGCGGCAAGCCGTTCAAGCTGGTGTGGTTCGACGGCGAGGCGTGCAACTCAGTCCCCGTGCCGGCCGGCTACAAGGACGACATGAAGTACTTCCCGCCCCACAATACGGCCGAGGGGCGTAAACGCCGCGATGGCATGTGCAACGGGGCCTTCGTCTACGGCACGAAGGGAGTGATCGAATACGGCCACCACGGCGCGAACTATCTGCGCATGCTGCCCGACGTCACGCTTGAGAAGCTGCGCGCGGATGGGGGATGTCCAAAGCAGAAGTATGCGCGCGTGCCGGGGAAGAGTCCCGAATCGAAGCCCTACAACGAGTTTCTCGCCGCGATCAAGGGCGGGCCGAAGGTCGGCAGCGACTTCGCCTACGCCGGTGCGATGACACAGTGTTCGCTTACGGGCGTCGCCGCGCTCTTCGACGCGGGCAAGACGCTGCAGTGGGACCCCGTGAAGCACATCTTCACGAATGGCGTCGGTTCCAACAAGATGCTTCGTCAGCCGCGTGTCGGAAACTGGTAAGAGGACTTGAAAATGAAGTACATCACCTACGTCGGCAGCTACACGAGCAACGAGCATCCCGAGGGCATCCATGTGCTCGAAAGTGATGCGGAGACAGGGGCGTTCCGCGTGGTCAACGTGATCGACACGGTTCCGCAGCCCATCTACATGGCGTTGAATCGCGACGGCACGATGCTCTATTCCGTGGCTGGACGCTCCGCATTCGGTCCGAATGGGCGCAACGGTGGCCTCGCGGCCTTCAAGCTGAACGCCACGGGCGAGAAGCTGGAGCTGGTGAACGAGATCGCCACGGGGTGGACGGTGCCGTGCTATGTGGCGCTTGATCCGTCCGAGAAGGCGCTCGTCTACGCCGAGTACTCGTGCGGCACGGCGGGGTACGCGGATCTGCGCGCGGACGGGTCGATCGATCCCGCCTTCGCCGGTGCGCCGAACGAGGTGAAGTCCCTCTGTCAGGTCAAGCATGTCGGCGACGGCCCGAACAAGCCGCGTCAGGACAGCGCGCACGCGCACTGCTCCATCGTGACGCCGGACGGCAAGTTCCAGATGGTCGTGGACCTCACGCTCGACAAGATCGTCGCCTACGACTTCGCGAACCGCGCGCAGGGCCTGAAGGCCGTTCCCGCTGCGACGATCGACACGGGCAAGGTCGCGCCGGGCGCGGGGCCCCGCCACATCGTCTTCCACCCGAACGGCAAGCTCGCGTTCGTGATCTTCGAGCTCAACAGCCTTGTCGCCAGCTACCGCTACACGGGCGAGAGTTTCGAGTTCATCCAGATCGAGAATCTGCTCGCGAAAGGCTTCACGGACTTCTCGAAGGCCGCGGCGATCAAGCTCTCCGCGGATGGTTCACAGGTGTTCTGCTCGAACCGCGGGCACGACTCGATCACGGTCTTCAACGTCGACGCGGCAACGGGAAAGATGGAGTTCCTGAACAATGCGAAGCTGCATGGACAGTTCCCGCGCGACTTCGAGTTCTTCCCCGGTGGCCGGTTCTGCATGGTTGGCCTGAAGGAGAGTTGGCGCCTCGCGAGCTACGCCTATGATGCTGCGAAGGGCAGCTTCGACCTCGTCTCCTCGCAGGAGGGGATCTTCCGTCCGCTCTACTTCAAGTTCAAGACCACGTGAAGCCCCAGACGACAGCAAGGCGTTATCGCATTGTCCTGGCCTACGACGGCACGGCGTATTCGGGCTATCAGCTGCAGGACAATGGCGTCTCCGTACAGCAGCGGCTGGAGGAGGCACTTGCCTACGTCAACCGCACGCCGGTGCGCGTCTTCGGCTGCAGCCGCACGGATGCGGGGGTGCATGCGCGCGGCTTCTGCGCGCACTTCGACCTGAACGTCCCGATTCCGCCGAAGAACCTCGTGCGCGCGATGAACTCGCAGTTGCCCGAGGACATCCGCGTGATGCGGGCCGCGTTCGCGAAGCCGGACTTCAACGCGCGGAACGATGCGGAGGGCAAGGAGTACCGCTATTTCGTCTACCAGGCGGACATCCTGCCGCCGCATCTGGCGCCGTTCTGGACATTCTGCCACCGACCGCTCGACCTGAAGGCGATGCAGGACGCCGCGGCGCGGTTCATCGGTCGCCATGACTTCGTCTCCTTCGCGGCGAATCCGCATCGTGACCTCGAGACGACGGTGCGGAACATCTTCGATTTCACCGTGAAGAAGAGCGGTCCGCGCTACACGTTCAGCGTGAAGGGCGACGGGTTCCTCTACAAGCAGGTCCGCTCCATGGTCGGATTTCTGTTGAGCGTGGGCAAGGGCAACGAGAAGCCGGTGGCCGTCACGGAACTACTCGAGGCGGCCGCACCGCGCACTGCACGCGTTGAGACCGCCCCGGGCAGAGGACTCTTCCTCTGGAAAGTCTGGTATTGATCAGAACTTGACCGTGAATTCCCAGCGGATGAAGTAGCTCGGGCGCGACGAATCGTAGTAGTCGCCTGGGTTGAACACCTCCGCGAGCAGATGCCCGAAGATCTCGAAGCGGTCCGCTCCCTTGGCGTTCTTGGGGGCGAGGATGATCGGGAAGTCGTAGCGGGCACAGGAGAGGACGCCCTTGAACATGCTCTCTCCGGAACCGTCCGCGTGTCCGAGATGGTCCTGTGCGGCAGCCCACATCGGGCCCGAGTATGCGCAGATCGCGTGGCGTTTGCCAAGGTCGGCGCCAATCGTCATCTTCGTGTAGAGGATGTTGCTCCAGTAGCCAAGTCCATAGAGATTGCCGTACTGGACAAGTTCGGAATCCTGCGGCGCGCGGGCCCACATCGGGTCCCAGGCCGTGTCGTTGTCGCCGTTGCCCGTGCGGTGGCGGTCTCCCGAGAGGTAGTACGCGGAGAGGCGTGTGTAGGGACGGATGCCCTGGTAGGACTTCTCCTTGTGGAAGTCGATCGCGGCATAGCCCATGCAGCCACCGGCCTGCGTCCCATTCGAGCGGGTGCCGAACTGCTGCGCGGCGTCGAAATCAAATGAGAGGTTCTCGGTGACTTCGGGCATCAGGTGGGCGCCGACCGTGGTGATCTGCTTGTCGGGGACGTGGTTGCCGTTGTACTGCGTGTAGGACTCGCAGTGCTTGTGGATGGCGTAGATCTGGTAGGGGAGGCTGCCATCGAGCAGCTTGTCGTTCCAGATGATGCCGCCGCCCCATTCGTCCATATCGGCGGAGTCGCGGGGATTGTAGGCGGTCAACGGCCGGGCGCGGGACTGGTGGGTCCCCCAGCGGATGTCGTTGCGGCTGTTGTCGTAAAGGGCGAACACGTCGATCTTGGAGTCTTCGGACGTGTGGAAGGCGAACTTGACCATGTCCGCATAGCAGGAGCGAGAGCCGTCATAGGGCGTGCCATCCTGGAGGATGCGGGGTAGGCCGAAGACGGAGTTGGGTCCGTTGAGCAGGTCCTGACGGCCGATCTTGAAGTCCATGAAGCCGTCGAAGAGACCGCGCCCCTCGAAGTAGAGGTTGTCGAGGATGACCTCGTCCGGGAAATTGTAGTTGCGGTCCTTGCGCTTCTTGCCGTTCTTCACGGGGTACTCGCGCATTTCATCGACCAGTCGGCCGTAGAGCGTGAACTGGTCGGAGTCGAGGCGAGCCCACACGCGCGGACGGTAGCGGATGTGGTTCTGCATCTCCTTGTAGGCGGCGGGCATCATGGCCATCGGTCCGCCGGGAAGGCCGGGGACGTTGTGCATGATCTCCTGGCGGAGGCGGAAGTCCGCCCCGGCGTCGAAGGAGAGGCCCGAATCCTCAACCGTGGCCGTCTCGGGAACGGCGTTCGTCTGGGCCCCACAGACGAGGGATGAGAGGGAGAGCGCGAGAAGAAGTTTTTTCATGGCCGATATTCTATCAAAAACAAGGCGGGAGGGTTCGTATCATCCAGAAACAAATTCGTGTGGTGGGAAGACAAAGTGAATGCTCCCTTTGATCTTTTGATCTTTTGCGGATCTTTTGCGATTCGTCATTGACAAACCATCTCTCCATTGTGTAGACTTCCGTCGTCAGGTTATTCATATTCGGTTCATCGGGAGGAAAGGAGCTGGTTATGGAGAGGAGACAAGTTGTTTCTCTGGCTTTTGCCCTTGTGGCGGGGGGCATCCTGTTATCGGTCGTGCGCGCACAGACGCCGGTGTCGGAGCTCGAGGACCTGCGTGACGTTCTCCAAGAGTGGCAGACGGCGCGGCTTCCCCTGGACGGGACGAACTGGTTCCCTGCCGGGGCCTTCGTGCTCTCCTCCGCCGACGGAGGCCTCGGCGCGGTGGCGGAGGGGGCCGTCCCCTCCCCTGAGGGCTGCTGGAGGCTCTACGTCACTGAGGACTCCCGAACGGGCGAGACGCTCTTCAGCGACGCACTGGGGCTTCCTCTCGCGACGCTGCCGGGCGACGGCCCGTCCGCCGACCAGGGCGGTCCATGGGACCCGTCGCGCGTCGGGATCAGCCTGGATTTGCTCAGTACGAACATGTCGACTGCTGTTGAGATTCCGGCTTGGGTGTCCCGGACCGATGGCTTTCGAACGGCGGTTTCGACGCGCTCCGCGGGAGATTCGGATTCTCCGGGCAACGGTGTCGTCCTCCACTACGACTTCGATGTCGCCCCGACAGGCGGTATTGTTCCCGATCGCAGTGGGAACGGGTACGACGGAGTCGCCGCCGGCTGCGAGTGGACGGCTGGCGGACGCTTCAACGGTGGCGCGATGGCCTTCGACGACAACGGGGACAGCATCAACGTCGGGACGGGGCTCGACTTCCCCGCCTGGAGCCGGTACTCGGTGAGCGTCTGGTTCCGGCATGACGGCGGCGGGGACATGGGGCCACAGTACGGGCACAAGATGCTCGACAAGACGACCTGGTACCACGACTGGCACCTCCATCTTTCCCCGCCGAACCAGGAAGGCGGCGCCAGTATCGGCGGCATCGGACTCACCATCTACGAGGGCGGCGTGGGTGGCGGCCTCGGTGACAATTCGGTCAACTACGCCGACGACGAGTGGCACCACGTCGTCGTCGTCCGTGATGGTGGACACGGAGAATTCTGGGTGGACGGCGTCCTCCGCGACCAGACGGAGGGGATGTTCTCCGTCTACAGCTCCTCCGAGCTCTGCGTCGGGAACTCCTACAGCGGCGACTACTACCAGCGAAAGGCCTGGCACGGCTCCCTCGACGAGATCCGCGTCTTCGACCGGGCGATCTCCGCGGACGAGATCCAATCCCTCCATCTCCTTGGAGTCCTGGTCCACCTCGACGGGGACGACGACGGCGACGGGCTGACGGGGGCGCGCGAGTGGGAGCTCGGTACGGACCCCCTGAATCCCGACACCGACGGCGACGGTCTCCCGGACGGCGAGGAGGTCGGATTCATCGCTGTCACGAACGGGCTCCCCTGGCTCGAGTTCGACTCGCCGGAGAGCTCCATGCAGAGCTTCTCCTATGATGGCTATTATATCAACTTGCAATTGACGACTCCTATTTGCGTACAGGGATTTTCTGTGACAAATGTCCTAATGGGCTGGTATGGCGACGTGCTGTTCTGCAAGGCCGGGGTGGCTCCCGTCTACAACGTCGAGGAATATGGATGGGGGGATGACGAGTGGTGGAGCTGGTGGGACTTCTCTCCCTGTTTCGCGAATTCGCTTGAGGTGCTGCCGTATGGCGGGATTAACGAGAAGGGGGAGGGGTACTGTGTCCGTGCCGGACTTGCGACTTACGGAGGCGAGTCGTTTCTCTTGGTTGAGTATGACGATGTCGTTGTTGCATGGCCTCGGGAGCGGATGTCATGTCAGATGGCGATTCCCATGGCGCGTCCTGACCGTGCCTATGTGCGGTGGCGATGGGATGGTGATCCAGTTTCCGAGTGGCCCCCGTACATGGATGTCGGATTCACTGGCATGGATGGGAAGTCCTCTGCGTGGCTCGACGGGGCGAATGTGGTGTTGGATTCCGATGGATTTGCATTCCTGATGGTCTTCGGATACGGATCGAACCCGACGCTTGCCGACACGGATGGCGATGGTCTTCGGGACGATGAGGAAGCCCTGGTACGCCAGACGCTCCCCTATGTGGTCGACACGGACGGGGACGGACTCTCCGATTTTGGCGAAGTGCGCATCTATGGCACGAATCCCAGACTTGCAGACACCGACGGCGACGGACGGACCGACGGGGAGGAGATCCTCATGACGCCCGCGACGGATCCGCTCGACCCCGACACGGACCACGACGGTCTTCCTGACGGGTGGGAGGTCCGGCATGGTCTCAATCCGCTCTCGGACGTCGATGGCGCGGGAGTCGACACTGACGGAGACGGCCTCTCCAACGGTCGCGAGCTCGCCCTCGGGACCAGTCCCGCGCTTCGGGACACGGACGGCGATGGACTCGAAGATGCCGACGAGGTCGTGCACGGGACGAGTCCCATGCTGTCAGACACTGATGGAGACGACCGATCGGACTGGGACGAGATATTCGGGACGCCCGCGACGGACCCGCTCGACCCCGACACGGACCACGACGGTCTTCCTGACGGGTGGGAGGTCCGACACGGTCTCGATCCGCTCTCGGCGGCGGACGGCGCGTCCGCGGACACGGACGGAGACGGCATCCCGAATCTCGCTGAACTCTGCCTCGGGTTGGACCCTAGGGGTGTTTCCACGGAGACGGGTTTCGAGGTGTACGAGGACGGGATGTCCGCGAACGTCGGGGCCTGGGAGGTCCTTCCGTGCGCCTTCTCCTTTGACCGTCCGGCGGCTCTCACGAACATCGTCGAGCGCACATTCCGCGTCGACCGCGCCAGTTCATGGCAGCAGCTGTTCATCTCGTCCACTCTCCTTGAACAGGACATGGCCACTGGACAGGGCGGTTGGAATTCGAGTGGCATCGCGATTCAGTACAGCTTGGACGGAGGGGCGTTTGAGGGGGCGATCCCAGGTGCCGAATGGACAGCGTGGCGGATTCCGCTCGGGATGCGGATCGTCACGAACATGACGGTCAGGATCGTGGCGCAGGGAAGGCATCCTTTCCTTGAGACGGGGCTCTACCTTCTACGTTGGGCACCGCGGCTCGTCGTCGGCGAGAGCGAAGACGTCAGGATCCTTGACGACGGAGTCCAGTCACCCGTGGTCGCAGTTCGTCGAAATGCGGAGAGCGCGGGGTACAGGATGTCTGTGACATTGGATTTCTCAGGCTTCCCCGCATTCTACGGAAGCGGATTCTGGGACGAGATGCCGTGGGACGAGTTCCGCGCACCGCCGGTTCCGGGCGTCGTCGTGGAGTCCGACTTCGATTCCTGGTCGACCGACGTGGTGCTGTGCGCGGAGGATCCGCTCTGGGTGGAACTACCTTTCGGCAGGACCAATTCCGTCGTCCGCCTCTGCTGCTGGGAGGTCGTGAAGAATGACGCGGGGGCAATTTCCTCGGGCCCCCGTTCTTCGCCGTACAGGGGGGCCTATCCGCTTTCATCCGAGGCAGACCGCCGGGCCTTCCACCGCGCCGAGACGACGTCCCCGGTCGCAGCGGCGGAATATGCCGCGTTCCCCGTCGATGCTCCGCTGGAGATCGTCGGCAGAGGCGGTCGGAGCGCCGCGGTCCGAGCCCGACGGGCCTCCTCCGTCCCGACGTCCTGTGGATGCCCGGAGACCTGCAATGGCTGCATTGGGTTGGAGATCGGCGGGATGTACTGCTCGTGTGTGTGTCTGGATCACGAGGACAGAT
>JAUNMP010000147.1 GCA_030537465.1 bacterium
AATCGTTCGTGTCTTTTGCTTTCGAAGGGAATCTCGATGAAGTCAAATAGAGTGTGTAGTACGAAGTCTTGTGCGAAAGATCTGCATATGGAAATCGATGGAGATGATGGCGTATCGGTCAGGCCGAAGCGTACCTCCTTCGTCCGTTCGACTTGTCGGAACATCCTTCTTGTCCTTGCGTTTTGTGCGTTCGGCAGTCAGGCGGCGGAAATCGCCTTTACAAATGCAGCTGGCGGCAATGACCTTTCGGTGGCCGCGAACTGGACGGACGGCGCGCTCCCGAGTGCCGACGATGTCGGCATTGTCGATGTCGGGACATTCGGTGCATCGTACACGGTCGGCACCGACGTGGGGATTGGCGGACTCAAGTTCATCCAGACCGCGACGCGGGTGACGATTTCTGGCGTCGGACCGCTGACGCTGGGTGCGGGTGGATTGACGCTGGATGCCGCGGGTGGACTCGCTCTCGAGGCGCGGCTGGCGACCTCCGCCGATCAGACGTGGAGCTTCGGCGGTGGTGAGGTGAACTGCTATTCGACGATTTCCGGTACGACGGCGTTGACGCTGAAATCGGCGTCCTTCATCCACTTCCGTCATCCGCCGAACTACGGCGGCAAGATCATCTGCTCCGCTCCGGTGAAGTACTATGAGAACGGGACCTTCTGCGACACGTATTCGGGCTCGGCGAAGGTCTACTTCATGATGACTGGCAATGTCGAAATCGCGTTTTCGACTCTGTTTCCCGGCAAGTCCTACTGGAACAGTGCGTGGGATCCGAATACCGACTGGGTCAAGCAGGATACCGTTCCCCGGAGCCAAGGCTATCCGTGCCTGCACATGGATGAGGGGACCTTGAAGGCGGGAGGTTGCGGCTTTTCGATGAATGGTGGCCATGTCCGTCAGACCGGCGGCCTGATGGACTGCACCGAAGGGTGGGGGATCATGGTCGGCGACCGTACGGCGTATTCGCCGACGGGCTTCGGCTGGGGTGGTGCGGAGGTTGCGTATTACATGAACGGCGGTGAGATCAAAGGCCGTCAGGTGTTCTTGGGCATGTACTACAATGTTTCCTCTGCACCGGCCTACTTCGAGCAGACGGGCGGTTCGGTCACGGTGTCGCGTCTGGCAGTCGGCGCGGGCAATCAATCGGCGGCCAGCACCTTCTCCCATTATTTGATGGGTGGCGGCACGCTGGATGTTGGCAACAATACGACGTGGTTCGGCTCCGATCCGGCTCTGGTCGTCTCCGCATACGGAGGACAGGCGTCAACGGCTTCGAGTGTCTTCACACAGACGAACGGCCTCGTCAAGGCGGCCCGTATCCGATGGGGGTCCGACCGTGATGTCCTCGGTAGCGCGGCAAAGTCGGATATGGGACTCGGCTATCGCTATGCGCTCTTCGAACTGAAAGGCGGTCGTTTCGAACTCGGTTCCGGCGGCATCACCAACTCGGCGAGCTGGCACCGGAACGCCACCAACGCGACGTATGCGATGAAGATGAGCGGCGGCACGTTGGCGCCGCAGACGATGCAGGTCGGCCGTTACCAGTGGCAGGTCGTGCCATCCGACGGTGCATTCACGGTCGAGACCGAAAAGCAGTACACGCAGGTTGCGCCGGTCTGGGGGCGGGGAACGCTCCGCAAGACCGGTTCCGACACGCTCGCGCTGACGGACGCGACGCAGTTCAAAGGCAAGCTCGCGATTGACGAAGGAACGGTGTCGTTCGTTGGCCGAGTCCCGACCTCGACCGATGATGACGGCGCGATCGTCTGGTCGGCAGACGACATCGCCGAGAAGAACGAACTTGCAGATGGTGATGGCGTGGAAAATCTCGTCAGCACCGATGGACAGCACACGTTTGTCAAGGCGGATGTTCCGGAGGCGTCGACGATCAGCTTTGCGGACAAGGTCGCCATCAGTACAGACAATGTGTTCGCCGGACACAAGTCGATGTTTCTCCATTTCAACTTCTTGAAGATGGATGCGGCGGACAATCCGCTCAACGGCGCCACCAATTTCACCGTCGTGCTGGTCTACCGGTCCAGCAATGCCCAGTGGTGTTGCGGCGAAACGAGCGTCCTTTGGCCATACGCGGCGGCGATGCTGGGCAACGTCGACGACAGCGTGTTTACCATCACGCATACGCGCAGCGACAACATCTCGTCCACTCCTCGGTTTGCGTTCGGCGCCTATATGAACGGCGGGCGGCAGATGATGTCGCAGATGGACTACGACATGAACGACAACCGCGCGCACGTCGCGATTGTTTCGTACTCCAACAATTTCGTCCGTGTGATTACCGACGGCTACACGACGAATCATCTGGTGGCAACGGCAACGCAGTTGTCGCACTGGCGGCGTCTGTACAACAAGCCCCTCTACCTGGGTGGCGTCAAGAATACAAAATATACCCATACCAATCAGATCACCCATGACACTCGGCTGGCGGAGCTTCGCATCTATCCGACACGGGCGATGAGCGAGCGGGACTGCTATCGTCTCGGCGCGACACTGGCGAGGAAGTACGGCATCAACGAGCACGGATTTGTCCGCTTCTGCGCAAAGGGTGGCGATATGGTGCCCGCCGCCGTGCCTGTGACGCCGGTTGCGACCAGCTACACGTGGGACGCCGACGATCTCGTGGCTGAACATGAGGACGGCGAGGAAATCACGAGTTGGAAAACCTCGGACGGCGAGACCGAGACGGCGACCAAGACCGGCACGGGAAGCTATCACGTGCAGCATGGTCCGTCGCTTTGCAAGAACGCCCTCAACGGTCACGCGACCGTGAAGTTCTCGCGTGCGCGGAAGACGGCGCTGGGCGTACCTGCGAGCCAGAATCCGATCGCCGGCAAGAAGGACTTCACCCTGGCGGTGGTGTTCCGGACGTCCGACACCGATCTCAAGGGCGACGGAACGTATGGCGCGTCCGTGAGAGACGTCTCCGGCGACGGCATCTTCGGCATGCGCACGTACAACTACAACGCACATGACTTCGGCGTCACGCTTCACCGTTTCGGTACGCTGATGGCGGCCTGGAGTGGCGGCGGCAACCATTATTCCTACACAACGCGTCCGCTCTTTGTGAATGATGGACAGCCGCACATCGCGGTGTTGTCACGGGACGGAAACACAGGAGACTATGTCTGGATGGTCGATGGTGCGCGCATGGCCAACGGAAATACGGCGGGCACGACGATCGCAGCCAATTACCCGCTGCTTTTCGGCGTAATCTGCCACGAACAGGACTACGGCTATTTCGAGGGCGAGATCGCGGCGGCGCGGCTTTACGACAGAGCGCTGAGCGTGACGGAGATGCGGGCGGTGTCCGAATATTATGCCGAGAAGTACGGGATGATGTGCCTGAAGCAGCTGTCGCAGGGATTTGCGGATGTCCAGGCGGTCGGACTCGGGGCGACGAACGTGACGGTGGCCGCCGGGGCGACACTGCAGCTGCCGTTGTCCGCCGAAAAGCCGTTTGTGCTCAAGGCCGGTCAGATGCTGGCGGGCGAGGGCACGGTTCAGGGATCGGTTCGCTATGCGCCGGACAGCGTCCTCGACGTCGCGGCCGAGCGTCCCGCGATCGAGGACCTGCAGATCGACGGCGCGACGCTTGTCTTCACACGCGGCCAGGCGGCGGATGCGCCGGCGGACGGCTCGAACGTCTCGATTCTGACGGGCACGGTCACACTTGACCTGACGGACTGGGCGGCGGCCGATCCGCTGCCGCAGCACATCAAGCTGATGACGCTGGATCCGGCGGCGGTCGACGCGACGTTCGTCCTCAAGGGCCTTTCCGGAAATTCGCAGATCGTCTTCCACGAGGACACGGGACTCCTCGAGGTCTGTACGCGCAGGGGATGCGTCATCGTCTTCCGATGAGCAGGTGAGGTTTCCCCATGAAGATTATGGCATCAAGTGCAGGAATTGTCGGTCTGGTGTCCATGACCGTGGCGGTTGCGTTCGGCGGAACGAATGTCGTGGAGGTCCCCGTGGAGATCTCCAATCCGGGATTCGAAGGAGGGAAGGTCGGATGGAACTTCCTGCCGAACATGTCCGTCTCGACCAATCGTCCGCATAGTGGCAGGGCCAGTGCGTGCATCGACCAGACGACGGTCAACAGCGACTACGTGTATCTCACGCGGCAGGTGCCGGTCGACGCTAGCGCCGAGTACGGGGCGGAGTGCTTCATTCGCACGGAGGATGTCAAGGCCGATGACCGGATCCGCCAGGGTTCGTGCGGCGCGACGTTGATCGTCGAGTGGTGCAACGCCGACAGGAAGTGGATCGCCGCCGGACAGTATGTGGGTCATTTCTACGGGACCAAGGACTGGACGAAGGTGCGGGCCGATCAGCTCAAGGCGCCGCCGGACGCCGGCTACGCCACGATCTACCTGGCGCTCCGCGGGCGCGGCAAGGCCTGGTTCGACGATGTGCGCTTCTTCAAGCGCATGGTGCCGACGGAGAAGACGGAGCCGGCCAATGGGGTGACGCTGGCGACGAACACGCCCCGGTTCGCCTGGAAGTACCGTCCCGGTGCGCGGCGCTTCTCTGTCGTGTTGTCGCGGAATCCCGCCTTCCCGAAGGACGCCTCGCTCGTCTGTCCGGCGGGCGGCTTCTACGATTATCAGCACGAGACGCCGTTGGCGCCTGGCACATGGTACTGGAAGGTGGTCTCGGAGGGACAGGATGCGGACGAGGCCTGGCGCTTTACCGTTGCCGACGCGACGGCCGGGAAGGACACGCTTGCGCCGCGTCTCTTGAGCCGCGCGAAGCGCGTGACATCCGGCAAGGAGGCCTTCACGGTGCGTCTGCGCGAGCGGAACGGCGTGCCGAAGGCCACGTTCCTGGGCGTGGCCGGCATCTGCACGGCGATTGCCGACGGCGAGTACCGCTGCCGGTTCGAGGCGCCGGCGGGCGGCTGGCCGCAGGGCTTCACCGAGGGTGTGATCAAGGTTGTCGACCCGGCGGGAAACAGTGTCGAACACGCCTTCTACTTCCTCAACGCGCCGAAACCGGAGAACGCGGTCGTCGTGGGGACGGACGGCATGTTCCATGAAAAGGGCCGGCGGATCTTCCCGCTCGGCATCTACGAAGTCTCCCCCAAATACATGACGGAGGTCCGCGAACGCGGCTATGACGTCGTGCATACGTACAAGTGGGAGGGCAGTCAGGACGACGTGGCCTGCCGCGCCTATCTCGACGCATGCTGGGCGCATGGCGGGCTTCGTGCGTTCATCGGCTTCGACCGCGGCAACTACGGACCGAAGAACGGCATCAAGCAGGGGAACTTCGCCCACACCGCGCGCCGTGTCGGACACCTTGCCGACCATCCGGCGATATTCTGCTGGTATCTCTTCGACGAGCCCGAGATCTTCGGGCAGTTCACGACGCCCGACGTGCTCGTCGCACATGCGGACATCGTCCGTGCGCTCGACCCGTTCCATCCCGTCGTGATGTCCACCTGGGATCGCAACATGGGCGAGCACCGCCGCACCTGGGACACGCACTGGTCGCAGGCGTATGGCAAGCCTGCCGAGGTCGTCTCCCTCATCGACTCGCAACGCACGTACATCGGCTGCCCCTCGCCGATCACGATGCTGCTCAACTGCAACGACGGCGTCCAGACCGCCGCGGTCCGGCGCAAGGAGAAGGTCGATCCGCTCCACACGACGTTCCAGCGCGACAGCGACTGGTTCCGGGCCTGTGCCCATCTGGCGGTCGTCAAGGAGACGAACGGCATCTGGTGGTGGTGGTTCGCGCGCGATTGCACGGACTACGTGACGGCGGCGCAGGTGCCGCAGGCATGGGAGGATCTGACGCAGGTCAACCGCGAGATCATCGCGCTGCGTCCGCTGATCGCCGCGGAAGGTCCGGTGACGACCGGTCGCGCGTTGGACGGCAAGGCCGTCGTCGCGTGGTGGGCGAAGATTGTCGACGGCCGCACCAATGCCATCGTCGTCAACACGTCGGAAAAGCCGGTCTCGGTGGAAATCGACCTGCCGCTCGTCGGCCGTCGTCGCTACGACCTCGGCCGCTTCGAGGTCCGGTATGTCACGGACTGAATTCTAAACTCTCGGAAGTCTCGTCTCAAATGACCGTTTGATACCGGCACATCATTTCATCAAAAGTAAATGAAGCCCCTTCGAATTTCCCTCGCAGTAGGCGTTTCGCTGGCATTGGCCCTTCCGCTCTTTGCCAAGACGACGACCTGGACGGCCGGGGCGACCTACAGTAATGATAAGCTTGCCAAGAGCTTCAACGATCCCGCGAACTGGGACAACGGTGTGCCTGCTCCCGGGGATACCGTCGTGATTAAGTGCTCGTCGGCTTGGAACAACCCTGTTTACATCGGAATCGAGAACGGCGCGACCGATACGATTGAAACCTTTGATCTGGGCGCGGGGGGCGCGTGGGAGTATCTGCAACAAGGCCCGTATGTCCTGCAGGCGAAGGCCGGTACCTTTGCGGACGGCAAGGTCTGGGGAACGGAGCTCGAGCTGACGGAAGACGGACGCGAGATTCGCCTGCCGTTTTCGAAGCTCAGGTACTTCAGTCACTGGGGAAATGTGCCGGCCTTCAAGCCCGGCTGGAAGCCCGATTGCCGCCAGTTCAAGAACCTGCGCTTCTGCTACGGCGCCTGGTTGTGTCCGAAGGCGACGGACAAGGCCCATGGACTCGAGGTCTCCTCGGTCAAGGTGGTACAGTGACATGACGAAGTCCCTGGCGGCCTGTTGCTCGGCGATGGCGGTTCTGTTCGCCGGAACCGTGCGTGGAGATGTCGGCGATTGGCGTCCGCTGCCGCTGTACGGCGGCGGCTACATGCAGGATGTCGTCATCTCGCCATCCGAACCGAACGTCTGGTATTGCCATGCGGACGTCTGCGGTCCGTTTCGCAGCGACGACGCGGGACGGAGCTGGAAGCCGCTGCACCAGAACTTCCCGGCGGCGTGGCGCAATTCGAAAGTCGACCACGTGCGCGGGGTTCTCGTCGATCCGCGCAACGCGAACCGCGTGCTGGTCGCGGGCGGTGACAACTGGAACTTCATGGGCGGCGGCATCGTCGTCTCGGACGATGGCGGCCAGTCGTGGCGGATGACGCTCAAGGGTGCGCGCTTCTACGGCAACGGTCCGCGGCGGATGTACGGACGGGTATTGTCGCGCGATCCGTTCGATCCCGACCGGATCGTCGCCGGCGAGGACGGCGACGGCCTCTGGCTCTCGCGCGACAACGGCGAGACCTGGCGGAACCTCGGGCTCACGAACCACTGGTTCACGTGCGTCGCCTTCGACACGGGGACGGCGGGTCGCATCTGGGCGACGGCGTTCCCCTTTGCCAATCCCAAGCCGGAGTTTGTCCGCGACGTCGGATTCTACCGGTCGGACGACTTCGGCGAAACCTGGACGCGCCTGCCGTGCGATCCGCCGCCGGTCGAGTTCACGCAGCTGAAGAAGGGCGGTCCGATCCTCGCGATCTTCGAGAACCGCTTTCCGCGCTTCTCCGACGACGGCGGCCTCACCTGGCGGGATGCCTTCGAGGGTCTTGAGATCCTTCCTCAGCCGCCGAAGAACCCATGGGACCGCGGCAACTTCTATGCGCTCGGCGCGGGGACGGACTTCTACCTGCTGGGCGACGGGGCCGGGCGCATCTGGCGTCGCGGCGCGCAGGAGACGTCCTGGACCGAGCACCGGATGACGTTCCGTGCTGTGGGCGAATCAGCCTGCGAGCGGTGGGTCGCCGAACGGACGCGGCACCAGGAGGCGATGGCGCAATTCGTCGTCGATCCACGCGACGAGAACCACTGGCTGACGACCGACTGGTTTGCGATCTGGGAGACGACGGACGCGGGAAAGAGCTTCGTCTCGCGCGTGAACGGCATCTCGCAGGTCGTGCCGTTCTGTCTCGCGTTCGATCCGAACAGCGCCGAGAACATCGCCTACGGGCTCGCCGACCAGGGGCTGTTCGTCTCGAATGACGGAGGACGAAGCTATTATCCGCCGATTGCGAAGCCCGGGACGCCCGAACGGCGCTGTGAGATCGTGACGGCCTGCGGCAATTCGCTCGCCTATTCAACGCGCACGCCGGGACTCCTGTATGTGACGGGCGGCAAGGGGGCGCCGGTCTTTCGCGTGAGCGCCGACGCGGGCCGCACGTGGAAGGCGCCCGCGATGCGGGGGTTGCCGTCCGGCATGCGCAACGGCGGCATTGCGCCGTACGCGGTCTCGGTGCATCCCGTGACGGATGACGTGTGGATCACGATGGGCGGTCCCGTTGGCCGCGGCCGGGGCGGTGTGTACCGCTCGTCCGATCGCGGCGAGACATGGCAGTGGGCGGGCGAGGGACTGCCCGCGGGCGAGAAGCTGTTCAAGAACTCGGAGTTCGGCCACGGGGGCGGTCCGGAGATCTTCTTCTCGCGCGACGGTTCGGCGGTGGTCGTCCATGCACGGGTCGCCGGAAAGGTCTTCTGGCTTGATGCGACGGCGGGCTGCTGGCGAAGCGCCGAAGGGCTTCCAGCGAATGTGCGCGGTACGCTGGTCGCCGACGGCTTCACGCCGGGGCGCTTCCTGGTCGCCGGGACGCCGCTGCGCGAATCGACGGACGGCGGTCGTACTTGGCACGTTCCGGCGGGACTCGAGAAGTTCGCCATCAGCGGTCTGGCGGCCGATGCCGCGACGCCGGGCCTGTTCGCGGCGGTCGGATACGCGGCGATCTACGTCTCGCGGGACGGCGCGAAGACCTTCTCGCTTCTTCCGAAGGCGTTCGAGACCGTGCCGTCGTCGTTGGGGCGGACCATCTATCTCGATCGCGGGCGGCTCTACTTCCTGACGACGGGGACGGGCGTCTGGGTACGCGAAATCAAATGACGAAGGATAGGAGGCTGTTGAGTAAAATGCGTGTTAAGGGGGTGTTTTCCTCATGTGGACAAGTTTTTTACCCTTAACTTGCGTTTAACGGGTTTAAGATGGTACACTTGCACGACACCAGGAGAATGAGATGAAACTTTACGCGTTGGAATTCGACGACGAGGAGGCGAAGGCTACCTATCTTGGCAGTGTCATCGAACAGATTTTAATAAAGGATCGCGAGTATCGTCCCCTTGAGATGGGCGGTGACAATTATCCCAAATATCTTTTTACACTTGATGCGCTTCTGCAGAAGCGCAACGGCATCAAACATTTGAATCTCATAGATTTCATTTCAAAAAGCGGTGAACTCGTCTGAAGACGACGGATATGGCAATGCAAAGTAAAACGCGTGGAACTTACATGGGCACTGTGGCCGTTCTGTGTCTCTTGTCTGGAACGGTCCTGGCTGAGGAATCTGCGGCGCTGTTCGCCGACGGGAGGGGGCGGTCGCTCGGGCCGTTCGAGTGCGCCACGCGTTTCGAGATCGACTGGGTCAGGGTTTACGAATGACCCACGTGTCAATGTAGGAGCATCAAGGATGAAAACGAGGAGTGTGCTTATGAAAAAGTTGTTGCTGGCGATTGCCATGATTGGCTGCGGAATTTCCGTCGCGGAAACGACGGCGGGACAGGGAGCGCTGGTCAATCCCTTCATCGGGACGGGCGGGGACGGCCACTGCTTCCCTGCCGCCGCCTATCCGTTCGGCATCGTGGCGGCCGGTCCCGACACGGGCTGGGGCAGTTGGGAGTACTGTTCGGGCTACCGCTACGAGGACCATGCGATCACCATGTTCTCGCAGACGCACAATCCGGGCGGCGGCTGCCCCGACTATGGCGACATCGGCCTCATGCCGTTCATCGGCGACGCCGCGGACGTCTCGTCGCCGTTCGACCACCGCGATGAGCTCGCCCAGCCGGGCTTCTATTCCGTGAAACTGCAGAAGGGCGGCATTCAGGCCGATGTGGCGGCCACGGAGCGCTGTGCGATCTACCGATTCGCCTTCGGGAAGGAGAAATCGGCGCGGCTGCTCGTCGATCTCGACTACGGCATGTCCAATCCGACCTGGGCGAAGAAGACGGTGAAGCCGCTCAAGATCGTCCGGGACCGTCCGGACGGTCTCGCGGGGCACCTGTTGCGTTCGGGTTTCGTGAAAGGGCGCAACATCGGCTTCGACATCCGCTTCTCGAAGACGCCGGTCGCATGCGAGGAACTCCCCGCCGTGATCCGCGAGAAGGGCGTGAAGGACCGTTCGCCCCGTCTCGCCTACACGTTCGATCTTTCGGACGGGGCACCACTTCTGGTCAAAATCGGTCTCTCGACTGTGTCCGAGGAGGGGGCGGCACGCAATCTCGCACAGGAAATCCCCGAATGGGATCTGGAGGGCGTCCGCACGGCCGCGCGGCGGAAGTGGGACGAAGTCCTCTCCCGCGTGCGCCTCGATCCGTCGACGGACCGCGACACGGCGGTTCTGTTCATGACGTCCCTTTATCGGATGTTCCATACGCCCGTCAACATCGCCGACGTCGATGGCGCCTACCGCGGCGGCGACGGCGCCGTGGCGCGGATGCCGAATGGCCGCTACTATTCCGAGCTCTCGTTGTGGGACACCTTCCGTGGCGCACATCCGTTCTATACGATCGCGGCCCCCGAGTACGTGCCGGACTTCGTCAATTCCCTGATTGCCCATCGGCACGCCGCCGGCTATCTGCCCGTTCTGCCCAAGTGGGGACGCGACTCCCAGTGCATGATCGCCACGCACGCGGTCGCGGTCATCGTGGACGCGTATTTCAAGGGCTTCACGGGCGTGGACTGGAACCAGGCCTACGAGGCCATCCGCGAGACGCTGCGCAACTCCCACAAGGACCGTCGGAAGGAAGGCTGGGATCTGCTCGACAAATATGGCTACTATCCCTGCGACCAGCTCAAGGGCGAGGGCGTCAGCCGTACGCTCGAGTGCTCGTACGACGACTGGTGCGCCGCACGGATGGCGGAGGCGCTGGGCCACACGGAGGATGCGGCCTTCTTCCGGAAACGCGCGGAGAACTGGCGCAACGTCCTGGATCCCGAGACGCGCTTCATGCGGGGCCGCCTCGCCGATGGTTCGTGGCGCACGCCGTTCGATCCATACCATTGCGGACACGAGACCTCCTGGGCGGGCGACTTCACGGAAGGGAATGCCTGGCAGTGGCGGTGGCATGTGCTGCAGGATCCCGCGGGTCTCATCGCCGCGCTCGGCGGGAAGGACGTGGCCCTCGCAAAACTCGACGAACTCTTCACGCTGCCGTCGGATCTCAACCGCGAACAGACGTCGCGGGACGTGACGGGACTCGAGGGACAGTACGTGCAGGGGAACGAGCCCAGCCACCACATCCCCTACCTCTACCAGTACGCGGGACGTCCCGACCGCGTCGCCGAACGCATCCGCCAGCTCTCCCGGAAGTTCTACCGCAATGCGCCGGATGGTCTCTGCGGCAACGAGGACCATGGCGAGATGAGCGCGTGGTACGTGTTCGCCTGCCTGGGCTTCTATCCCGTCAATCCGTCCAGCGGCGAATTCGTGCTCGGCGCCCCCCAGGTGCCCGGCGTTTCGCTCGCCCTGTCGAATGGAAAGACCTTCCGCATCGTCGCCGCCGGTCTTTCCGAAAAGAACCGCTATGTGAAGGCGGTCCGGCTCAACGGGAAGCCGCTTTCAGGCTTCATCCTCCGCTACAGGGACATCATGGCCGGCGGCGAACTCGTCTTCGACATGGTCGACCGCCCCGCCGATGTGGGTGGCGGGTCGTGAAAAGCGCGGAGGCTTCCGCTGCATCCCATTCTTTTTATTGAGGTAATTGCAAAACCTCGGTGTATCGGGGCCGGGAGGTCGCTTGACGGGG
>JAUNMP010000148.1 GCA_030537465.1 bacterium
CCGAGAGGAAGTACTGCTGCCAGGCGCTCGATCGGCCGACGGCGAACGTCCGCTCGTAGAGAAGTTGAGAATGTTGAGAGGGTTGAGAGGGCGGGAGGATGAGATCTGCGGCAAAGCCGTCGAAGAGCCTCCAGGAGACGAGGGAGTTGGTGGAGACGACAAGGGCGGCCTGGAACGCCTCGTTCGTCGCCGAGGCCGCCACGCGCGCGAGGATGTCCGCGTCGGGGACGTCGCGGGAGAGCGGGTCCGTCCCGCGCGCGATCTCCTCGCCGTCGGGGAGGCCGTCCCCGTCCGTATCGGGGAGGCCGGGGTCGGTCCCGTGGATGAATATCTCCTCGGCGGTCGAGAGGCCGTCGCCGTCGCGGTCGCCCGTCGGCGTGTCGTCGGGCGAGAGCGCGTGCCAGAACACGGACGTCAGGTTCGTGACGGAGGCGACGTCGAGCGTCTCGCCCTTCCCGCCGTTGAAGGCCCCCACGAGGACGTTCGTGACGGGCTCTCCGTTCCAGAGCCCGGCGCGGGAGAGGTCGTAGCGGTAGACGAAACCGCCGTCCGCGAACATCTCGACCTGGAAGCTCGCCGCCGTGTCGACGCTCCGCCCGAGAAGCGCGTTCCGCCAGGTGACGACGACGGAGTTGGACGGCGTGACGAACCACCACGCCTCGCTCGGGCGGGCGGATTCGGGCAGGAGGCCCCAGTTCGCCTCCGGGACAAGGCCGAGGAACGTCCGCAGCGGGGCGAGGACGCCCGCGAGCGCCGCGACGTTCGTCCCGTCCGGCACGAGGTCGGCGAGACGCCCGTGCGGGACGACGGGCGAATCAGGCGGCTTCGGCAGCAGGACACCCGTCGAGGAGACCGTCAGTCCGTCGATCTCGCCCCCGCCGAAGAGAAGGCGCAGGGGCCTGTCGGCGGACGAGTGGATGTCGAAGCGGTCCTCCGACGCGCCGCGGAGGATCCACGGGGCGTGGACGTGCGCGCCGTCGGGGGCGGAGAAGTCCCACGTCTCGTTCGTCCCGACGCGCGTCAGGGCGAACCCCGCGTCGATCTGGTCCTGCGTCAGGGCGACGGGGGGCGACGACGCCTCCCCGGCGTCCCGTTGCACCGTCGCCCTTCCATTTTCCATTCTCCATTTTCCATTTCCCATTCTCTTCGTCGATCCGTACACGACGAAGGCGAGGACGAAGCAGACGACGAACACCTGCGCGGGCCGCGGCAGCCGGAGGAACCGCGCGAACGGCTCCCTGAACGGGCGGAAGCGGCTCTCGGCGGCGCAGCAGAGCGCCGCAGCGGCCAGCAGGACGGGGACGGAGAGGAGAAGAAGAACCGACAGAAGTCTCAGAACGTTCATGGCGTCACCTGAAGATGAAGGAGAATCCGCAGGGAATGGTCTGCACGCGGAACCCGGCATGCGGATCGTCGACGCCGCGGGCGGTCAAACGGAACATGTCCCAGCGCGTGTCGTACAGTTCCTTCGGTGGCGTCGCCGCTAGCGAGGGGAAGAGGCCGACGCCGTCCGAGGACAGCGAGAGCGACTTGACCGCGCCGTCCGAACGCGTCTCGAACACGAACGCCAGCGCCTGCGCCCGGCTGGTCGACCGGGCCGCGTCGACGAGGCGCACGCCGTTCGTCGCATTGAAGACGAACCACTCGCCGCAGTCCCAGCCAACGACGAGACGCTCCTCGTCCGGACCGAGCACGCCGTCCGCGTCGGCGTCGTTCCCGAACGCCACCTGGACGTTGTTGGACGGAGTCGCCTCGAACGACAGCCGGTACGCGAAGCGCTTCTGGTGCGCCTCCCACGCCGTGAACGGGACGTTCGTCGAGACCTCCGTGTCGGCGTAGGCGGAAGACGGCAGCGCGGACGTGACGGGCTGCCGTGCAGCCGCGGGAAGAACCGCGCAAAGGGATGACAATGCGAAGAAAAGGCGTCTCATGGACACCATTATACCACAGTAGAGATACTCGTCAGGAGACATACGCCCCCCCAGGGCTGACAGCCCCCGCCAAACACCCCTACAGGTCCGATGCACCAGGGGTTTGCAATTATCTCAGTAGCCGTAGCCGAGCTCGCTCTCCGCGCCGCCGCAGCCGAAGCGGAAGACGTGCACCTGCCGTTTCGCGGGCTTGACGGCGACGAGATCGAGCATCATGTCCTTGGCCGTCGAGAAACCGCACGCGCGCTTGGGGTCACGCCACTCGCCGCACTTGCAGTCGACGGGAATGGTTCCATAGCCCGGGCGGATCACGTAGTTGACGTTGGCGTAGCGCAGATAGCTCTCCGCGTGGAGGTGCCCCTGGAAGAGGCCGACGAGGTTCGCCTTCGAGTGGGCGAAGTCGAACTTGACGCCGCCCAGCTGGCCGGTGATCGGCGGATTGTGGAAACCCTGCACGATGCCGCCCCGGTGGTTGGCGAAGTCCTCGATGATCGTCTGCTCCAGCTCGGCCCGCTTGTAGTCGCCGCTCGACTCGCCGAATCGACGCCACTTCGCGATGAAGCCCGGAATGTTCGCGTGCTGGAGCACCACCACGCTCCAGCCATCCGGCGCGGACGAAAGCTTGTCCGCCAGATACTGCATCTGCGCCTTCGAGCATCCGAGATAACCCTCGTCGGACGTATTGAGCACGATCGCACGGAACTTCTTCGCGGGGAGGTCGAGACAGCCCCAGGTTCCATCCTCGCCCCAGTCGAACGCCGCCTTCTTGCCGGCGTTCAGACCACGGTTGAAGGTGTCGCCGAACTGCTTCGACGTGTAGCGTCCCTTGGCGTGGTCGTGATTGCCCATCGCGAAGAGCACCGGCTTCGGTTCGCCCGTGTAGGCCGTAACGAACCCGTCGATCACGGGCTGGACCTTCGACCAGTCCGGCGCCGAGCCAAGGATGTTCACGTCGAAATCGAGGTCACCCAGATTCGCGATGAAGTCCGAGCCCGTCGCCTCGGCGATGGCGCGCTGGAAGAGGATGTGCATCTTCGAATCGCGCCAGTTCGGCGGGGTGACGGACGCCGCGTGCGAGTGGACGTCCGTGATCAGCGGAAAGGCGACCACCTCGTCGGAACCCTTCCACGCGGCATAGCGCGCCGTCCCCTCGCGGATCGTCTTCTCCGCCCAGTCGGGCAGCGCGATGCCGTCAACCGTCCTGCCCTTCGTCTCTTCCGCCCAGACCCGTGCAGTCGCCAGTCCCATCGCCGCACACGCGGCGTTTCTGCAGAAATCACGTCTGTTCATCATCCGTCTCCTTATTTGAAACACAGAGTCTTCATGGGTTCGGTCTCGTCCGTCAGGTTGATCCAGCCGTCGGGGCCCTCGCCATCGTCGTCGAACACCTTCACGCTGAACGACACGCCGGCCGCCAGGCGCGCCGCGTCAAAGCCGTGCTCCGCGCCACGCAGCAGCAGCTCGTAGACGTCGGTCGTGCCCGACCGCACCGCCGCGGGGAAACGCACGGTCTTGGGCCCGGCGCCCGGCACCTGCAGCGTCACCTCGGCGCCATCTCCCGCGGTGTGGATATCGTCGGTCGCCTCCACGCGCACCCGCACGTCATCGCCCTGGCGGGAGAACCAGATCTTCGCGGAGAGGTCCTTCGGCCCCCTCCACACCCGGTGCCGCGCCTCGGGAATCGCCTGGTGGAGGTCGCAGACACGATCCGCCGTCTTCAGTTCGAAGTCGGGGTCCCGACCTTCCACAGGCGCCGGAATCGTGACGACGCTGCCGGGGCGCACGGGAATCGCCGCCAGATCGTCCGCGTTCGGCTCGGCCCGCGTCACCCCCGTCAGCACAAGACTGGACGGCCAATCGGAAATCCGCCAGACCGCTTCCCCATTCACCACCGGCACCGCCTGCCGATTGCCCATCAGGTCCACCTGCTCGACCTGCGCCGCGTCGGTCCGCACGCGGATTGCGCACGGCGTCACGGCGGCTTCGTCCCAGCCTCCAAAAACGATCTGGCGCTTCCCATCCTTTGTGCCGCCGAAGCGATAGGCGATGCGGGTGGCACGGTCAATCAGCGTGGACTCATAGTCCAAACCCAGATAGATCGCCGTCAAGGACGAGAACGCCGCATACCCCGCCCGCGGATAGAAGTCCGCCGTGATGAGACCGTACCCCTGCTCAGGATCGCTCTCCACCCATCCCGTCGCCTTGAGGTTATACCAGATGTAGTCGGTCGACCCGTTCGCCCAGGCGTAGAGGATCTTGCGGTAGACGTCGCGCGCCACGGCAGCCTCCTGTCCGTTCACGCTCGACAGGGCCGTCTCGTTCGAAAACCAGGGCGTTCCCTCGCAGCCAATCCGCCGACGCAGATCCAGGAACTGCAGCACCTTCTTCCGATATTGGGGAAATGGACAATGCATGTGGATCGGGAAATAGTCGCTCTGGTCTTTGACGCGGGACATCACGTAGGCGAGATACCCCTCGCCCACCAGCCACTGCTTGCCATAGTGGTCGGGACGCACGTCGGGGCTCGTCCAGCCGTTGGACATCACCGCCACGTCGGGGCAGCCCCGCTTCAGAGCCGCATACCCTTCCCGATGCACCCGAACCGCCTCGTCGCGCGTCATGATGACTTCGGGGATGAGGTCCCATTCGTTGCCGAGTTCGTAGTAGTCGATCTTCGTGCCGTACCGCGCCGCGATCTTCTCGGCAAACGCCCCGAAGGCGCCTTCGCGCGGCGGAACCATATGCGCCTTGAAGTGTCCAATCCGCGCGATGCGGTTCGTATCCTGCGCCCAGCGCGGCGGACCATAGACGATCGTGTCGAGCGAGATGCCGCGCGCCTCCGTCTCGGACATGATGGCATCCGGAATGGACCAGTCGAACTCGCCTTCCCGGCGTTCGATGCCGGCCTGGCCGAAACCGCCCGCCCGCACCAGCTTGCAGCCGCAGGCCTCAAGCGCATCCTCCGTCAACGCCCGCACGCCGTCCGGGAAACGCGCCGCATGCCAGTTGATGCCCGGACGGAACTTCGCGCCCCGCTCGAGACGCGGCGTCCGGGGATGGTCGTCGAGAACCGCGAACCGCGTCTGCGGACGCGCCGACGAGCCGTCTGCGGCCGTGATCTCGCCATAGACGTACCAGACGCCCTTGCCCAAGGACTGCTTCAGCGGAATCCGTGCCGTCTTCCCCGCTGCAACCTCCTGGTCGACGGGCACGTCAAACCCATTCCCCCAGAAATCGCGGCACCGCAGGACGCCCTTCCATTTCTGCACGACATCCGACGTGTTCCACAGGGTCAGCACGGACTGTTCGCGCCCCGGACGCACGACATGGAGTTCGTTCCCCGTCTCGACATCCAGACGGCAGGCGCCCGCGCCGCTCGTACGCCACACGCCCTCAAGTCCCGTCACCGCGAAGTCGAATTCCGGAATCGTGCCGTCCTTCCGCTTCGCCTGCCAGAACTCAAGCGACTGCACCTGCCAGGAGGAGCCGGCCGGCAGATTCGTCGTGAAGTGCGTTTCCGTCCGCCACGGCGAACGAAGGCGCAGTTTCGCACCCGTTGCGGGATCGATCAGATTCAGGATCGCCGGTCCCGTCGCGTTCGTCGACGTCCGCAGAATGATGTCGCATGTGCTCGGAAACGGCTTCATTCCCGGGAAGGTCGCGTAGCGGAGCTGCGAACAGCAGCGCGCCGTGTGGACGCTCAACCGTCCCTCCTCGGGACGGATTCCGACGCCGTTCCCCAGGAAGCGATCATACCCCAGACGGAACTTCAGCAAAGGCGCCCGCGCCGTCACGGTCCGCTCGGCGTCTCCCCCGTCGGTCTCGATCCGCTCGAACACCAGTTCGCCCGTCTTCTCGTTGCCCTCAAGACCGACGGCAATCTCCTGTAGACGAATGGGGAGGTCGAAGCGTTCGTTGCGTTTGGGTCCCTGCGTCGATCCGGTCTTCGGACGCCCAGCGAAGAACGCGCCGATCTGACCGCCCTCGATGACGTTGTATGTGACGAGCATCCGGTCGTCAAGACGCGTCCGCTCCACTGGAGAATACCGGAACACCTCGCCTTCGGCGTCGACGACGCGCAGCGAACCTGGCGTCCGGACGATGCCGCCCTCCGAATAGCGCATCACCACGCGGACCTTGCCGGGCGTCAGCACGGGGCGGTCCCTCTCGACGGCGTAGAGCCCGGCCCACGGGGCCTCGGGCTTTGTCATCTTCGCGCGGTCAAACTGGACATGAAGCCCCGCCGCATCCACACGCATTCCAGATGGCGCGGCCATCAGCACCCGCCAATTGTTCGTCTGCGTCTGCGAGAAGTCGACGACCGTCCCCGCCGTCCCCACGAAAGAGACGCCGAAGGCGACTCCCAGAAAAGCACCCAATCGACCTGTCATGAGACCTCCTCGACAATTGAACGCACCCCATAAAGTGGAATGTCACGTACATACCTGCCATCCGTGAATTTCTCCAAGGAACTCCGATAGCAGATCTGTGGGCGAAAGAACTCCCGATAAGTCTTGAGGCTTTGCGCCTTGAGATTACAGGCTGCCTTCGCCTCAAGGGGGAAGACTCCCGTCGCCCCCTGCACGACGAAGTCCACCTCAGCATCTCCTTTTTCAGACGACCAGTATCCGATCTCGGCACCCGCTCCTAGAAGTTCCTGCAGCACATACTGTTCCGTCATCGCCCCTTTGAAATTCGTGAACACCGAACTGCCATCCAACAACGCCTCCGCCCGCAGTCCACTCATCGCCCCCAACAGACCGACATCATGCATGTACAGCTTAAAGGCGCTGAAATCGGCATTGGCGCCAAGCGGCATTCTTGGCGGCGACACTCTGCGCAGAATACTCACCATCGCCGCATCATCGAGCCATTGAATGGCCTCCTCGTATTCTCGCGCCCGCGCTCCAGTTCTCAAGGCCGTATAAATGAACTTCTTGTTCTCCTTCGCCAGCTGGGCGGACACATTCCCCCACAGCAGGCGAACCTTGGCAAGCAAGGACGGCGTTGCGTGTTTTTCGAAATCCTTGTCATAGGCCCGCAGAATTGCCTTCTGTGTCTTTCTGACTTCACGCAGGTCGCCCGTCTCGACATAATCCAGAACGGCCTCCGGCATGCCACCAACAAAGAAGTAGCGTTTAAGCAGCCTGACATAATCATCGTGGACGAGTGATACGAGATTCCATTGGCGTTGACGCAGCTTTTCCAGCTTCACGTCCTCGCCCACAGCCTGAAGGAACTCCCAGAACGACATTGGATGAACATCCAGAAACTCCACCTTCCCAACAGGGAAAGAACCACGTACCCGTTTGCCATCCCCCTGCCGTCCCCGTCGCAGTGAAAGCCCCAGCAACGAGCCTGCCGCCATAACCGCGAGTTCCGGCAAGTCCTCGTTGAAGAATTTAAGCGCCGTCAACGCACGAGGCGACTCCTGAACCTCATCCAACACCAAAAGCGTTTCGCCTGGCACGATTCTGACATTCTTCTTCAGTTCGATGACTTCGATGATGGACCGGGGATCGAGATCGGAAGATTCCAACGCGTTCCGAATGCTCTCATCCTTCATCAGATTGACGAAAACAGACTGTCTAGGGTAAGTTTTATCCGCGAATGACTTCATCAACCAAGTCTTACCGACCTGACGAGCGCCCATCAGGATCAATGGCTTACGCTTTCGGCCGCTGTTCCATTCGTTGATGCGAGAACTGATTTCACGATTCATATACTAACCTCACGCGGACAAGCTTAGCATAAAGGCATCACATTTTCAAACCCAATCTTCGTCAATCAATCACATTTTTCAACCCATTCAACCGCATCGCTCACACATTTTTCAACCCATTCGAAGGCGACTTCAAGAACAGCCCCCCACTGTTTCATAAGAGACTTCAGGCATAAGTGTGGGTCTATTCAGGTACTCGAAACGCCCAATTTGGTACGCAGATGCGAAGCATACGCAGATTTTTCGACCGAATCGACGTGTCTACAACGCCCGCGCCAATGACTTGAATTTGACAATTCTGTGGCTTGATTTTTGACGCGCGGGCTACGCCACGGTCGATTCGGTCGAAGATGCGTATTGGACAACAACCTTCTGGATGTATGATCTTGCCGAAAACCATTTGTGGCGTAGCCCTCGCCGTAAATGGGGGTCACCGGTTTGTCGATGAACTGCGATAGGGCGAGGGCGTCGTTAGCCACAATGGTTTTCGGCAAATACCGCGTATGCTTCGCATCTGCGTACTTCATAAAGCCTTGAAAGGCGAAAAGAGACCCACACTTATGCCTGAAGAGCCTTTCATAATCACCCCACAACGCGAGTGAGCTAGCGGAAGATCAGCGTCAGGCCGCTCGGACCAACGCGCACAGAACCGACGGCGACGAGACCGGACGTGTTGGCGGCCGTGTAGACGCCATTGCGCTGCGGCTGGCCGTCCAACGTCAGCGATGCAACGGACAGCTGTCCCTGGGCGACCTCGAAGCGGCCCGACTGAACGAGTGCGAGCGCCACGGCGCCCGGTGCCAGCTGCGTCTTGTCGGCCAGTTTCAGCGTGCCGCCCGTGACCGAGGCCGCAGACATGTTCTGCCAGCCCGCCCCGGCGGCGAACTCCAGCGTGCCACTCTCGACCGCCAGCGTCCCCGTCGATTCGACCGCCGTCTGGACGTTCAGGACATGCGCCGCCGCGCTCTTCAGCGCCAGGTCCAGGTTTCCACGCACCGTCCCCTGGAGCGAACTCGCGTTGTCGGCGTCTTCGGACGCCACGACAAGCGTCGCCGGATCCGTGCCCATCGTCTCGACGACACTGTTCGCATTGAGCAGCAGCCGCGGAGCGGTGAAGGACGTCCCGCCCTTCAACAGCAGCTGGGCGTCGTTCAGATTGAGATAGGTCGCAATCTGGACAGGATTGTCCACATTGGACTCCAGCACACGCGAATATCCGTTCAGCAGCACGTGCATGGCCAACGAACTGCCCGGCGCATTGAAGACGAGGCGGGTGTTCCGTCCTGGCCCGCTGAACTGCAGGTAGCTCTTCGAGGGATTCGTACCTACGAGCGGAGAGTTGAAGACGATCTCCGTCTGCCGCGAAGCCGAGTCAACATCGACGAACGTAATCGAGTTCTCGCCCCGATAGCCACCGTTGAACACAACCTTCGTATCCTTTCGGAAGGTCAGGATATGGGACGAATACCAGTGGAAAACCCCGTTGAAGACATTCTCCGTCTCGGCGGCAAACTGGACGGCAGAGTAGAAGTTCGTATTGGCTGCGATTCCGCCCACGGAGTTGATTTCCACATTCTTGTTGCAGACGAGATTCGTGAAGACGACGTTCGCAAAATCATATTCCGTCGCGCCACTAGGCCGGAGCGAACTCTGGATGACGAGGCGTCCCGTCCCGCCCGGCTGGCGGCCGAGCGTGCCGGCGAAGTTCGCGATTGCGTTCGTGACGACGACATCGCCGGAGATTGGACTCTCGCCCGCAATCGTGAAGACGCCGCCGACAGGCGTCACGTTATACCCCGTTCCGACGGCGTCGCGGGCCTGTCCATCGAGAATCACCGAGCCTGGGCCCGCCAGACCGGCCGCAGCCGTGAATGTGGCCTGTCGCGGCAGCACAAGCTGCACAGAAGACTCGAAGACGAGCGGCACGTCAAACACGTAATCCGTCTCCGCCTCCACCGCATCGGCCACCGTCACCGTTCCCCAGATGTCGAGCGCGGAACCCGGCGTCCCCGTCACGGTCGCACCATTGCGCAGGACGAGATTGCCAACATGCACATTCCCGGGAATCTCCACCTCCGCGCCATCAAACGTCACGGCGTGTTTCGGAAGCGTGAAGTCTGGATCCGCCGCCAGCGCGGCACCCTCGGCATCCTTCCAGTTCGACTTGTCGCCGAAGGCCGCACCAGACGCAACACCCGCGCCCGTCCATGTGATCGGGGCATTCGGAATCGGCGTGAAGACACGCACAATGCAGGCGCCGTGGAGCGAATAGACGTCGTCTTCGCCGTAGTCGCCCTGACCGGCCACGAGGTTCACGTTCTCGTCCGCCTTCTTGTAGTTCATGGACTTCACTTCGAAGACGGCGTCCTCACCCTGGATCGTCAGAGAACTGGACGGGCAGGCGCCGCCGCTGTTCCAGCCCGTGAGGACCAAGTCGACGGCGCGGGGTGTGAAGATGTCCGGACGAATCGTGAAAGAGAAGGACGAAGAGCTGCCGAGGGTCCGGACTCCCGAAAAAGCGCCGGCCTCTAGACCCGTGAAGTCGACAGAGGCCGCGTTGTTGGCCGAAATTTTCGTTACCTGGGCAAACGTACAGCCCGGCAGGAACGTAATCCGTCCACGCGCCGCGGTGAACGTGCCGGCCATCGTGTGATGGCGCGCCGTGAAACACGTCGGCATCTTGCCGTTGCCCGGCAGGGAGAGATTCATCCGCCCGTCCAGTTTCACCGCGAACAGCCCATCCTTCAATGTGTCCGTGACGGTGAGCGTCGGCACGGTGGAGCTCGTGGTGTTCGAATTGAGGATCTGACAGCCCTCGTCCGTGTCCGTCGCGACCGGAGCCGTCACGCGGACGACCTTGTCGAGACTCCAGCCCGCCATGTCCAGACACCCCCAGCCATCGGCCCGGTGTTCACCCGTGAACTCGACTTCGAAATCCGTCAGGCAGTTCTTGGTCCCGCAGACGACACGCGTCTGATCGAGCAGAATCTTCTTGACCGCGTTCGCCGTGCTCGAGAAGGAGAAGGCGCCCAGGTTGCCGCGCGTCGGGCAGACGGTCTCGGAGACGTGCTCCGAGTTGTCCACGTAGTAGCCTTCCACGAGGTCGGCCGTCACAGGACCCGAGAAGCGGACCGTGCAGTGCGGCGCACCGGCGAGCCGCGCACCAGATGCGAGCGTGACGGACCCCGAGAACGTCGCGCGGACGGCCGTCCCGGCGAACGGATCGTCCGCCCAGGCCGTGGACAGGTACAGGTCGCCCTCCGCCGTGACGGTGCCGGAGACCGTCGACACGCCGGCGACGTGCAGGCCGGTGCGCGCACGGGAGGAGGCGTTCAGAAAGACGAGCGCGTTCGCCAGCGTGCCATCGACAACCAGGCGTCCGCCGGTCGCCTGCGAAACGGTGACGGTCCCCGATCCGAACGGCGTCCCCGTGGAGGCGGCGGGCATCGCCAGATCGCCCGCGACGACGAAGGTGCCGCCCGCGTAGCTGTTCGCGGCATTGGCGAGGACGAGCGTCCCCTTCCCGAATTTGCGGACTTCGCCTGCACCCGTAATCGAGCCGGAGTAGGTCAGCGTCGTTCCCTCCGGCACGTCGAAGACAAGCGATGTACCCGCAGGGACCTCATATGAAGTTGTCGCCGGATCCGCCCGCACAATCTGTTCCGGCACCATGAACGTCTCGAGAATCTCCTCATCCGACAGTGCACGATCCCATACCGCAACCTGCTGGATGTCGCCCAGGAAGAACTTGCTGTTGCTGTAAGCCGAGCTCCGGGAGGCGTACTCAAGGTTCTCGCTACCGAGGATCCAGGGACTCGCGGGCTGCGTGACCTTCGTCGGCGAATAGACGTCGTAGACGTAATACGGACGGTCCGAAATCCCCGCGCCCGGATAGGTGTACACGATGTGCGTGAGACCCGTCACAACGGAAACGCCATCGACCTCCACGGACACGTGCGCGCGCCGCGTCAGGGCAACGTCAATCCAGACGTCTGGCTTGACCGTGTTCGTGCTCAACGCACTGTATGCGTTATGAGGTAATTGCAAAACCTCGGCGTTGACGGCTTGTCCGTCCGCCTGACGGC
>JAUNMP010000149.1 GCA_030537465.1 bacterium
TGTCGGGTGGCAGGGCCGGCGACAGGGTGTCCGAGGGGTTTTGCAATTACCTCGACAATGTACGAGCTCGTTATCCCGTCTGTCGAGGGCCGTCACGTGTGGGGCTACTGCTCGGTCCCGAACGACAAGTCGAAGGCGCCCTTCCCCGTCAAGGTCAACGTGCCAGGTGCGGGTCCCGCCTCCTGGGGCTGCGATCGCAACGAGAATGAGATCACGCTCAAAGTCAACGTCCACTACTACGACCCCGTCGTCCTCAAAACTGAGAAACACAAGAGCCCGAAGTGCCTCGCCGTCCAGAAGGAGGAGGACATGGCCTGGGCGAAGAAGTATCCCGTCGATTTTGTGCGCTACACGGTGACGGGCATCGCCGCCTCGCGCGAAGAATACTTCTACTACGGCATCATCCTCGCCGCAAACCGCGCAGTCAACTGGGTCGCGGCGCGTCCGGACATCGACAGGACGCGCTTCCGCTACTCCGGCGGCAGCCAGGGCGGCGGTTTCGGGCTCATTCTCACCGGACTCAACAAGAACATCACCGCCGCCGCAGTCTTCGTGCCGGCAATCACCGACTTACTCTCCTCGCGCATCTCCAACCGCGAGAGCGGCTGGCCGCGCCTGATCGAAAGCCAGAAGGCGGAGAACCGCGCCACCGCCGCGAAGCACGCGCCGTACTTCTGCGGTGTCAACTTCGCCCGCCAGATCACCGTGCCGATCCGCTTCGAAGTCGGTTTCATCGACACGGTCTGTCCGCCACACGCGGGCCACGCCGCCTACAACGTCTGCCCGTCCAAGGACAAGGATATCCTCTACGGCATCGGCCAGGGCCACAGCGTCCTTCAGGAGAATAAAACGAAGATGCACAAGTGGCTGCAGGCGACGCAAGCCAAGTGAGCTATTAGCTTTGAGCTTTTAGCTTAGAGCTTAGAGCTTGAAAACGCGGCGGGACGAGGGCCCGCCGCGTGATTTTTATTCTGCCGGGTAGGGTTTGCCCTGGCCGAGATTCTCCGGCCAGGTGTGCGGGAGACCGAGCGCGTCCTGCGCGGCGTGCCAGATTGCCGTACCGCTGTCGCGGTGTTCGGACGGCAGAAGCTTCACCGTCTTCAAATAAGCCAGACATTCCTGGTAGCGTTTTGTCTTCAGCAACGCCCGGGCATGGGCGATCTGCAATGGATTCCAGTCCGGATACCGCTTCAGGTAGTCGGTTGTCTCGCGCAGCATCTGAGCGAAGTCCTCCGAAGTCTCGAAGTATTCCGCGAGAGCCCGTCCAACGCGCCAGGAATCGCCGATCGTCTGCGCGCGGCGAAGGTCCGCGAGCCGCGCCTCTCCCGTCCGACGCTGCGCCCGATAGACGTAGAACGCCGCTTCGTCCGGCTCGTTCGCGCAGCTCCCCAACAGCTGGTCCGCTGCCGCGCCTTCATCGAAGGCGGCCTGAAGCACCGCGAGCAGGTAGCGGAACTTCCAATGTCCGTCGGCCGCGACCGCCGTCCGCAGCGACTTCAGTTCCTCGCGGCGGAACGGATAGACGCCGGAGACGGACATCTTCTTCGCGCCGGCAAGATCGCCCGCGCGAATCTTCAAGAGCATGGAATCGCCCCCCGCCACGCTGAGACGGCGTGCATCGTCAGTTAAGCCCGTTTCCTCATACCAAGCCGCCAGCTCGCCATACGTCCAATCCGGCAGCTCGTTCTGGATGGACCGCTGCAGGCCCTCGACACCTTCCGCCTCATAGCGTGCCGCGTGGAAGAGCGGGAACCGTTCAAGCACGCGCGCCCGAAACGCGGCATCGTCCCGATTCGCAATGATCCGGACCAGAATCGCGTCCAGATTGTCCGGATTGAACTGCAGGGACTTCTCGGCGGCGCGGCAGGCCTCCGTCTTCTCGCCTTCCTTCAGATAGCTTCGTGCCACAAGCGCCAGCGCCGCGCTCGCAAAGCCCGGCGACAGCGCGGCCACGCCCAGACGCTCGCGCGCCGTCGCGCCGTCGCCCTCGACAAAGGCCGCAAAACCGTCCAGATAATTCGCCTCGGCGTCATAGGCGTCAATTGCCAAGGTCTTCGCCGCGAGCGCATGGACGTCGTCATAATGGCCACGAAGGAGCTCGTAACCCGCAAGCGCCCCGTAGGCACAGAGGAGCGACGAATCCTTTTCCAAGGCCGCACGCAGTTCCTTCGCCCCTTCGGCGTCGTGACGCTCACGCAGGTACTGCACGCCGCGAATGTAGTGTCCCCAGGCGGAGGACCAGTCGAACGAAACGGGCGGATCGATCGGACGCGCCTTCGGCAACGGCGCGGAGAGGTCCTTTTCAATTTCTCCCAGATTGCGCACGGGGCCCCAACTTTCCGCGAAGGACATCGTCATCCCCGGCGCGAACGTCGGGTGCTTGAACGGCGTCTTGTAGTTGCCCCACCGCGGCTGGTTGAAGCAGAGTCCGCTCTGGAGTTCCGTATACTGGCCGTCGGAGTCGGTCAGGAGGTCTTCCCAGATGCCGCCTTCGCGCGAGAGCGCCCAGAGCCAGATCTTGCGGCCGAACTTCTCATACGGCAGCGAACGATGGCAGCTGCCGAAGCCCTTCTCCGGCCACCAGATCGCGTAGAATCCATTGTTGCCGGGAAGGACATGATAGGACTTCGGGCCACCAAAGGCGTTGTTGCGGTAGATCGAAAGGTCGCGTCCCTTCTCGTCGATCGGCCAGTGCCGCAGTTCAATCTCGCCCTCGTGACCGATCACGTCGGTGCCGGGAAACTTGAACGCGGGATTACCCCGCAGCGAATAGGCGGCGTTCATCCAATGGTAGAGCGGCGAGGGAAGTCCCGAGGCATTGAACCACTTCACATGCGTTTCGAATGCATCAGCATCCGCGCCCAGACGGATCTCGACCTGCCAGACGGTGCGCGTGATGTATTCGGGCGCGGAGACGAAACAGCTGGCGCTGCCATCGGCATTCGTCCGCACACACCAGTCGACCGGCGTCGAAGAGCTCGGCGCATGGCCGAGAATGCCGAAGTTGAACTCGATGCCGCCCGACACCCACGGTCCGCGCATCGCGATGTCGCGGAACTTCATCACGTGGTTCACGTAGAGGAAGTCCTGCCCCGTCACCTTGTCCGTCGCGCTCCACACCTTGCCGCCGACTTCCGGAAGCACCGTCACGCGCAGACGGTCGTTCTCGAGGACAACCGTCTTCCAGTCCATTTCCTTCGCCTTGTCGGTCGACCCGTCGTAGCGGAAATACGGATATCGCGTCTCGGCCGTCGCCGGCACGGGATCCGGATCCGAGAACGGATAGGTCTTCATCCGCATCGTCCCCACGTCCACGCGCGCCGCCGCCAGAAGCTGGCCACAGACCAGAGCCAGACAGACGCCCAGGTCAATCTTCATCACAAGCGATTGCATTTTCATTCTCAACCTTTCTAGCTTAAGCAACGGATCACTTGCGGGCGGCTTGGAGTTTCGCCGTGCGAAGAGCCGAGAAGATTGTCTTCAGTTCTTCATAGAGATCGTAGTCCGGAGTCCGCCGATGAGGCTCGCCATCGTTCAGGAGCGCGCTGTTGAACGATTGGAACGTGAGCACGACGAGCTTCAGGTCGTCGATGACATTCTTGAAGTCCTCGGGCTTCTGGCCACCTCGCTTGGAGATCAGGATCTTGTCCTTGGCGAAAAGACCGCTGTCCGCGAAAATCTTCTGCATCTGTTCGCGATAGCAGTCGCCCAGGATGAAAGCGCCGCCCGCGTTCATGACCTTGTAATCGTTCTTGAACACCGGGAAGAGGTGACAGTTCGTGTCGATGTGCGGATTCGTCCAGCAGTTCAACAAGAGAGAAATGTCGTTGTCGACGCTCCAGATGGCGTCTGGCTTGTCGACGACGTCCGTCAATGGGTTGATGTCGAGATGGATGCGCCCGACCGCATTGACGCGGCGGACGATCTCCTCCGCGAGCCGCGCGCTCGCCAGACACGTCAAATGCGTCCCGCCCGGCGGATAGAGCCACGTCTTCGTTTCCTTGCGGAGGTCGTTGAAGAATTCGAGTCCGTCGATCGTCTTGATGCCCTGCGCGTTGAAGACCTTGGCCACGAAGGTCTGAATGGGGTAGCTCTCGTAGTTCCAGAACCATTTCAGCCACATCGGCAGGTAGTCGGGATAGGCCTGAGGCTTGTCCGGAACGGACTGGAAAACGAAGTCCATGCCGTTCGTACGGCAGAATTCGTCAAAATCTTTCAACAACGCGATTGTCCGCGCGAAGCCCTCCGGCTTCAGGTCACGCACGCAGCGAAGATGGTAGTTCAGGTATGGCGCCTCGAAAATGACGCCGACGTTGCGCTCGTCAAAGGCCTTGCCCTCGATCGTCTTGTTGCCCTTGTAACCGGCAGTGTGGAACAATCCGAAGTTGGCGGCCTCGCTGATCTGGCGCTGGGTCGTGTAGAACGTGTTGCGCAGGAAAAACGCCTTCGAGAAATGCTCGGCCAGCGTTGACTGGTACGATCGATCCGCGAAGCCCTTGAACGTCATAGTCGGCAGATTGGGAATCCGCTCGGCTCCATAGATCTTGTGCCAGGTCTCCTTCGCGCCGAAGAAGTGGAGCGCCGGCACGGACAATGCGGTGAAGAAGAAAACGAGATAGGCAATTTTGAGAAAACGGTTCATGCTCACATCCTCCCGATCAGAATCTGAAATAGATGAACGGACTGTACGCCCCCGTCATCGCCACCATGTAGACGACGACAAACAAGACGGCCGCGCTAACGAGCCGCACAGCCTCCGGCACACGGGCCACCAGCTTGTCGAAGACGGGATAGGACGCGATGACGCCTGCGATCATCAGCAGGAACCAGTTGAGGACGGCGAAGTCGAACGCGGGGACAAACGATGTGAACGCGGCCTCGGCGCCGCCGAACATGTTCCCCAGGTAGCCGACAGCATAGGAAAGGTCCGGTGCCCGGAAGAACACCCAACCGACAATCACAAAGAGCATCAGGTAGAGGTTGGCAAGAGGCCGCGGCAGACGCGCGATCAGGTTCTTGAGACCAGCTCGTTCGACGACGAGCCCGACCCCGTGATAGACGCCCCAGACGACGAAATTCCACGCCGCACCGTGCCAGAGTCCACACAGGAAGAAGACGGTGAACATATTGAGATAAGTCCGTATCGCACCCTTGCGATTTCCGCCCAGCGGAATGTAGAGGTAGTCGCGGAACCAGCTCGAGAGCGAAATATGCCACCGACGCCAGAACTCCTGTACCGAACACGCTGCATACGGATGGTCGAAGTTTTCCAGGAAACGGAAGTTGAAGACACGTCCGAGTCCAATGGCCATATCGGAGTACCCCGAGAAGTCGAAGTAGATCTGCAGCGTGTAGGCGATCGCGCCGAGCCAGGCGTAGGCACAGGGGATGCTCTTGACGGGCGCGTCGAAGACGATGTCGGCGATCGAAGCCATCGTATCGGCGATGAGCACCTTCTTCGCGAGGCCGATTCCGAAGCGGCGGACGCCCGCGACGATATTGTCGAAGTTCGCCTCGCGGTTCTCGATGTCTGCGGCAATCGTCTGATAGCGGACGATCGGGCCGGCGATGAGCTGCGGGAAGAAGCCGACATAGAGCATGAATTTCGCCGGATTCCGCTGCGCGGCAACCTCCCGCCGATAGACGTCCACAAGATACGACAGAATCTGGAAGACGTAGAACGAGATGCCAATCGGCAGCGCGATCTTCGGTACGGACAGGGTACCGCCGCAGAGCTTGACCACCGGCAGCAGGTTTTCGACGATGAAGCCGAGATACTTGTAGCCGACGAGCGCACCGAGATCGATGACGAATCCCAGCATGAGCACCAGCTGCGCCAGTTTACCTCGGGACGCCGTCTTCGCGATGATGAGCCCCAAGACGTAGTTGACGACCATCAGCGCCACCATCACCACGAAAGCGGACGGTTCGCCCCAGGCGTAGAAGAACAGACTGAAGACCAGCAGCACATACGGTCGCGCCGCCTTGTTCGCCAGGAAATAGAGGGCGAAGAGCAGTGGCAAAAAGATGCCGAGAAAGATAGTCGATGTAAATACCATATCGTTCCCTTTTTAATTCACTCCAACATTCTCCGCATCATCCAGCAGACATTTCTCACCGCGGCTCGAACGCGCCGATGTCGTCGGTAACGACGAGACCGTCGATTTCGGGATGTCCGTGATGCGAGTCTTTCTGGATCCGAATGATATGACGCCCGGCCTTGAGTCCAAAGATGGCCATACGCGAATCCATCGGCAGACGATTGTTGCAGTTTGGCGAGAAGTGCTGCCAGCTCCAATACTCCTTGGATGGAATCTTGCAATTGACCAGGTTGTCGTCGTCAACGCCACCCTTGACACGCAGCTTGCCGCCCCGCACGCGTACAAGGATTCCGTACTTTCCGTCCTTGGGCAGATCGAAGGCGAGTTCTACGGGCTTTTTCGAGCCCTTCTTGACATTCAACGCGGCCGTATCGATATACACCGCGACCGCACCCTCCTTCAATTTGGGTCGTGCGGGATTCTCGTACTGGCCCTTGACATAGAGCGACACCGGGCGCGAATAGCCATCCGCCGTCCGCACGAGAAACGCACCTCGATAGTCATGTCGGTTCTTCAGCTTCATTGGATCGAAGGCAATGGTGAAGACGGTCTTCTCGCCACTCTTGATCATCCCCTTCGCCGGCGTCACGCTGAACCAGTCGAAGACCTCATTCTTGGCAATCTCGAATGGCTGTGCGTAGTCCTTTCCTCCGCAGGTCACCGTGACCGTCGTCGGTGCAATGCAGTCGTTCTGCATCGCAAGTCCCTCGATGCGCGCCCGATCCAGCGTGTAGGGAATCGGACGATACGGAAACGCCGTATTGGAACGGATCCCGTTCGTGTACGTATTGCCGTGTGTGACGAACCGCATCCGTCCGTCTTCGTACGTAATCTCCTCGTCCAGATGCCAGAAATCGTTGTTGAAGATATGCGTGCACGTGTCATAGCCATAGAGATTGACACCCGAACGTTTAATCGGACTGTTGAGACCGTCGAATTCATCGCCGCCCCCGCAGAAGACGTTGTCGAAGACGTAGCTCGGCCCCACCATGCAGCCCTGCACGGAGACGCCGCAGAGGGCGGATTCGAATCGGTTGCGGAAGCAGCGGACGTTCAGTTGTCCGCCGTCCAGCTCGATGTTGTCGTCGTTGCAGAAGATCATGAAGTTTCCATAGACGTCGGCATCGCGGTTGAGTCCGCCATCTTCGATGAAATTCCCAGGTCCCTCGACGGCATCGTTCCAGCGATACTCGTCGCTGCCCACGAAGTCATTGTAGCGGATCACTGTGCCAGGCCCCGCATAGGCTGCCAGCACGGCCTCGGATCCAGCTGGATGCGAATAGCGCCAGCTGTTCGTGGGCGTCTTCGGATCGTGGATCCAGCAGCGTTCGATAACGGTGTTCTCGCAGCCGCGTGTGATGGAGATCGCCCCGTCGTAGTTGACCGTGCGGTTCTTCGATCCCCAGACGTACTTCCCGCCTTTGTTGATGTAGTCGGGCTTGCCCAGGCGTCCCCAACCGGAAATGTCGCAATGGCGAATGCGCACATCCTTCGTCTTTTCAAGCACGATGACATTGGAGCACTCTCGGCAACCGTCGATCACCATATCCTCGAGAATCACATAGGCCGCTTCCTTGAGCACAAATGCAGGCTTGCCATCACCAACCTTCAACTGTCCCCCCTTCACCGTATAGCGGATCCATCCGTCGGCCGTTCCCCTGGCCGTGATTTCATAGGGTGCTGCAAACGTCGTCGGATCGATTTCAATCGTCTTCGCCACCGTGACGTCGCTCTTCCACGTGCGGACGGTGTCGGAGGCAATGGTCTTCCCCTGTGCGGCCAGACGAATCTCGTAGTCGCAGTCCTCGTCCAGATAGACGGCCGACCCGCGATAGCTCTTCGCCTCTGGGAAATACTCGAGCGCCAAACCTTGCTTCCAGACCTCCGTCCCCTTTGCGCGGCACTCCAGCACCAGTCCATCAATCGGTTTTGCGGAGCCGTACACCACGCCGACGGACGAGAACGTCGTCCGCGACCGCATCACGCCCTCCGCCGGCGGATCGATGAGCCGAAGCCGTCTCGCCGTCTGTCCTGGATCGCGCTCGCGAAACACCGGTGCCGCCGAATAAGCCGTCGAGAACAGCATGCTTCCCAGAAGCATGGCCGTGGTCACATTGAAAACAGTCCTCATTTATCTTTTCCTTTTAAATTTGAAATGGGCGACTAACTCCATTTTATCAAAATAGTCACCCAGGGCGCTATTTATACGTTCCGTGCTCCGCAACGCGGTTGCCGGCGGCGACGCGCTCGGCACGGGCGGCTTCGTCGTCTCGCGGCCGCACGTTGATGGCCTCGATCATCCGTCCGATCGGCAGATCTGCGCGGTTGCTCCAGAAGATGCCATTGTCTTCGGCAAATTCGTAGATGCCACCGAAGGCGTCCTTGCCGAACTTCTCCTCCAGCGCCTTTCCGTGCTTCAGCTGCGACGACCAGTGCAGCATCACATAGGAGAGATCGATCTCCGTCAGCAACGAAGACTCGTCGTCAACCTTCTCTTTGACGAACCCGAGCGGTGTGATGACGGCGGCCTGACTGCGCGGGGTCGCCGTCACCACATAGTACTGGTGCTGGTGCGCGAAGAGAGACGGACGGAACACCTGCGGCGACATCGAACTGACCGCAACGATCTCCGCTCCGCGACGCTTCAGTTCCGACCAGCCGTCGGCATACGACATATCGAAGCAGATCAGGAATCCGACCTTGCCGAAGTCCGTCTCGAAGACGGGGAAATCCCCTCCCGGCGAAATGCCGCTTTCCGATTCCTTCGTTTCCGGTTCACCCCACTTGACCGCCGTATGGACCTTGTTGTAGACACCGGCGATGTTCCCCTTGCGGTCGAAGAGCACAAGCGCATTCCGCACGCAGTCTTTCCCATTCACCGTTTCGACGAGATAGGTCCCCGCCGCCACATAGCAGCCGTTACGACGGGCGGCCGCGCCAATCGTCCGCTTCAGATCAGCCATTGGGACCGGCTTCCCCGCAGCCACCTTCGCCTCATGCTTGATCTGCCCCTCTGGCAGAACGATAAGGTCGGCACAGCGTCCGACGTATTCGGCTTTCGCCCGTGCTCCAATTTCGTCGATCACCCGCCCCGCACAGGCGGCACGCGCCTCAAAGTCGCCCGTAAAGCGACGGCACACCGTCCCCACCAGCACCTTGCGCGGCGGATTGTCCTTCGGCGCCGCTTCGACTCCAAACACCGCGAGGACCGCAATCACAATCGCAAACTTCTTCATCGTCTCCAGCCCTTCATCTTTCAACCTTCAACTTTCAACCTTCAACTCCTCCTATTCGAGGATGACACCGGCCTGCTTCTGCACCGTTGTGGCGAGCGGCTGGCACTTTCCTTCAATGACAATCTCGCCGCCGACAGGTCCCTCGCGATTGAAGAGCACTGTCACAATCTTCCCATTCGGCAGTGTCAGCGCCACACCGTCCTGCGAGGCCGTTTCGCAGGCCTTCGCCGCCACGGGCTTTCTCTGTGAGATGTCCGTCGCCGTCAGCACGTGCAGGAAGCGGTCGTTGGCCCGCGGCGCGCCCGCATGCGTCTCGACGCGCCATTCGCCCCAATAGGGTCCGCGTCCGCTCTGGACGCATTCACGCGCCGTATTGGAACGCCACTTGGGGAAGAGTTCCCAGTTCTTGCCATTCGACCAGAACTCCTTGCCGGGACCGCCCACCGTCACCAGCTGCGCGTCCTTCGGCAGGAACGTCTCGCAGAAGAGACGTCCCTTTCGGCTGTCGGCCCGCATCAGACGCCCTTCGACCACGGGTTCGTTCTGGCAATGGAGCAGCCACTGCTTCTCATAGGACGGATCCGCCGCACCGACGCGGTCGTAGACGACGAAGAAGTCGGGCTGCAGATGGACGAACTGGCGCACGCATTCGGTGCACTTCTTTCCATAGAGCTCCGTCATATCCGCCGCCACGTAGGAAAAGGCCGGATTCGTCTCATAGGCGACGATCTTCGACGTCGTTCCGTACATGCCGCCATAGTTCGTCTTGCCTTCGGGACCCTTGTAGCCGGGGCCCCAGCTGTTCGGCAGCGGCTCGCCCGGCTTCTGGATGAGCACCACGTTGTGCGCCACCGACTGGGCGTAGTAGTACTTGAGGTTCCAGTCCGTCTGCGCCGCGCGATCGCCCGTGTCGAGCGCCAGCAGATCGTGCTTGAAGATCGAGAAGTGACCTTCATCGTGATGCTTGTGCATCGGCGTCAGCGTGCCGCCAACAAAGAGCGCGTAGGTGGAGTCCGGACGCCAGCCCGAACGCATGAAGACCTGTCCCAGCTGCTCGAAGTGACGGGACTTGAGCGGCGCATTCTGCAGTTCCTCCTTCGAGAATGACGGAATGTCGCCTTCCTCGTCGAACAGGAACGGATAGGCCGGAAACGTCCCGCCAATGCGCTGGTTCGGACAATTCCGCGAAATCGCGGCCGCCAGCCGTGCCGCCGCCGGATCAGATTCGGCGTAGAAATGGCGGTATTGGACGAGATGCTCGTACATGTTCCCAAGCGGCAGACGGTTCTGTCCATGGCTGGCATCTCCGTAGCCGTGGAAGAGCGGAGCGGAATAGTTCTCGCCGTCGGGAATCCACATCCACCAGACCCAATTCGGATAGAGGCCCATCGCGGGATAGCGCGGCGCCAGATTCTCACCCGTCGCGGAGAGCCAGGTATGGAAGATGTTGAAGTGCCCCCAGGGATAGTGTCCCATCGCGTAGCCGGGCGTGCCTGTTCCCAGAGCTCCATCGTCGCCCGCGCTGGATGCACGGAACTTCAGCACCTCGGCGTGGAACGCCTGTCCCTCGAGAATCAGCTGTTTGGCGAGTTCATCGCAGAAGCCATCTCCGAGCGCGGCAAGTCCTGCATACCAGAGCAGATTCTTGACGCCATAGCACCCCGCCGTGACGCCGCCCACATTGCGGCGGCGAATGGTCGGACGACCCTTCCGCGGCTGGACGTCCTCGACGTGCTGGACGAGCGGCACGATGATCGCGCGGCGCTCGTCGTCCGTCAGGTCGTTGTAGATCCAGTCGTAGGCGCAGAGCGAATTGAGACGCGTATGCGAATACCAGTTGACCGCCCGGCGATTGGCCAACGCCTCGTTGTAGCCCTTGATGTTCGCCCGCAGCATCGCCTTCGCTTTTTCGAAGAACACGCGTTCGCCCGTGAAGCGCCACGCCAGCGCGCACTCCGCGGCCTGCGTGCCCCACTCGTTGATTGGCGGAATGCCCGTGTGGACGCTGTCGACGGTCAACCCCTCGCGATCGACCTGCTGCCCCGTCCCCGTGCAGACAGGATCCGCCGGATATTTCCGGCAGCGCTTGATCAAAGCCTCCCGTGCCGCAGCAGCCGGTCCTTTCGACCGTTCAACCAGCTTCGGCCACGTCTCGGCAGTAAAGAACATGCGGGGATGATCCTTCCGGATCCGCCCCAGCCACTCGGGCTGCGTTACCTGCCCAGAAGCCGCACTGACTCCCGCCCAAAGGAGTCCCACCACCACGAATGTCTTTTTCATAACAGGAATAAGATTTTCAATGAGTGAGGTAATTGCAAAACCTCGGCGTTGACGGCTTGTCCGTCCGCCTGACGGCG
>JAUNMP010000403.1 GCA_030537465.1 bacterium
ACGCCGCCTTTGCGCAGCCGGGCGACTTCACGGCCGGGGAGAACGCCTACTACGGTGGCCTCTGCCGCTTCGACATGTCACCCAAACCGGCCTATGACGTCGTCCGCGACCTCTTCGGGAGGGAATGGCGCACGAACATCGACGTCGAGGCCTCCGGCCGCTATGTCTGCCGCGGCTTCCACGGAACCTACGACGCCGAATTCACGTCCAACGGCAAGACGGTGAAGCAGGAGGTCCGCATCAATCCCGACTTCGCCGATTCCCTGACCGTCAATTTCCCGGCGTGAAGGTGAGGGCTTCAGAATCATTCCATCAGAGACGTGAAAGGATGTGTGAGATGACTTCCAGGATGATGAATGCCACGGCGCTGGCGGCGGTGTTGACGATTGGCGCGAATGCGGCCGCCGGTGCGGCGATCAACTTGGATGGGGGACGCCAGCTCTTTGTGGACGACGCGCTGATCGCCTCGACGAACGGTATCGTGCGGGTCTGGAACAGTCCCGTCAAGGCGGTCTCGCCGGTCCTGCGTCCGACCTCTGAGAAGGGTGGACGCGTTGCGGGGTGTACGGCGGCGACGAACGGCGGACTCTGGTGGGACCCGAAACTCGGCAAGTATCGGCTCTGGTACGAGACCGACTGGGCGGGGAACCTCCGCTACGCCGAGTCGCGGGACGGACTCGCCTGGGAACTGCCCGATCTCGGGCGGGTGAAGGGCACGAACCGCGTCTTCTCCGACGCGGAGGAGCAGCGCAATAAGTCGCTGGACAGCTGGAGCGTCTGGCCGGACTACGCGGCGGCCGATCCGTATGCCTGTTGGAACATGCTCATCTCCGCACCCGGCCTCATCACGTCGGATACGATGTTCTCCTCTACGGATGGACGCTCCTTCCAGAAGATCGGAATCGCCGGATACAGCGGCGATCGCACGACGCTCCATTACGATTCGATGCTCGGCAAGTGGGTGTTCTCGCTTCGCGACTTCCACAAGCCGCTGGGACGTGCCCGCCGGTTCCACGCGCAGACGACGTTCCGTCCGGAAGCTGTCCCCTATGCTTTCCCCTATGTGGGCAAGCCCCAGCCAGAGGGGACGAAGGAACCTGAAATCTGGCACGAGCTGGATGAACTCGGATATGGTCCGCGGGAGTCTCTCTACAACTTCGATGCCGTTCCGTACGAATCCCTGATGCTGGGTGTGATGGAGGTGCTCCACAACACGCCGAAGGACAACTGGGACGCCGAGTGCGCGGGGTTGCCGAAGCAGACGTCGCTCCGCTTCGCCTTTTCGCGGGATGGGCGGAAGTATGTCGCGGCGCCCGAATCCGCGCTGAAGCCGTCCGGCTGGGGCAGCGGCAAGTGGGATACGGGCTATCTCTCGGCGATCGGCGGCATCTGCACGGTGGACGACGAGACACTGCGCTTCTACTATACGGGCTTCCGGGGCGATGCGACCCTGAGCCGGACGAAGGTCGGTCCGCAGCCCATGTTCAAGCAGGGCATGTACTACAACGGCAGCATCGGCTACGCGACCCTGCGCCGCGATGGCTTTGCGGGTCTCGTGGCCGATGGCGATGGGGAGGTCGTCACGCAGCCGGTTGTCTTCACGGGCGGACATCTCTTCGTGAACGCCGAATGCCTGATGGGAGACGTGACGGCGGAGATTCTGGACGAAGACGGCGAAGTCCTGTCCGAGTTTTCGTCCGCCGCCTGCCGGGGGCTCCGCTTCTGCGATACGACGAAACGCGAGTTGACGTTTGCGGGTTCGTTGGCGTCGCTCGCCGGCAAGACCGTCCGCATCCGCTTCAAGCTGCACTGCGCCACGCTCTATTCCTTCTGGGTCTCCCCGTCCACACGCGGAGAATCAAGAGGGTATGTCGCCGCAGGTAGCCCGTCGTACAAGGGCTTGCGCGACCTGTAGCATGCAAATCCTGTCGATTCGACACCTCGCCCTTTGACCACGGAAGGCGCTGAAACGCCCGTCCGGGCGGCACGGAAGGAGGCCTGCGAAAGAATCCGCTTCGCACAATCCGGCCACAAATCTCCCACCCGTCAATGGATGGCAAATGATCTGCGGGCGGGGCGTTGATGAATTGCACGAAGTTCCTCTCTTCGTCATCATCCTTCCGTGCCCCGCGGAGCGGGTTTCCGTGCCTTCAGTGGTTGACGGGGCAGGTCG
>JAUNMP010000150.1 GCA_030537465.1 bacterium
CAGCGCTTGCGTCCACGATGCTTCTGCTTGTGCCACGTGTTCGGCGCCCCGTAGGCGACATGCGAATGGCAGACCACCTGCGCATCGGGGATGCTATACAGTTTCTTCAGACGTTCCAACAACAGGCGCAGCGCCTCCAGCTGCGGCAGCGGCATCGACTGGTCATGATGGCCGACCACCTCGATGCCGATGGAGTACTCGTCGCACTCCTCCTTCGCGTTCCACATCGAACGTCCCGCATGGAACGCCTCGCGGTCACGGTCGATGATGCGGTAGACCTCGCCCTTCTCCGTGACGCAGTAGTGCGCCTCGCCGCGTTCGCTGAGCTTGTTCAGCGAACTCTTCGCGTGCGCCTCGGTCGTGTGCAGCACGATGAGCCGAGTCGCCTTGCGGAGCGGACGCTCCTTGTTCCGCGGCGAACGATAGTCATCCTTCAGAACCAACGGCGCGGCCACCGACTGCAACGCGAGCAGGATCAGGGCCAGCGCCAGGACGAAGGGGGAATGAAAAACGGAAAATGGAAAATGGGCGCGCATGCTCACTTTCCATTTTCCATTTTCAATTCTCCACTCTTCGCAGCGCGATCGTCAGATCGCGAGCGACGTCTTGGACCAGGGTTCCTTGCCCGCGAGGAGCGAAGGCGTCGTCATTTCCTGCGGCACCGGAATGCCGAGGAGCTGCAGCGCGGTCGGAGCGATCGCGGAGAGCTTCGCGAGCGGCGTGAGAATCACGCCCGCGGCATCCTTCGCCACGTAGAAGCAGTCCACGAGATTGAGCGTGTGGCTCGTCTTCGTCAGACCCGTCTTGTAGTCGACCATCTGCTCGGCGTTGCCGTGGTCCGCGAAGATGAGCACGTGCGCGTCGAGCTCCATGAGGCGGGGCATGATCTTGCCGATGCACTCGTCGGTGACCTCGACGGCCTTCGTCGCGGCCTTGATGTCGCCTGTGTGGCCGACCATGTCGCAGTTCGCGTAGTTGACGACGATGAGGCCGTAGGGATTGTTCTCGAGGCGCTTCAGCAGCTCGTCCGTGACATTGTAGGCCTCCATCTCGGGGTGGGAGGCGAACGTTGCCGCGTCGAAGCGGCTCTTGACCTCGACCTGGTCCTCGCCCTCGCTGGGCGTGGTGGACTTGCCATTGAAGAAACTCGTAACGTGCTTGATCTTCTGCGTCTCCGCGAGACGGAGCTGCTTGAGACCGGCCTTGGAGACGACCTCGCCGAGGAGGTTGTCCATGCCACCGCCCGCACCCATCGCGCCGAGCAGGTAGTCCTCGAACTCGTCCCAGTAGCGCGTGAAGCCGAGGAATGTGATCTTCGGCTTGGCCGCAAGGCCGGCCGCGTCCGGATAGTCCGCCGAGACGAACGCCTGCGTAAGCTGGATCGCACGGTCCTGACGATAGTTCGTGTGCATCACGACGTCGCCGTCCTTCATGCCGGCGTAGTCGCCGATCACGTAGCAGGGGATGTACTCGTCGGTCATCTCCGTACCATCGGGAGTCTTGCCCGTGGCGTATTCGTTCTTGACGCAGTCCTCGATCGTAGCCGTCTTCTTGCCCTGGCACGCGACGATGCAGTTGTAGGCCTCGGTCGTGAGCTTCCAGTTCTTGGAACGGTCCATGCCGTAGTAGCGGCCCATCGCAGTACCGATCGTGGCGTTGCCGACGGCGGCGAGCTCCTGCTTGAGGCGTGCGATGTACTCGAGCGTCGAGCGCGGCGGCGTGTCACGGCCATCGAGGAACGGATGGACGACGATCTTCCCCTCCGGGAACTCGGCGCGAGCACGCTTCATGAGCTTGAAGAGGTGTTCCTGGTGGGCGTGCACGCCCTCGTCCTGCAGGAGACCGAAGAAGTGGAACTGCGAGTTGTTCTTCTTCCAGTTGGCGATGAGATTCGCCCACTTCTCGCTCTTGAAGAGCTCGCCCGAGGAGAGTCCGTCGTCGATGCGCTTGAGCTCCTGGATGACGATGCGGCCGGCACCCATGTTGAGGTGACCGACTTCGGACGACCCCTGATAGCCATCCGGCAGGCCAACGGCCTCACCACAGCAGTTCAGCAGGCAATGGGGATAGCGGGCGCGAATCTGGTCGATGACAGGCGTCTTCGCCGCCACCACCGAATTGCCCTCATGGTACTCGTTCACGCCCCATCCGTCGCGGATGATCAATACGACTGGTCTCATTTTCTCTTCTCTTCCTTGTCTATTACTCAATTCAAAAAACGTTTTCTTACGGCAAACGGTCATTATTTACCGCTGAAGAAGTGGATCAGCTTCTGCACATGAGCCGCACAGGCGTCCACGACGGGATCGTAGAACTTGTCCACCGGGATGAACTTGCCGTCGAGGCGGTTCAACTCGGCGCGCGACGCCTTGAGGTATGTGTCCATGAACTCCGTCGCGATGTTGATCTTCGCGATGCCGACCTCCACGGCGCGGCGAACGTCCGCGAGCGGCGTGCCCGAACCACCATGAAGCACCAGCGGGACCTCCGGCAGCGCCTCGGCAATCGCTTGGCAGCGGGGAATGTCGAGTTTCGGCTCGGCCTTGTAGTAGCCATGCGCCGTGCCGATCGAGACGGCAAGCGCGTCCACATTCGTCGCCTTCGCGAAGTCGACGGCCTCCTGCACATCCGTAAGCGCCGTCTCATCGCCCTGGGCGACATGGCCGATTTCGCCCTCGCACGTCGCGCCCACCGCGTGGGCGTACTGCGCGACGAACGCCGTGTCCTGCACGTTCTTCTCGAACGGGTCGCGGCTGCCGTCGTACATCACCGACGTATAGCCCCACGCCAGGGCGTCCTTGGCCTGCTTGATCGTGGCGCCATGGTCGAGATGCAGCGCCACCGGCACCTTCGCGCGCGTGGCGAGGCGCTGCAGCATACCACAGAGATCATAGGCCTTCTCGCTGTCGAAGAGGCGCATGTAGAGCTGGATGATGACGGGCTGGTTCTCGGCCTCGGCGGCCTTCAGAATCGCCCGGGAGAGTTCGTAGTTCGCGGTGTTGAACGCTCCGATGGCACGCTTTTCCTTCCGCGCCTCGGCGAGCATTTCCTTCATGTTGACGAGAGACATTTCATTATCCTTTCAGCTAAAAATCGGTAGATTGGCGAGTATAGCGCAAAACGAGGCCGAGTGCAACCACTCAATCCAGATGGAAGACAGGGTGGAGGTCGACGGCGACGGGGCTGTTGTCCGGGTTGACGTCCATAATGTCTGCCATGAAGTCCCACCACTTGCGGCAGATTGCCGTATTGGCGCTTTCGGACCACTTCGCCTCGTCCTCGAGCTCGATGTACCCATAGAGGACCAGCGTCTCACGATCGAGGAAGATCGAATAGTTCCTACCGCCATAGGCGTGGATCATCTCCTTCATCTCCGGCCACAGCAGATTGTGGCGGCGCTCGTACTCCTGTTCCATTCCCGGATGGAGCTTCATCTTGAAACCCTTGCGAATCATTTCATTTTCCTTTCCTGCCGATCACGGAGTGACCGGCCTCCTTGGTACAATGGCCAATCGCCATTTTCTTCCCCGGAAGACCAATTCCCAGACGTGCGGTGAACAACGCCCACTGCGTGAGGACCGTATCGCGGAACGGATGGAAGTGCGAGGCCCTGTTGTCATTGATGTAGATGGTCTCGATGGTCAACTGCAGAGGCTTCGCCGCATGGCGGCGTGCGTCGACGAGCATTCGGATTTCGTATTCGTATCGGTCACCCGCAACCGCCAGCATACGGTCGAAAAGGGCACGGGGGATAGCGCGGAGCCCAGTCTGCGTGTCTCTCACGGGGAGTCCCGTGATCAACCAGAAGAGAATCCGCGTCCACGTGTTGCCGAAACGGCTGCGAAAGGGGACAGTCCCCGTGAATTCCCGTACCCCGAGGACGAGTCCGTCGGGATGTCCCACCGCGGCCTCCGCAACTCGGACAATGTCTTTCGATGCGTGCTGGCCATCCGAATCAGCGGTCACCACGGCACAGACCTCCGGAAGATGATCTCGGATCCAGGCGATTCCCGTCCGCAGCGCGGCCCCTTTTCCGCGATTGACCTTGTGGACCAACAGGACATCCACGTCACCCCGAATGCGCTCAAACACCTTCCGAGCGCCCTCTTTGACAGAGCCGTCGTCGACAACAACCAAATGCACGAAGTCCCTGCGGAGCCGCGTAATCAACTCCACCAGCTTCTCATCCAGCTCATAGGCCGGGATCAATATGGCCACGTTGGTCTGCACGAAGACTACTCGGCCCAGAGCTTTCGTATCATTTTGAGAGACTCCGCCAGCTCCTCGAAGCTCACCGGACGGTGCGGTTCGAAGACACGCAGAACGTCCCGATTCGCCAACGGCTTCAGCGCCGCGAAGTCGACCCCTCCCCACCCTGGCTGACGATGATCGTCGTGGAAATCCTTCACGTCGTTGAGATGCATCCCTTTGATGAAGGATTCCATCCGCGTCGCGATCTCCGTCGCGGGCGAACTCCACAGGTGGCACTCGCGCACACGCGCATGCCCCGTATCGAACCAGAGCCCGACCGGCGCGCCCGCATAGTCGCGCATCAACGCCTCGCCCTCCTCCGCATTCGGAAATCCCTCCAATCGCGGCAGATTCTCCAGTACCAGCGTGACGCCGGCCTTCTCGAGATCGGGAATCAGCAGGTCGAGTTCCCTCTTGAAAACTTCCAATAGCTTCCGTCCGCGCTTCTGTCGACGCTTGAGGGCCTTCGCGAGACGCTTTCGGTAGGCGGGACGATTCACGTCCTCTTGTCCATTGTCACCCGCGAGCAGAGTCTTCAGCGCCTCCGCACTGCAGTTCACGAAGAGTCCGTCGAGATTCACGTAGCCCGCATGCGTCACCACGACCTTGGCCCCGAGCTCCGCCGCGCAGGCAATCGTCTTCTTCATCAGCAGCCGCGCCAACGCCCGCTCATTCTCGTCCTTGTGAGCCAGCTGGTGCAGCTCGGGGTGTCCGCTTGGCGCGCCAATCGGCACAGGACAATAGGCATGCACCGAATCGACGGGAATCTGGTCGAGACGACTCTTGAATCCCGGAATCTGCTCCGGCATCGTGCGGAAGCCAAGCTCCAACGCCTCGAAGCCGAGCGCCATCGCCTCGTCGGCGATGGCGGCGCCATCATTGAGACGGCCGTTGTTCCAGTTGGTGGAAAGCGAGAAGCGCATGCATGCCCTCGTCACGGCGCCCGAAAGGGGCCGAGGAACTCCTCACCGAAGTCGAAGCCCCCGATGAAGTCGGCCGGCGAATCGCGCTCCGTCTTGCCGATGCGCTTTGAATGGTAGAGATTGAAGACGATCTCGCCCACGTCCTCACAGCAGTTCACACCCCAGGTCGTGAGCACGGTGTAGGCGAGCGGACCATAGGCGTCGAGCGCAAGATCGCGGAAATAGCCCAACAGTTCCTGTCCGGTGACGTGTCCCTTCGCCGCGAGGCTCGCCTCTTCGATGACCCGCATCACGAAGTCATAGGCACGGCTGTCGTAACGGGCATCCTTCTTCAGGATGTCCGCGAAGTCCTCGGTCTCGTATCTGATCTCGGGCACGTCCATAAGTGAAATGAAAAAATGAAAAATGAGGAATGAAGAACTAGCAATCAGGAACTTTGAACTCGGAACTTGAAACTCGGAACCTGGAACTTTGAACCTGGAACACCTTCACATTCGAACTCGCGCAGCGAGTTCGGAGAGGGCGTTCATATCGCCCTTCTGGTTCGCGAAGGTGATCTCGGCATTCGCCCCACCCACGCGCGGCACGATGTGGAAGTGAAGGTGAGGAACAGTCTGCCCGGCTGCCTCGCCGTTGTTCTGCAGTACGTTGAAGCCATCACAGGGCAGAGCCGTCTTGAGGTGCGCGGCAACCTTCTGGACGCGCACGATGATTTCCTTCAGGACCTCAGGCGGTGTGTCGAGCAACCCCGTCGAGTGTTCCTTGGGAATCACGAGCGTGTGGCCGAAGGAAAACGGATTGATGTCAAGGTAAGCCAGCACGAGGTCATCCTCATAGACCTTGAATGAGGGAATCTCACCGGCGGCAATGGCACAGAAAATGCAGTTGTTCTTCATTTCGTCTCTCCTTGTCTGAACGCGGTCTTCGCGGGATCGACCTTCACACCGAGCTCGATGAAGAGCGGGAAAAGGTCCTTCTTCGCGGCACGTCCCAGCAACGCCACGACATCGTGCGTGGAAAGCGCCCGCGGCTTGGGCAGTTTCGCCGTCGCCGCGATCTTCTCGCGGGCATACTGCTCCATGAGTTTCGGACATTCCGCACGCGTCAGCTCAAGCGCAAGGAACACTTTGCCCGCGCGAATGGTCGCACGGTCGGCGGCCGCGAGGGACGGACGCTCCGCCAGACTCGATGTACCGTCGAGATCGTAGATCTTCATGTCTGGATCGAGAACGCGGGCGTCGTTGATGGCCTTGAGGACAGCCTTGTACGCCTCTGCACGCGTCTCCGGCACCGTGGCCATCCGGCGGTACATCGCGTACCGACGCAGTTCAGGGGCAATCTCCTCCACGAACGCCGACGCATTCGCGTGTGGTGTCGAAGGCTTCGCCGCCGAGACGGGTTTCGGCTTCGGCTGCGTGGCCGGAGGCTTCGGCTTCACCACCGCCACGGCTGGCTGGGCCTCCACCTCGGGCGTCGGGGCCACGGCCTCCTCCGTCTTCGCCGGAGCAGCAGGCACAGGTTCGGGCAGAGGCTCGGAGATCACCGCAGGCTCAACCGGCGTCTCGGCGGGGGTCAGCACGGAAAGCGGATCAGGTGTTGACGCCGTCAGGACGGGCGCAGGCACACGCGTCGACTTGACAATCAGGGTAAGTCCCATGATGCAGAGGACAATTGCACCCGCAAACGCCCCCAGACCAAGCCAGAGGCTCTTGTTCGCCCGCTGCTGCGTACGCTTGGCATGCCGCATCGCCGCCATCTCACGACGCGAGGGCACACGGATTCTGCGGCGTTCGACACCACCACCCGTCGCAAGCAGTCTGTCGAGCTCGTTCGCGACCTCAAGAGGCGTCTGAATGCGCTCCGCGACGTTGGGACGCGTCATCCGCGCGATGAGGTCCGCGATACCAGCCGGGACGTCGGAACGGAACCGCCGAATATCGGGGATCGCCTCACCCTTCATCGCCCGGGCGACAATCGCCAATGCATCTTCGCCCTCATAGGGACGCCGACCCGCCAACATCTCCCAGAAGGTGACGCCAAGCGCGTGGATGTCCGCCCGGATATCCGCCAGATGCGCATTCTCCATCTGCTCGGGCGACATATAGGCGGGCGAACCGATGATGAAACCATTCTCGGTGAGAGCCGTGTTGCGCGTCTTCTCGTTCGCGAGACGGGCGATGCCGAGGTCCGCGAGCTTTGGCGTGACACCATCCGCCGTGAACATGATGTTGTCCGGCTTCACATCGCGGTGCACCACGTTGTGTGCGGCGACGGCTGCCAGGGCGCGCGCCACGCGACTGACGATGTCGCTCGCCTCCTCCACGGAGAGCGCCCCCCATTTGGTCAGACGGTCACGCACCGTGCCACCAGGCACGTACTCCATCAAAATGTAGCCATAGCCGGTCTCGGGGTCGCGTCCCACATCGAAGACCTGGATGAGGTTCTCGTGGCGGATGGACATCGCGAGCTCCGCCTCGAAGATGAAGCGCTGCTTGAACTCGGGGTCACTCTTCTCCATCTCGGGGTCGAGGATCTTCACCGCGAATTCATTTCCGCTCGAGTCCCCCTTGATGAGATACACCGCACCCATACCACCGGCGCCGAGCAGCTTCAGCACCGTGTAGTCGCCGAACTTCCCACCCGGCTTGAGCAGACCTGGATCGACGCCGGGATTCACTTCGCCACCTCTGTCTCCTGGATGCGCTTCTCGGCGATCTGCCGTTTCACGCCCCGCAGCACGCCGTTCGTGATCGCGAGACGATACCACTTCGCGGCCCGAACGCGGAAGGCCGCGGCCTCATCCGCCGGAATCGTCGCGGACTCGGGATACCCCCACCAACGATCGGCGACGTCTGCCGTGGTGAGGCGGGTCACGCCCGTACGTGGATAACGACGCTCGAAGAGCGCCAGCTCCCGGTTGCGTCCCTCAAGACGCGTAAACTGTATCAAGGCATTCTGCCAATCGTCGATCGCCACCAACGACGCGGCATACTTCTCAGCCGCCGCGAGATCCGTCGGCGTCTTCTCCGCAATCATCCGAGCCGCTTCGGCGTTCCGCACCTTCTTGTCGACCACCGTGAGGCGGTCCATGAACTCCTTGGCACCTACAGTTTTCGAAGAAACCTGACGGGAGAGCATCCGAACCGAGAAGCGCGCGATCTCCTGGGCGTAGACCTGGCCCCCAACCCGCGTGAACCTGTCGTACAACTTCTCGGCGGCGGGAATGTTCCCTCCCTGCAGATACTGCCGGAAGGCCGCGCGGCGCAGCAGATAGACGGAAGCAGGATCCTCGGCCTTCGCCGCATAGTCCTGGAGGTTCTGCGCCAGCTGGGCGTGCGTCATCTTCCCACGCTCGAGCGACGCGTAGTCGCTCTTCGTGAGCTCCTCAACCCCCGCACGCGCCTGCTCAAGAGCCGGCTCGGCAGGAATAGGGAGAATGGCGCCCGCCGCGGAAAGCGCGACGGCCGCCACTCCGATAATCTGCAGGAAAGCCCTCACCTGAGGTCGAACCTCCAAGCAGTCCCTACTTACTTCGCGCCACCGAACTGCGTCTTGTCGAAGTTGAAGAACACGAACCAGGGCAGAAAGCCGCCCTTGTTCTTGCAGATCAGACCGAACTGCAGCGCGGCGTTGTCCGCGATGTTCACGACGGCGAGCTGGCAGCCATTGCGGAGCGTACCGACGTTGCTGTAGCCGATTGCAAACTGGCAGCCGCTCGTGACCTTCTTGGCGCGGCTCATGATCGCGCTCACCTGCGCACCCGAGACCGTGTCGACATCGGACGCGAAACCAAGAACGCACCCCTTCTTCGCCTCTTTGCTGAGATCCGGTGCACCCCACCAGTTGCTCCACGTGAAATCGGCCTGGGCCGCGCACGCAAGGGCCATCACGGCCGCAAACATCATCTTCTTCATTTCTTGTTTCTCCTTTGGTTTCTAGATAATCTAGTGGTTCTAGATGTTCTAGAGGTTCTAGACAATCTAGAACCTCTAGACCACCTTTCACCTCACGACGAAGTTGACCATGCGCTTCGGCACGGCGATCACCTTGACGATCGTCTTGCCCTCGAGGAACTTCGCGACATCGGGATTCGCCTTCGCGATCGCCTCCATCTCCGCCGGCGTCGCCGCCATCGGGACCGTCACGCGGCCACGCAGCTTGCCAAGCACCTGCACGGGGATCTCGACTTCGTCCTCCACGAGCGCCTTGGGGTCGAACGCCGGGAACGGCTCGTAGGCGAGCGTGTCGGCGTGGCCGAGGAACTGCCAGAGCTCCTCGCCAAGGTGCGGCGCGAACGGCGCGAGGCAGAGCACGAACTTCTCCGCCGCTTCGCGCGGCAGGTCCTTGCCCTCGCCGGCGAACTCGTTCACGAACACCATCATCGCGGAGATGCCCGTGTTGAAGTTCATCGTGTCGAGGTCCTCGTCGACCTTCTTGATGGTCGCGTTCAGCGTCTTCGCCTCGGCCTTGGTGAGCGGACGGTCCACGATCTTCTGCTCGGTGACCATCTTGTTCACGCGCTTGAGGAAGCGATACACACCGTCGACGCCCTTCGTGTTCCAGGGCTTCACCGCCTGCAGCGGACCCATGAACATCTCGTAGAGGCGCAGCGAATCGGCACCGTAGTCACGAATCACGTCGTCGGGGTTGACCACGTTCTTGAGCGACTTGGACATCTTCGCCGGGAATTCGGTGAGAAGCTCCTCCTCGCCGCCCTCCTCAGCGCCATACGGCTTCCCGTCGCGCCAGGTGATCTTGTCCATCGGCACCAGCACGCCACGGCTCGTCTTGTACGCGAGGCCGAGGATCATGCCCTGGTTGACGAGCTTCTTGAACGGCTCGCTGGTCGGGACGAGGCCCAGATCGAAGAGCACCTTGTGCCAGAAGCGGGAGTAGAGCAGGTGAAGCACCGCGTGCTCCGCGCCGCCCACATAGAGGTCGACCGGCAGCCACTGCTTGAGCAGCTCGGGGTCGCAGAAGGCCTTGTCGTTGAGCGGGTCGATGTAGCGCAGATAGTACCAGCAGCTGCCGGCCCACTGCGGCATCGTGTTCGTCTCGCGAACGCCCTTGACGCCATCGGCGCGCGTCACGTTCACCCAGTCCGTGGCCTTCGCGAGCGGCGGCTCGCCCGTGCCCGTCGGCTTGTAGTCCTCAAGTTCGGGCAGCGTGAGCGGCAAATCGCCCTCATCCACGAGACTCTGCGTGCCGTCTGCCCAGTGGATCACCGGGAACGGCTCGCCCCAGTAGCGCTGGCGACTGAAGAGCCAGTCGCGCAGTTTGTACTGCGTCTTCGCCTGACCGACGCCCTTCTCCTCGAGCCACTTGATCATCGCCTTGCGGGCGTCGTCCACGGAGAGCCCATTCAGGAAGCCCGAATTCACCATCACGCCGGTGGCGATGTCGGTGAAGGCCTCGGTGCCGGTGTAGGGGATGCGGTCGGTCGAAGAACAACAAGCACACGACAAAAAGCTGTCGTCGCCCTCCTTGCCGCCAACCGCCGGCGCACTCTTGTCGCCAACCGCCGGCGCAGCGTCGCCTTCCTTTTTGTCGTGTGCTTGTTGTCCCACTTTCGCGACAACCTGATAGATCGGCAAGTTGAACACCTTCGCGAAGTCGAAGTCGCGCTCATCGTGCGCCGGCACCGCCATGATGGCGCCCGTGCCGTAGGTCGCGAGCACATAGTCGGAGATGAAGATCGGGATGTCGGCGCCGTTGACCGGATTCCGGCCCATCACGCCCTCGAGGCGAACGCCCGTCTTCTCCTTGTTCAGCTCGGTGCGCTCGAGGTCGCTCTTCGTCGCGGCCTTCTTCTGGTAGGCCTTGACCTCGTCGGCGTTCCTGATCGTGCCGTCCGCGAGCCACTTCTCGATCAGCTTGTGCTCGGGCGAGAGCACCATGTAGGTGGCGCCGAAGAGCGTGTCGCAGCGCGTGGTGTAGACGGTGATGGTATCGGGTTCTGGGTTCAAGGTTCCGGGTTCCGGGTTCTTGGAACCTGAAACCTGGAACGTGGAACGTGAAACCTTGAACTCCACCAGCGCCCCCGTCGACTTGCCGATCCAGTTGCGCTGCATCTCCTTGATGCCCTCCGGCCAGTCGAGGTCGTCGAGGCCCGCGAGAAGCTGTTCGGCGTACTCGGTGATCTTGAGCATCCACTGACGCATTGGACGGCGAATCACCGGATGATTGCCGCGCTCGGAGCGGCCGTCGATGACCTCCTCGTTCGCGAGCACCGTGCCGAGGGCCGGGCACCAGTTCACGGGCACCTCGGCCACATAGGCGAGACCCTTCTTGTAGAGCTGCTCGAAGATCCACTGCGTCCACTTGTAGTACTTCGGATCCGTCGTGTTGACTTCGCGGTCCCAGTCGTAGCTGAAGCCCAGCGCCTGGATCTGCTCGCGGAAGCGGTCCACGTTCTTCTTCGTGGTGATCGCCGGGTGCGTGCCCGTCTCGACGGCGTACTGCT
>JAUNMP010000404.1 GCA_030537465.1 bacterium
GCTACATGGACAGTCTCGGCGTCGCCGAAGGCTGGCTCGTCGTCGCCGACACGGATTTCTCCAAACCCTGGGACGACAAGATCTCGACGTCCGCGTGTGAAAAGGACGGCAAGACCATCCATCTCGTCCGCTGCTAGTGTTGTGCGCAATGGATGCTTTGACGTATCCGGGGCGTCTCGCCCCGGCATGGGTTGCGAATGGTTGGAGGGGAGCTGACAGAGGGAACAAGCCCCGCAGCTCGATCCATCCACATGGTACTTGCCATCTCCGCGGATAAATGCAATAATTGGTGTGGTTAGTTCCTTGTGGTGCGGAGCGTGTCGGTGGCGGGTTTCATGTCGGGTGGCAAGGAATTCTGGCACGGTGTCGGAGTTTTGTGATTTCACCAGGTGGAAAGGTTGAAAACAGATGGCAAGACAGACGAGTAGGAAATTCGTAATGCGGATGAAGCGGAGGCTTCTGGTCGTGGTGATGACCGTGTTCGGCGCAGGAGGTCTTCTGGCCGAGGACTATACGGTGTCTGTGCCGGAGGGCGAGACCTGGAACTGGTCACGAGTTGAATCGGTCTGCGGAACGGCGACGAGCGGAAAGCGGCTCGTCAAAGAAGGTCTCGGCATTCTTGCTCCCGGCGCGGATCTCTCCGCGAAGGGATTCTCCGAACTTGTCGTCAACGCGGGCGTCTATGACGCAACGGCCCTCAATCAGTTTCCGGCGGTCAACGCGACGGCGACGCTGACGGTCGCGTCCGGTGCGACGCTGCGCTATGGCTTCAGCATGATCCAGACGACGACCACGGTCAATGTTACGGTCGGAGGTGAAGGTGCGGCGGGAGAGCAGGGCGCAATTGTCTTCACTGCGAATTCCCCCCTCGGCGCGAAGAACGGTCCGAATTGGATTCTGACGGCCGACACGGTGTTCTATGCGAAGGGGAGCAGACGAGAAGTCGATTTCAGCTGCAACGGCTACGGCCCGACCGATCAGCACAACCTCTTTTACATGAACGGACATTCGCTGCGGTTCAAGGCCGAAGAGGTAGGCACGCATACGCAGAGCGGCCCGTGGTTTCGTTTCCGCTCGGGGCCGACTTTCATTCAGCCCGGGGACATTATCTTCGACCATTGTCGTCTGAGCCGCTACAATGGCGGGGGCACACGGGTCTGGAAGAGTGCCACCGACCATTCGGCGGGGACGATCCCCTGCATTCGGCTCGTCAACGGCGCGTGCTGCAATTTCGCCTGCACGGACGACAAGCAGTGGCTATCCTGCGTCGCCTGTATCGACGCCGAGGCGGGCACGGAAATCGGCGACATGGGTGTCTCCTCGTCCGATCGGCCGGGAAAGTTCACGATCAACAAGCTTGTGGGCGCGCCGACGATTCTGGGTGCAGGTTCGACGCAGAACAACGCTTACAATCAGCAGGCCTACATCAAGAGCTATGTGGCGCGCGGCAGCGACCTTGCGGACGGGAAGATCCTCACTTCGGTTACGAATCTCTATTTCTCCGCCGGGGCCACGATTTCGATCGATGACGGTTCCCTATTGACCCAGGGCGTGGAGTACACCGTCGCGTCCGGTGCCGCGACAGTTATCGGCTCGATTTTTTCGGGAGACGATCTGACAAATCGCGGGCGGCAGATGGAGGCCTCCGCCGATGGCAACGCGGTGAAGTTGTCCTGGACGGCGGAGCATGCGCCGGCTGCCGATGAATTCCCTGTCTTCGTCCCTGCGGGATTGGTTTACGACTGGGCGCAGGCGACGAACGGACTCGATGTGTCGGGCATAGCCGGGAAGAAGCTTGTCAAACTGGGCCGCGGTACGCTTTATCGGGGCGATGTCGGCGCGGCGGGCTGTTCGGAGCTGATTGTCGCCAATGGCGTCTATGGCGCTTACGACTTTACGGATCTGCCGATTTCGGATGCGGTGATGAAGGTGACGGTCAAGGACGGCGCGACGTTTAAGGCCGTTCGGGATCTGCAGAATCTGACCGCAGAGTCTCATTCACTGGATCTTTGTTTGACGGGTACTGGACATCGGGCCGCAGAAGGAGACTTGGGAGCCTTCTGCTTCTGGGTGACCAGCAATGCGGCCAACCAGTGGTGCAAATGGACGTTTGACGGCGATACGCTCATCACCATCGCGGATTCCGCCGGGCAGGCGAATTTCAGCG
>JAUNMP010000151.1 GCA_030537465.1 bacterium
CCCAGTATACGGTTGAGGTGGCGGCGGGAGCGTCGAACGCCCTGCGGCAGGTCGCGTTCCTTGGGAAGGTTTCGGCGGCGGGGGCGGCGTGCGAAGAAGTCAGTTATGCTGAATTCCAGACACAGGCGACGTCGGGGACGCTACTTAAGACCGGCGCTGGAACCTTGACCATCGACGAGGCGATTGCCGGCTTCGACGGACAGGTACATGTGATGGACGGCGTTCTGATCGCCTGCTGCTCGAATGCGCTCGGCCGAACATCCCATCTGGCGACGCCCAAGGAGTCCGAGCGGACCTACGTGCACGACGGGGCGACGCTGGTGATGGACGATCCGCAGGCATCACTCGTCCGGCAGGAGGCGAATTCGATCTACTTCGAGGGCTCGGGCGCGCCCGGACTGGGCGGGGCGCTTGTCGCGCGGAACGGCAACCGTGCCGATGGCGACACGTACTGGCCGTTCGGTGTCCGCTCGCGGCCGACGGGGCCGTGCCGCATCTATCTGGATGCGCCGGCAGGGGCGCGGATCGGCGTCACCTACGCGGCGGGCGGCGCGCGCAGTTCGCTGCTCGATCTGGCCGCGCAGGACACGTTCCTCTGGGGACGAGCCCCCGACACGGTCTTCAATATCGCCGCCGCGCAGATCACGGGCATTGGACATCTCGCGTTTTCGAACGTGGTCGTGACGGTCGGCGGCAACTCGGGGGCGCTGCAGCCCAAGGCCGGGGTCGATGCCGAGGTCCGTTTCCTCTCCGGTTCCACGTGGCGGTGGAACAAGTCGTCGAACCTGCAGTTCCAGGACCAGCGGCAGACGGCCCGTCTCGTCATCGACGGCCTGAAGGAACTGCAGCTGATGTCGGGTCGCTACGATGCCGCCGCCACCGGCGTCGATCCGTTTGCGGCGAAAGGGGCTTCCACGAACTGTGTCTGGTGGTGTGGCCCTGTGGTCCTGAACACCGATCTGCGGCTCCGCAACGAGTACTCGCCCGTGTGGTCGACGTCGTTCAAAGGCGAACAGGGATTTTCCTTCACGAACACCGTGAGCGGCGTGGGCGGAATCCGCCCAGCCGTTCGGAACGGACAGAGCTGGGGACAGGGCATCACGGTGAACCTGATGGCGCCGGACAACAGCTTCAGGGGCGGCATCGTGCTGGACCAGTCGACGTTGGCCGTCTGGCGCAATGGCGCGGTGCCGGCACAGGACGGTGCGGGGCGGATTTCGGTCACCAACGGCTGCGTGAAGTTCTGCCGGATGCCGACGGCCGAGGGCTGGGACGTGTTTGAGATGCCGGACGCGGAATTCGTCGGCAGCGGCGTGGTGACGAATGGCACGGGGCGGTGGCGTTCGCTTGTGAAGAAGGGAGAGGGGACGCTGGACTATCATTCACTGCTGGGCGGAGGCCTCCTCGACGTGCAGGAGGGCGCCGTCGCGTTCCATGTGGGACAATGCCCTGCGTTTGACCAGATCAGGTTCGCGGAGGGTACCATTGTCGCGGTTGAAGGTCTGGAGAATCTCCCTGCGGGACAGCGGGAATACGTGGTGGCGACGGCTGGACGGATCGTCGGCACACCGACGCTGGCTTTGACGGCCGCGACCGAGGGCTGGGAGCTTGTGCGGCGCGAAAAGGGACTGGTGCTGCGGACGAAGAGGTCGTCGGGATTCTACATCATTCTTCGCGGGGGGCATGCTCCTGTTACGCCTGTGACGCCGACGATCTATCGGACCGTGACGTTCCGCCGATTCAATGGCACGGTGCTGAATCGCGTCGCCGTTGCAGAGGGCCTTTCGGTGACGGCGCCGGAAGGACCCGAGGAGCCGGGCCTGCGCTTCACCGGATGGGATCGGACGGAAAAGCTTTCCGACATCACGGCGGACGTGGACGTCTGGGCACTCTACGAGGCGACGACGGCGAAATCGCCTTCGACGGCAATCGCCTCGAAAGGCGTCGCCGTACGCGAGACGCCGTATTCGCTGGAGGAGTATTTCCAGCTCTACGATACGCTCGCCTGGAGCGACGAGTTCTCGGGGACGGAACTCAATCGTGGGACGAAGAAGTACAGTTGGTCCTCCTCCTACACCGGCGGGAACTGGAACTACGACATGGAGCAGCGCAATGGCGAGCTGCACAGGCACGTGGAGTCGTGTGCGACGGTCGGAGATGGCGTGCTGAGGCTCGCAGTCCGCCGCGCCGTGAACGGAAACTACCAGTTCGAGGCCTCCGGCATCAAGTCGAACGGAAAGGTCGCCTTCAAATATGGCCGGTGCGAGATCCGCGCGAAGCTGGGGCGCAGTCTCGGCGTGTGGCCGGCTTTCTGGTTCATGGGGTCGAAGGACGGATGGCCGAAGTGCGGCGAGATCGACGCGATGGAGCAGATGAACGGCGGCGCGTGGATGGCGAGTACGCTCCACATTCCGAATGCGGCGGCAAATGGAACCATTCAGACGCAGGCGACGTGCGGTCCGACGGACGGTGTGCACTGGGGCGACGGCTTCCACCGCATCGGCGTCATCGTCAACGAACGCGAGATCGTCTTCTACACCGACGACATGATCCATGAGCGCATCGACATCTCGGATCCGCGCTACAACCTGTTCCGCGATCGATCCCAGTACATTCTGCTCGGTACGGGGATGGGGGGCGCCTGGTCGGGCGTCACCGATCCAGCCCAGGTTCCGGCGTCTTTCCAGTCCGAGGACTACGTCGTCGACTACTGCCGCATTTTCGTGAACGAGACGGAAGGGCGCACGCTGGCGCGCGAATCGTCTTCTTCCGCAAGGCTTTCGGCGCCCGTCTCCGCGACGGCGTGGAAAGGCTGGAGCATGAGCTGGGGCAAGTCGGGGGCAGGTGCCTACCAGAACGACATTTCGACGAATGGGTTCACGGAGGCATTCTACGTCGACTGCGCGCTCAACCAGCATGTCGCCCGCGACAGGCCGGACGTCGTCCTCTTTCTGACCGATCCCGCCTGCATGACGGGGGCGGACGGAAGCGCGAAGAACTTCTGGACCAATCTGCAGTTGAACGTCGAGGGCATGTTGGTGGCACGGGGCAAGCGGTGGGCCGATTCGCAACACGAGGCGTTGTGGACGACGGTGATGTACGACGGGCGTCGGTTCTCGGTAGCGGATTCGATCTGCGCGACGTTGCCGTTCGCGGAGACGGGCTTCACAAACGCGACGGCCGTCTGCGCCGAACTGCTTGAACGGTCCACGGGGGCGAAGGTGAAGATCGTGGGGGTGAACGTGGCGGCGGTTTCCACGGTGGAGGAGCTTGCACCGGTCGCGACGTGGCTGAACAATCATCGCACGGAGAACGTGATGGTTTTCTTCCAGGGGATGAACTCGGCGACGTACCAGAGCGTCAAGACGCTCGTTGGGACGTTGGATGGCGCCTATCGCCTGCTGGGCGAAGATGCGTCCGGCTACCGCCGCGTCTATGCGACGGGGGCGGGCCATGCGGTCAAGCCCGAGAAGCTGACCATTGTCAATCCCGCGCGTCCGACCCGCGTCTCCATGCACACGATGCAGGCGCTGCAGGCGACGGTTGGCTATAGCGCGCAGGTGAAATAATCCAAAGATTGTGGTAGAATACGGTCATGAAGACAACATTTATGGCCGTTGTGCTGTCCTTGGTCTGCTTTGGGGTCAGGGGCGCGGATGTCGTATTCACGGGTGCGGACGCCGAGGATCCGCGCGATCTCGCCCGTGCGGCGAACTGGGGCGGAACGCTTCCGGGCGCAGATGACGTCGCGGTGGTCGACGTCGCGGCGCTGGGTGCCGACACGCAGTTGAAGCTCTCCGCGGATCTCACGGTCGGCGGCCTGCGCATCGACCACAACGACCGTAACCTCGAAATTGCTGGCGAGGCGACGCTGACGCTCGGCGCGGACGGTTTCGTGAATACAGTCGACACGATGGATTTCCAGAAGGGCGTCGCGTTCCGCATGCCCGTCGCGACGGCCTGTGCGCAGACCTGGAACTGCGGCAAGCAGAATCTCACGACTTGGTCGACCATCTCGGGCACGGACCTGCTGACCTTCGTCAATGCAGCCTTCATCATCCACCGCGAAGCTGTCCGCTACGGTGGCAAGATCTACTACAATTCGCCCAACATCAGTTCGTCCTGGCAGTGGACGACGAGCGTGCGCGCCTACTCGGGCGAACGCTGGGCGGAGGAGATCGAACTCAAGTGCAACGGCTATCTCGTGTGCACGAACCGCACGTCGTGGTCCACGCTCTTCGGTCGTCGCTACGTGAAGACGAATTGCGACTTCGGCCTCAACATCCGGCATCCCGAGAACGACGGGAATCCGGCCAAGAAGGTCCCCGTTCTGGACTTCGAGGCCGGCGACGTCTTCGAGACTTCCAGTCGATCGGGCACCTCCCACGGCTATATCAACATGACGGGCGGGAACTGGAACTCGACGGGCGAGCTGAACGTCGGCTACTTCAACTACTATTACGGCACGTGGTATCCCTATGACTACCCGTCCTTCTTCACCATCGCGGGTGGCACGGTCAAGGCAGCCAGTGCCTTCGCGGGACACTACTCTACCGTAACGACCTCCAATTCGTACAATTTCGTCCAGACGGGTGGCGACGTGACGCTGACGACGGCCCTCGCGGTCGGTGGCGGCAACCAGGGCAGCAAGGCGAGCTGGGGCGAGTATCGGATGGAGGGCGGGAACCTTGCAATCGGGATGTCGTCGACGGCGAACAACCATGGTCTCCGCATCATGCGCTGCAACGCGAGCCAGAACACGTCGGCGCAGCAGGGCGTCTACACGCAGACGGGTGGTACGGTCTCCACGCCTGCCATTGCGGTGGGGTCTGACGTATCTGCGACCGGCCCGCGTGGACAGCAGTTCGGACTCTTCGACCTGAAGGGCGGCACGTTCAACCTCGGCAGGGAGGGCTTTTCTGTTGCGAAGTATTGGAACGACGGTTCCCCGGCAGACGCCGCCTACAGTTTCCGGATGTCGGGTGGAACGCTGAAGGCCGCGGATGAGTTCACGAGTGCCTGCGGTTGGTCCCTGCCCCGGGGGGCAGGCGAACCGTTTACGCTGGACACGGACGGACATAGTGTCGGCGTCGTCGCGCCGGTCTGGGGCGACGGCACGCTGCGCAAGGACGGTACGGGCAATTTCGTCCTCACGGATGCCACCCGCTTTACAGGAACGCTCGACGTGCGCGCGGGCACGGTTGAGATCATGGGCGCGCCGACGCGCACGGCATCCGACGCCGACTACTACAGCTGGACCGCGGACACCGCCGCCGCCGGACTGGAGGACGGGGCGGAAGTCACGAGCTGGCCGGACGACATCCACGGCGTCGTCGCGTCGCCCGACGCCAAGAACAGCTCGACGAACTACAAGGGCGGGGCCTACAAGATCGGCAATCCCACGGTCGTCCTGGACAAGTTCAACGGCCATGCCGCACTGAAGTTCTCCAATGCCATCATTTCCGTGCCGCGCGAGACGAATCCGCTGTCGAACAACACGAACCTCACGCTGGCGCTCGTCTACCAGCCGAGCGTGCAGGGATCGGCCAATGCGCCCGGCCTCTACGCGGGTGCGCTGGTCGGTGGCGCGAATGCGTACTACGGAGACCGCTACGCCCTGCTTTCCCCTGGTCGTTCCGGTACGGCCATCGGCGGAAGCCGCCGTCACGGCGGTGCCGACAGCAATGGCCTTCAGGTGGTCCCGGACAACGCGTTCTACAGCCTCTGGAACTCTGGCGTGCATGTTGCGGTGCTCTCGATCGACGGCTGGAAGGTCTCGACGATGGTGGACGGGCTTTCCACAAACGCCGTGCTGGAGGGGAAGTCGATTGCCTCCCTCTTCCCAAACCTGCCGCTGCACATCGGTGGGCACTACCCGGACGAGATCAATACGGCCTGCTCGAGCGCGTATATTGCCGAGGTTCGGGCCTACCCGCACCGTGCGTTGAACGAGTCCGAATGCGCGGCGCTCGTTGCGGAACTCCTCGTGAAGTACGACGGCACGGATGCGAAAGTTGCGGCCCAGGAGCGAAATGAGCTTCGCACGCGCATGCGCGCCACGGCGGCGGGCGCCAGCTCGCTTGCGTCCGCCGTGCCCGCAGATGTGCCGACGGACGCCCACTGGACTGCGGACAGCCTGAATGCCGTTGAAGACGACGGTGCGGAAGTCTTGTCCTGGCCGAACGCTTCGGGTACAGACGGCGCCACGGCGACGAAGGCCCTCGCTGGGGCGAAGGCGCAGAAGGGGCCGGTGCTCGTCAAGAACGCGCTGAATGGGCGGAGCGTCCTCCGCTTCTCCGCGGCCGACAAGACCGCGCTCGCGATTCCCGCTGCGGCGGCACCGACGTCCGGGGCGACGGACTTCACGGCGGCGGTCGTCTTCCGCACGACGGTCTCGGCAGCAACAGGCAATGGCGACTACGGTACGGGAGTGTCCTGTGGCGAGGGTCTTGTTGGCTCCAACCAGGGCACGGGCGCGTTCGACTTCGCGCTCACCTGGCACAAGGAGGGTACGGCCGTGGGCTGCTGGGGCCAGAACACGACCTGCTTCACCCGCAAACCGTTCCGTCTGCACGATGGTCTTCCGCATGTCGCCGTGCTCACGCGTGATGCGGCGGCTGGTACGTACATTTGGATGGTGGACGGCGTGCCGACGGCTGGCACGACGACGGAGAAGAACGCGCTGGGAACCTACGACGTGTTGGTTGGCGCCCTTGCGAAGACCGTCGACAACGGGTTCTTCACGGGCGATATCGCGGATATCCGCCTGTACAACCGCGCGTTCTCGCGAGACGAACTGCGTGCGCTCTCCGAGCGTTGTGCCTGGGAGTATGGTTTCCAGCTTCTGGGCCAGTACGGCTGGACGGCGGCAACGGTGCCGGACCGTGGTCTTGGTGTGACGAATATCGTCGTCGCCGCGGGCGCCTGCGTCCGCATGCCGGTTTCAGACACTGCGCCGTTCACGCTCAATCCCGGACAGATCGTCTCCGGCGCGGGGCTGCTGTCTGGCACGTGGCGCGTGGGTACAGGCGCCGAGCTGGATTTCGCGTCCTTCACGGGCACGTTTGAGGATTTGCGCCTGGCCGACGGCGCGACGCTCCGCTTCCCGGGAACGGACGGTTTGCCGGTCGACTGCACGAAGGTGACGGAGGCGGCCGGCTCGGTCGGTGTCGACGTCTCTGCGCTTGCCGGCGCGCAACTCCGCGCCCGGACGACGCTCGCGACGTTCGATCCTGCACTCGTGCCGTCCGCGACGGTCTTCGTGATGGAAGGCCTGCCCAAGTCCTCGTCCCTCGCGTACGATGCGCAGACGGGCGAACTCACGTTGGTCACCATGACCGGTACGCTGCTTCTTTTCCGCTAGTGCATTACAGTTTTCGCCACGTTACAGGTAGAGGAAAGGTTGTCGTATGAATCTCCCACGAATTGAAGTCTGTTTGGTCATTTTGGGGTTTTCCGTGGCCGCCTGGGCCGGAACCACGTACTGGAGTCCGGTGGCTGGTGGAAACCTGGATGATGCCGCAAACTGGGGCACGGCACCCGCCGCGGATTCGACATGCTATGTGCAGAAGAATCTGACGGGACCGCTGACGCTGAGTACACCCGAGGTGTCGTTCTTCGGCGGGGCCATGCTGCGCTACAACACGGCCATCACCGTGACGAATGACTTCGGTGAAGGATTCGCGATCACGAACCTTGGCAGATCCGCGGCTTCGGCCCTGCACGTCGAGAATGGAGCGACGCTCGTCCACAAGTCGGGCAAGATCATCGCCTACAAGGGCAATACGTACGGGAGCACGTACATCTCGGGAAACGGAACGTTCATTGTCGACGGCCCCCATGCCGAATTCGACTGTCGGGAGGGAATCAATCTCCGGTCCAACAACGGCAACAGTTTTGTCTGTCCCCGGCTCTTCGTGACGAACGGCGCGTTTGTGGGAGCTCGGGACTTATCCGTGGGGTCCGGTGGAGATGGCGCGCCGTACTTCTCCTCGCTCGTCCACGTGGCGGGCGAAGGAACCGTGTTGACGGCGGCGTCCATTTTTGTGGCCAATGACATCGATCGTCGGAACCAGGTGCTGACGAACCAGATTGTCGTGGCAGACGGAGCCTTGGTCCGTGCGCCGAAGTTCTACGTCGGCTGGAAGCGTTCGGAGGGACAGGCGGAAGTGAGCCACGGGGCCGTACTGAACGTGGCCACCGAGACGATTGTCGGACAGTGCGACTATGCCGTTGTCTCGAATGCGCTGCTGCGTGTCGCCGACGGGGGCATTTTCACGAATGCCGTGTTGAAACTTGGCAACCATACGGCAACGAAGCATTCGGGACCAAACAACCAGGTGGTTGTCTCAGGGGCGGGTTCGCAGATGTTCTCCACGGGGGATACGACGGTCTACAGCGGCAATGTGTTCCGCGTGGAGCAGGGCGGATTCTATTCGACGCCCATGATGTTCGTCTTCGGGCAGGACAACATCTGGCCGGGAGGGCGTCTCGAGATTGCCGATGGCGGCGCCGCCGAATTGTCGCATGCGAATGGATTCACTGTCATCCGCGGCGGTGCTGTTGAGATTTCGGGTGGTGCGCTGACGAATCTGCAGGCGGCAAAGATCGGTCCGCAGGGGACGGTCCTTGTCGAGAACGGGGGATTCTGGTCGGTCGCCAAGGGGTTCACGATTGCGGACCAGTTCACAATGATGTCGGACGCCGTGGTGACCAACATGGAAGGGGCGACGATTGAGTCGACGGGCTGCGTCGAACTGTCGTCGGGCGCATGCTGGAGCGTCGGCAAGACCTTGACAGTTTATGGTTCGCTCGTCGGAGAGGGCGGCACTCTGTCCGTTGGCAACTTTCTGGACACCTATTCCTCTTCGCAGATTGCGTTGACGAACGCGGCGGTGTCGCTGACCGGCGACTTCAACGTGCGCGGCCGTGCCTCCTTCAAGGGGTGTACCGTGGACTATTCGCGGATCATGATGTCCAGGGACAATGCGGAGATTTCCTTTGAGGATTGCGAGGTCTCTGGTGCGCGTCTGCAGATGACGCAGAGCAACACCGTCGTCCGTCTAATCAATACGCAGTACACGATGGCATCAACGCCGGCGGCTTCCCTCTTCATGATGGGCGATAGCAGCGGATCGGCTAACTATGAGAACAGCAGCGAGCGTCACGTCTATCTGGGCGGTACGAACACCTGGCTGAAGAACATGAACACCAGTTACGGTGGGTTCTTCGCCCGCGGCACGAACACGACGGTCCATGTGTCGATCCCGGCAGAGGGCTTCTCGACTGAACATGCCGTCATCGATGTGAATGGCGTTTCTGTAGAAAGCGGTCGACTGAAAATCGCCATCGACGTGGATCCGCAGCTGCCTGTGCGCGGCGGAGGAACGTATACGCTCATCAAATCGAAGAATGCCATTCCGGATCGAATCGACTTCACGTACGACTCTGGTCTCGTCTCGGTTCTGAGGTCTTCGGACGACAGGGAAATCAAAATCCAGGTGAAGAACCTCAAGGGCACGTTGCTTCTTTTCCGGTGAGCGTATGACGAGCAGGCAGATTCTACCGTTGCTGGTTGCGTGCGGGGTCGTCTCGTGCGTGTCAGCCACCAATCTGGTCGTGAATGGCGGTTTTGAGAAGGTCGACGACAAGGGAACGGTCGGCTGGCGTCCGGACGGGACGGTCTGGTCGCTGGGCGAGACGACGGGCGTGGACGAGTCCCGTGGCCTCGTCTGGCGGAACGACGATCCCAAACGCTATGTGCTGCCGTCGCAGAATCCGAAGCTCGAAGGCGGTAAACGGTATCGGCTCAGCGTCAAGGTTCGCTGCAAGGATCTGAAGGGCGGTACGGCGGGGTGCTGCGTTGAATGGTATGGCGCGGATGGACACTGGAAGGGCGGACTCTACCCGACCGGCGTCAAGGGAACTGCCAAGGACTGGGTCGAGATCTCCGGCACGACGCCGCTGATTCCCACGGGCATGGTGCGGTATGTCGTCGAACCGCTCTGTTCGCGCGGCGCGACGGGCGCGGCCTGGTTCGACGATCTTCGTCTGGTGGAAGTCGAGGCGCCTGACATCGACGGCGTCTATTCCGACCGGTACCGCAATGGCGCGGCGGCAGGTCAGGTCACGTTCAAGGCCGTCCTCAACGAGAGCGCGCGGACGGAAGGCGCCACGGGCGTCTTCTGCCACGCCGGCGTTGAACAGCCGCTGCCATCGAAGGGAACGGCCCGTCTCGCGGTCGAAAAGGGGGTCTGCTCCTGGACGGTTCCCGTCGAGGATTTCGTTCCGGGTGAAAACCGCGTGCGCTTCACGCTGCGCTCCGCGAAGGGACAGACGCTTGCGACGAAGGACCTTCGCTTCCATCGTCTGACGAAGGACGAGGAGGCGTCCCGTACGGTCCGCATCGACGAGCATCGTCGGACGCTCGTGGACGACAAACCGTTCTTCCCCCTTGGTATGTATTGGGGCCAGGTGACGGAGAAGGAGCTCGATGTCTACAAAGAAGGACCGTTCAACTGCCTGATGCCGTATCGTCGCCCGACACGCGAACAGATGGACCTCTGCCAGGCACGCGGACTCAAGGTGATCTACAATGTGGTCGATGCCTATGCGGGCAAGTTCCGCGGGGCGCGTCCGCCACAGGAAGAGGCGGTGGAGACCTTCGCCAGCTATTTCCGCCGGTTCCGCAGCCATCCCGCGCTCCTCGCCTGGTATCTGAACGACGAGATGCCGATTTCCTATCGCGACGAACTCGCCACGGCGCGGCGCCTTGCGGAGGAACTCGATCCGAATCATCCAACCTGGATCGCCATCTACCAGAACACGCAGGTTCGCGACTACCTGCCGACGTTCGACGTGGTGGGGACGGATCCCTATCCGCTCTTCCGCAATCCGATCGGCATGGTGAGCGAGTGGACGCGCAACACGCGGGCTGGACTTCTGGGCCTTAAGCCGATGTGGCAGATTCCGCAGGTGTTCGACAAGTGGGCCTACGAGGTCAACCGCCGGAAGCCGGAGATCTGCAAGGCGCCGAGCGAGGAGGAGGTCCGCAACATGGCCTGGCAGTGCCTTGCGGGCGGCGCGAACGGACTCGTCTTCTATTCGTTCTTCGATCTTGTGGCGATGGACGCGCGTACGCCGTTCGCCCAGCGCTGGGCGGAGGTGAAGCGCGTGGCGTGCGAAATCAAGTCCTGCGAGGACTTTTTCCTTTCTGCGGAGCCCGAACTGCCTCTGGCGGATGTCCCCGAGGTGCTCGGCGCACGCGCCTGGGTGAAGGACGGACGGGTCCTCGTGGCCGTGGTGAACACGACACGGGAGCCGCAGACGGCCCGCATTGCGCTCCCGAAGGGCGTTTCGGACCTGAAGCCCGTGCTCGGTTCTGGCATCTCGCGTGCCGACGAAACCCATCTTGCGGTCGAACTCCCCACCATCGGTGTCACCGTCGTCGAGGCGGCCATCCCGACGGTGGACCTTGACCACTGAAGATGCGGTATTGCCCGTCCCCGAAAAATCGACGCGGGGTATCTTCACGACGCCTCCGACTTGACAATCTTGGACGGAGAGTTATAGACTATAGAGGTAATTGCAAAACCTCGGCGTTGACGGCTTGTCCGTCCGCCTGACGG